>JAHFRV010000015.1 GCA_023266095.1 Gammaproteobacteria bacterium | reverse complement strand
AGCGGCGGGCTTACGGCTACCGCGATGAGGAGTATCTCAAGTTGAAAATCATCGCTGCCTTCTTGCCGCCACTACCGAAATTCACGAAAAATGACCCACACTAATCCGCGTAGACCCTTAAAAATTAATACCGGGGATCGACTCGCCCTGGCCGTCAACTCGTCACTTCCTAGGCAATGGCTTGCCTAGTCGTGATATTGTGCTCGATTATGGTGAATTTCCGGTGTTCTTAACCAAAAAGTGGAGTGCGATGTTCAAGCGCGACGCTAAATCAGCGCTCTATTCGAGGGTAGATGCTTATCCTGGTGCCGGCTCGAAAATGCCATGAACAATTACGTGATGGTCACGAATGGCAGCTCACCCAGTTAGACGCTGCGGGACCGCCGCTTACTGGGGAGTGATTGCGTTAGGCAATTTTACCGGCTGTGCCTCCCTGCCGACCATCGTACCAGACATGGCGGTCCGTTCATCTCCACCTATTCAACTCGAAGGCGCGCGCGGGCCGCTCTCCGTCAAACAAAGCCAGTTGATCCTCGACCGCCTCAAACTCCGCCACAAAGACACCAATATCTTCGAGCGGCATCTGGCCGTCGAAGAAGCCATCGTGGGGAGTCCGTTGGTGGTGGGTAATAAAGTCGTTTTGCTGGAGGACGGTCCGGCCACGTTCAAAGCGATGTTCGATGCCATTCGTAATGCAAAATACCATATCAATATGGAAACCTATATCATCGATGATGACGAAGTGGGCGGGCGTTTCGCCGAGGCGTTGATCGCGAAACGGGCGCAGGGTGTGCAGGTGAATTTGATCTATGACAGCGTAGGCACGCTTAACACCCCATCCCAATTTTTCCAGCGTCTTGCCGACAACGGCATCCAAACCCTGGAGTTCAATCCCATCAATCCGCTGAAATTGAAAAAAGGTTGGGAGGTAAATCAGCGCGATCATAGAAAACTGTTGATCGTCGATGGAGAGTCCGCCTTCCTCGGCGGGATCAATATAAGCAGTGTGTATTCCAGCGGTTCATTCAAGCGCCGCGCCAAACCAGCCGCCACCGGTGGCTTGCCTTGGCGCGACACGCATTTTCAAGTTCAAGGACCGGTGGTGGGCGAGTTGCAAAAACTGTTTGTCGCGACGTGGGAAAAACAACGCGGTGCGCCGCTCGCACCAAGCAATTACTTTCCGCCGCTCGCCAACCAGGGCGAAGAAGTGGTCCGAGTCATCGGCAGTTCGTCTGATTATGGTTATAGCCTGATTCACGCGACTCTCCTTTCAGCGATTGCCAGCGCCGAAACCAGCATTTATTTAACCAATGCCTATTTCGTTCCCGATCCGCAGTTGCTTGGCGCGCTCATGCAGGCCGCCCGGCGCGGGGTGGACGTGAAGATTATTTTGCCGAGCAGCACCGATTCCGGCTTGGTGTTCCACGCCGGGCGGTCCTATTATGATGAGCTGTTGAGTGGTGGCATTAAGATTTATGAACGCCATGCCGCGATGTTGCATGCCAAGACCGCGCTCATCGACGGGGTATGGTCGACTATCGGATCCACCAATTTGGATTGGCGCAGTTTCCTGCATAACGACGAACTGAACGCGGTTATCCTGGGGCCGAGTTTCGGCAAGAAGATGCTGGCAATGTTCGAGAAGGATTTATTGTCGTCCCGACCCGTTACGCTCGAACAATGGCGTAACAGGTCGCTGACGCTGCGGCTAAAGGAAATGGCGGCGCGGGTATGGGCGTACTGGCTCTAGCGGCGGCTTTATCTGTCGGTTGGGTCGCGTGATAAATGAAGATTTGTCGCCCGCTTGCGAGGTGCGTTGGCGGGATAAATTGGAAAGGATTGATTTGCGTATCGACTCTTGCTCGCCGGGCAATCGCGGGTCCGCCCCTTTAAACTGGGCGGCGGTGAACTTATTGGTAATCGTAGTGTTGTGGCTGGCCGTGGGTCGGGCGCAGGCCGGACCGGAAAAACCCGACCCAGCCGCGGCGTTGCGCAGCCAATACCAAAGCTTGGATGACCGGATCAAGAATAATCAGTTTCATAAACCGCTTTATCTCGATTCCAAGGAAACCGCGGATAACGTGGCGGGCGATATTCATGCTTTGCTCGATCACCCTTATTCAACGGTGGCCGCCACCCTCACTAAAGCGGAAAATTGGTGCGATATTCTGATATTGCACCCCAATACTAAATATTGTCGCGCGGCGCCCAGTGAACCGGTGACCGTCATCACGGTTTATGTCGGGCGCAAATACGACCAGCCACTCGAAGACGCTTCGCAGGTAAATTTCAAATATAACCCCATCGAGAAAACCGCTGACTACCTGCAAGTGCAACTCCATGCCGACGCGGGTCCCTTTGCCACCCGAGATTATCGGATCATGATCGAGGCGGTGGCGCTGGACGATAAGCGGACCATCATTCATTTGGCGTATTCCTATTCCTATGGTTTGCTGGGTCGTTTGGCCATGCAGACCTATCTCGGTACTGCCGGCCGGAATAAAGTAGGCTTCACCATCACCGGCGCACAAGAAAACGGGCAGGCCATTTATGTCAAGGGAATGCGCGGGGTAGTGGAACGTAATACCATGCGTTATTACCTCGCTCTCGAAAGTTTTTTCGGCGGCTTGGCGGTGCCCGCGCCGGCTCGCCTCGAAAAACGGCTGAACGATTGGTTCGCGGCGGCGGCCAGCTATCCGGAGCAACTTCACGAAATGGAGCGTGCCAAATATCTCGAAATGAAACACAGTGAATATCGGCGGCAGATCGGAACGGAGTAGCCATCCACCTTGCCGATGACGACCAGCCGCGATTGTGGGCGCTGTGAGTGGAGGTGGATTAATGAGTACGGGCGTGATAATTGGTTTAATCGTGTTGGTGTTCACCGGCGTGGGCTTTGCCCTCTATTTAATTAAACTCAATCGCCAAGCGAAAAAACAACAAAGCGAGGTCGATCCGAGCAAGCTGCGCCGATGGGAGGATACCTGAGCGCACCGATTTGCATAGCATAGGAGTGGGTAGTATCCCCCTTTTAAAAAGACTCGTATTCAGGGGGCGGATCATGAGCCGCGTTGTTCTTGACGATAACCACCGCATTCAAACCGCGCGCGCGGTGATCGTCACGCATCAGATCCGCCTGCTCCGCGAAGTTCAGACCGAGGTCGCGGCGAATGATGTCGTGACAGTCGGCATGAGGCATAATCCCTTTCGCGCAAGGCGAGAAGAATACCGGATACGCGCCGCATCACAGATTAATAGTACCTAGAAACGGCGGTTATCTCAGCGGGTGGCGCCGCCGCCTGGCGCTCAAGTTGTGGATGGGTTGGCACACTTTTCCGATGATGATCTTTATAAAGGGCATGCTGGTGGGTGGCTCCGGCGAACTGCAGCGCTGGTTCGATACCGGTCAGTTGGCCAGGATGCTGACGGGCGGATGACCGCGGGCAACGCACTTGCCTTATCAATGTGCTTAGAGATAGATCATCTTCCGCGTCATTCCACCATCGATGACTAGTTCCGCGCCAGTGATGAATCCGGCCTGTTCCGAAACTAACCAGGCGATGCCCGCGGCGACGTCGTCGGCCCGCCCGACCCGCCCGCCCGGATGCTGCGCGTGATCCGCTTCGGAGAGCGGTTTACCCTCGGTGTCGATCCAACCGGGTGAGATGCAATTGACGCGGACGTCAGGGCCGAGACTGACTGCCAAGGAATGGGTGAGCGCCAATAGACCGCCTTTGGAAGCGGAATAAGCGTGGGTATTGGGCTCGGACATATGCGCGCGGGTGGACGCGATCAATACCATCGCGCCTTGCGCTTGACGCAGCGCATCTTCCGCGTATTTGGCGAGCAGGAAAGCAGCGGTCAGATTGGTGGCGAGCACGAGGTTCCACTCGCCGAGAGTGGTGTCCTTTAAACTGCCGAAACGGCTGATGCCGGCGTTAGAAACCACCGCGTCCAGCCGGCCGTGGTTGTGCAAGCTGGTGGTGATCAGCAGCTCGATGTCCGCGGCGATGCTGACATCCACCGCTGCGGAGTGACCGTGAATGTGCGCCGCGACCCGATCGGCGGCCGCTTTGTCCTTGTCCGCCGCGATTACTCGCCAGCCGTCAGCGGCGAACCGCTGCGCTGTGGCCGAACCGATGCCGTGGCCCGCGCCGGTGACGATGACGACTCGTTGAGACTTCGCATTCTGTGCCATAGGTTCCTCCCGCTATCCATAGCGATGCATGCCGCCTTAGTCGCCTTCAATGAAGAACAAGATCATCGACAGCCGGCGCGACCCATGGTTGTCGATCGCGGTCATTCCCCGGTCATCCGCGTAATGGGTGATGCGGCGAATGAAGCGCGACGGACCTCTCCGCGCAGCGTCCGGTTACCGTCACATCGCAGGCATTGTCGGTCTTCACTACCGCCGTGGCTGTAACGAGGCCAGCAATCGCGTCAGCGTCGCGGGGTCCACCGGTTTGACCAGATGATGATTGAATCCAGCCTCCAGCGTACGCCGCTTGTCGGCTTCTTGGCCCCAGCCGGTCACCGCGATCAACATCATGTCCTTGCCCCAGGATTGTTCGCGGATCATCTTCGCCACTTGATAACCGTCGGCGAGTGGCAGGCCGATATCGAGCAGGAGTACCTCGGGCCGGAATTGCTCGGCGATACGTACGGCATCAAGGCCATCATGCGCGGTGCGGATTTCGTGTCCCATAAGCTGTAACAGCATGCCCATGCTGGCGGCGGTGTCCCGGTTGTCGTCCACCACCAGTATGGGCAGTGAGCGGAATGCTGGAGTGTCGGAAGAGGTTTGGCGAGAGCGAGTATCTTGGGGGGTAGTGATTGCCGCCGGTAGTCGCAGGATGAATTCGCTACCTTTACCCAGACCTTCACTGTAGGCCGCGATCGTGCCGCCGTGCATGGTTACCAATCGCTTGGCGAGGGTGAGACCGACGCCCAAACCGCCCTCTGCCTGATTGGCGGTCTCATCCGCTGCGCGGGGTATTTGCATGAACATCTCGAAGATGTGGGGCAGGGCCTTGGCGGAAATCCCGATGCCGCTATCGCGTACCGAGACCACGATCTCGCCGTCGCATTGCTCGGCGCTCAGCCAGATGCGGCCGCCCCGGTCGGTATATTTGGCAGCGTTGTTCAGCAGGTTTGCGATTACCTGAGCCAGCCGGGCAGAGTCGGCGTCGAGATAAATCGGCTGGGATGGGGTGTTGATAATCAGCTCTTGACCGAACGTATCGATCAGCGGCTGGCTGGTTTCGACCGCGGTTTCGATCAGCGTGTCGAGTTTGACCCGCTCTTTATGCAGATGCAACAAATTGGCGTTGATGCGGCCAACGTCCAGCAAATCATTAATGAGGCGGGTCATTTGTTGAGTTTGGCGGTTTATCACATCGATCGCCCAGTTTTGCTCGGCGCCAGAGGCGGTACTTTTCAAAATACGCACGGCATTGTAAATGGGTGCCAGTGGATTACGTAATTCATGGGCCAAGATTGCCAGAAACTCGTTTTTGTAACGATCGGCCTCTTTCAATAAATCTTCCGTGCGTTTGCGCTCGCTGATGTCGATCAGGACGTTCATGGCGCCGATCAGCTGGCCTGATTCATTGCGGATGGGATTGGCGTGGGCCAACACGGTGAGGCGGCGTCCATCGGGACGCTCGATGACGATTTCGTGGCCGTTGTATTCGTTGCCGCTCTGCAGCGTGAGTGCCATCCAGCATTGATCGTGTCGTATGGCGATACCGTCATTGGCGGAAAACAGTTTAAAAGAACCGCAGTAACGATCCACGGGATCATGAAGCTTCGGCTCCCGTCCCCATAGCTGGACCGCATGTGAATTGTAATAGGTGATGAGCCCCTGGGGATCACAGGTATAGGCGCCCGCCGGTAATTTTTCCAATAAGCGGTAGAACTGCAATTCACTGCCGCGTCGAGCGATTTCCGGATAGGTATCTCGTTGAGATGTCGCTTGGTATTGCTCGATGTTTAGCATGGTGACCTCCAAACCGTGGCGCGATTTGAGCGGAAATAGGACTGTGCGGATGACCGGCTGTCCCTGGGACATTAACTTACAAATGAAGAGGTTTACTCTTCGAGGGAGATGATTAAAATTCGCATAAATAATCGGCACGGTCAAGAATATCTAGGGCAAATTTCTTTGCTTGAGGGGACATTGAAACACAGCCGCTCAGGTGGTGACCTGTCAGGCGTTTAATACATCTAACGGGACTAAGCAGGTGAACTATGCCGCGCGTTTCGCCCGTGGAAGACGGCAAGTCGAAGAGGTGGATTACGAACCTGTTGTGGTTTTTATACAAGGGTCTTTGTTGTGCATCTCTTACTCGGAATCATGAACAGGTCGTCAGGCCAGTAATACCGCGACGATGCCGGTGATGAAAATACCGTCGAAGGTGCCGGCGCCGCCGATAGAGGCGATGGGAGCACCCATTTTGCGAATGTCGCGCAGCCGTAACAAATCCGCGCCGATGAGTACGCCCAGCGTGCCGCAGATGTAGGCCAAGGGCGCGCTTTGGTCGGGATTGATGCCGATCGCGGTGACGGCGGCGGCGAGCGGGCCGACGAAGATCGGCATGGCGATGCCCACGCCCGGCACCGGCCGACTGGTGAGGCGACTGATGAACGTGACGATGAGCGTGGCGGCGATGACGTCCGGTATCGGCAAGGGATGGTGAAAAATCAGATAATAGGAAAAGATCACCGGAATCAGGCAACCGCCGACATTGATGGCGATATGGGTCGTGCCGTTGAAACGCTGCAGGTTGCGTTGAACCAATTCTCGCAAATGTGCGGGGATGCTGTCGCTAGCCGGCCGTTCGGCGTCGACCGTCATGAATGGTAAATTGATGGCGCTGCCGATCAATGAGCAAAATAATAATAAAAAGGCCGATTGCGCCGAGAGCCCGAGTTTTTCGAAGGCCACGGTGAGGGCGCCGACTTGAATGAAAGTCAGCAGCAATCCCAGCACGATGACGAAAAAGATCATTTGCATGGGATTGGCGGGCATGGGACGGGCCTAACCGGCGAGCGCCGCGGCGAGCAGGGGCGCGAGTGTGAACGCGTTGCTGGCGTGGGGCACGCTGTCGCTGCTCCAAATCTGTTGTACACCCGCCGCGTGCAATACCGTTATGGCGTCACCGACGAACAAGGGATGGGTCACGCAGCAGTGCACCGTCGCCGCGCCGGCTTGATACAACAGCGCGGCGGTGGTGGCGAGGGTGCAGCCGGTGCTGGCCATGTCGTCGACGATCACCGCCGTACGGCCGCGCAGTTCCCCCGGTGGCAAAGCGATGTCCACCTCGTGATCGGAGCGTCGCTGTTTTTCCGCAATGAGAAATTCCAGCCCGGCATGAGTGGCGATGCGCGCTACCCATTGCCGCGATTCGCTGTCGGGCCCCACCAGCAGCGGCGCGCCCAGTCGCGCTTTCAATAAATCGCCGATCAAATTGCCTGCGCTGAGGGTGATCGCCCGCGCGGCGGGCATGACTTCGCGCAATTCGTCGATGCGGTGCAGATGCGGATCGACGGTGATCACCGTATCGAACAAACGGCCCAGCCAGGGCGCGATGATGCGCTGGCTCACCGCTTCACCGGGTGCGAAAGCCATGTCCTGGCGCATGTAACAGAGGTAGGGCGCCACCAGGGTGAGATGCTTGACGCCGGCGGCGCGCGCGGTCTCCGCCGTCAACAGCAATTCGATGAGTTTGTCGTTGGGATGGTCCAGGCTGCGGCAGACGATCAACCGTTCCGGTAACCCCGTCGGCAGGCGTAATTTGCTTTCGCCATCGGGAAAGCGATGCAGCACGGCGATTTCACAAGGCAGATTTAGACATTGCGCCAGACGATGGGCGGCTGCGCTGTAGTCGGGAAATCCCAGCAACAAGCTTGTTGGCATATCGATTCGTTGCGCTCCGTGTTGATTAACCCAATATGACTACATTCCCTCGTCGCCGGATGGGAGAGGGGAACGCGCTAATTCCAGGTCTGTAGTCGACCAGCGCATGAAAATTAAAACTCCACATATAATTTCGGCACTTCGTCCGCCGTGCCGATGCGGTAACCGCTGCCGTGTTCGGCATTGAAGGCGCGGGCGAATTTGAAGTCGGCGTTGAATTCGGCATACACCCGATAAAGCGGTTCGCCCTGTTCCACCGTGTCGCCCAATTTTTTCAGCAGATCCACCCCCGCGCCTTTGTCCATGGGCGCGCCGGCCATGCGCGCGATGCGCGCCAGCAGGAAATTGTCGATGGCGGTGACCACGCCGCTTTGCTCGGCGCCGACTTCGTAGCTGATGGTGCCGAGTTGCGGGGCCGGTGTGCGCCGGCTCTGGGCGTCGATGAGCGCGTTCATCTTGGCCAGGGCGCGGCCGGAGTCGAGGATGTCGCGGGCGATGGCAAAACCTTGGCCGCCGCGCACGTCGGGGTCGAATTCCAGCACCCGGCCGGCGAGCCGCAGGGCTTTTTGCCGCAGATCCGCCGGCGCCTGCGGGTGATTCTCCAGCACCTGCATGACATCGCGCGCTTCGAGTAAGGGGCCGATGCCGCGGCCGATGGGTTGGCGGCCGTCGGTGATGACCACTTCGATATGCAAGCCCAGACGGTCACCGACGTATTCGAACAATTTGCGCAGTTGTAATGCCTCGCGCATGTGGCGCACTTTGGCGGTGGGACCGACCGGAATGTCGATGAGCAGATGCGTCGAGCCGGCCGCGAGTTTTTTGGCGAGAATGGAGGCGACCATCTGCCCCGGTGCGTCGATGCCGAGCGGCCGCTCCACCGAAATCAAGACATCGTCCACCGGCGCGAGGCGGGCGGTGCCGCCCCAGGCCAGGCAACCGCGGTGATGACGCACGATGTCGCGCAGCCTCTCCGGCGCGAGATTCACCTCGGCCAAGACTTCCATGGTGTCGGCGGTGCCGGCGGGGGATGTGATGGCGCGGCTCGAGGTTTTCGGAATCAGCATGCCGTGGGCGGCGACGATGGGCACCACCAGCATGGAGCTGCGATTGCCGGGGATGCCGCCGATGCAATGTTTGTCCGCCACCAGCGGTTCCTGCCAGTCGAGGCGGTCGCCCGAATCCACCATCGCCCGCGTGAGGTGCAACACCTCATCGCGGTCGAGACCCGCCTGCGCCGAGGCTACCAAAAACGCCGCCATCTCCATCTTCGAATAACGATGGTCGGCAATCTCGAAGGCGATGGCGTGGAGGTCTGCTGCGGTGAGGCGTTCGCCGAGCATCTTGCGCCGCACGGCGTCCATGGAACGGGGCGGTTCGGCATGATCAATCGTGATGGGCGCACCTTCCTGCAAGCCGAGCTGGGTGTAGGCCTGCTCCGACAAGCCTAACTGATGCTCGGTGACGATGACGCTGTCATCCACAACATTGAGCACTGCGAGGATGCGAACGCCGTCGGCGCGCACTTCGACCTTCGATAAGGCCTGGAAGCCTTCAGCGCGGTACACCGCGCAGTCACGATGCAGATAGGCGACGTTTTCGCGGTAGGTATCGATGGCGACGCGCCGCAGAGTGAGCGGTTCGCCGGGCGGGGGGGCATTTGGCTTGTCCATGGGACTACGTTAGCACAGCTTGGGGTGAGGTTTGAAATGAGGCGGGAAAGCTTGCCTATGCGTTATGGCCACGTAAATCGGTACAAGAGGTTATTCATCAGCGTGCCGGAATAGAACTCCCCATTCGCACGGTCGGTGAATACCTCACGCGCTGGGGCATCACGCCCCAGAAATCATTGAAGAAGGCCTATGAACAGCGCCCTGAGGCCGTTAAGCAATGGCTGAATGAAGCGTATCCGGTAATCAAGGCGCAGACCAAGCGGGAAAATGCCGAGATTTACTGGGGTGACGAGACAGGGCTGCGCAATGACTGTCAGCACGAGCGAGGTTATCCGCCAAAGGGGAAAACGCCTATGATCGAGCTCAATGCCAAGCGCGAGTCAATCAACATGATCTCCGCGGTGACGAATCAGGGGAAAGTACGTTTCAGATTATTTGAAGGCACTATGAATGCAGATTTGCCGATCGATTTTATGAAACGATTGATAAAAACCGCCAACGGCAAAGTCATTTTGATATTGGATAATCTGCGAGTGCATCATGCCAAAATTGCAAAGGCGTGGCTTGCAGAGCAGAAGGACAAAATCGAGGTCTTTTACTTCCCCTCGTATTCGCCTGAGTTGAATCCCGATGAGTATCTCAATTGCGATTTAAAAGCCGGTGTTCACAGTGGGGAACCTGCGCGAAACAGGAAGCCACTGGCAGCAAAGGTGGTGAGTCATATGCGCATGTTGCAAAAGAAGCCTACTCGGGTTCAGACATAGTTTCGGCACAACAAAATTTCTTATGCCGCTTAATTCATGTAATTGATTGCCGGGTTAATAGGTGGGGTGCTCCGATCAAAGTTGATTTTCCGCATCATCTCCATGGGAGTGGTGCAGAACCGAAGATAAGGAATCCCCGTTTTTCTATGAACCTATCTCAAAATTGAAATGGAGGCTAAAAACAATTTGATGAATCATCCTCGACATCAGTATTTTTCGGGAAATATCGCAATTGTCGTGGTGTCATCTATGACAGGATTTTGGTTAATCCGCTTTTGAGATAGGTCCATTTCATATTGACGCTAAGACGCCGCTTGTTCACGAATATTCAAGTAGGCGATTCTGCCATTTGGAGACTCGCGTCGATGATTGTGATGGTGGTCTTGCTCTTCAAGAAGAGGTTGCGTCGATACCACCTCTGCTTGATCGAGTATTTTGTCGATAACGATTTTCATTTTATGCTGCGTGTCGTCGCCTTCCCGCACGCCTGGAGAATACGTCCACAGGCTATCTTTCGGCCGGGAAAACGCGGGATTTATCGCCGGCCACTTAAACGACACACCGTCTCACACATTGTCGTTGCAGTTTCTGCCTGGTCAACTATGGTTATAAAAAGGGTTCACAAAATCACAACGGATTGAACAAGACCGGTATCCGGTGATGCGCGCGCCAGGAGCCTCCTCATCTTTGTTTACATTGATCAGCGAGGCTGAAGAGTGACGACACCCGCGCCAATAGAGACGCGACTATTCATCTGACTGCCGACCCAGATAGTCAAGGATGGGAGACACCAAGATGAAACGCGTATTGTTTACTGTAATCATCGGACTCTTTCTGGTCGAACCGCTCGGCTTGGTCTATGGTAAGCCCCTTGGGCAAAATGTCTTGGAGATACAACTCAAGTCCCGTAAGTTTTCACCGCCCGCCGATCGACCCATTGCGTTTAATACCGTCATCGCGCGCGCCAAAGGCGAGCGTGTGCATATGCTGCTCCAGTTCGAACGCATCCCCGACGCGGAGCAGAAGTTTGCTTTGCAACAGGCGGGGGTGCAGCTGTTGAACTATGTCCCGCACAACACCTGGTTCGCCTCGGTGCCGGTGAGTTTGGCCGCGGGCATCCGGCCTTGTCCAAGCTGCGTTGGGTCGGTGCGATCGAGCCGGAGGACAAGCTGGAGCCTGGACTGCGCGCCGGGCGTGTCTGGCCAGGGGCCCGTGAGGCGGAGGGTCGCCTGCGGTTAGTCGTTACGTATTTCGCCGATGCCGAAGGCAAGGCGTTGCGCGGCCGCCTCGAGGACTCGGGTGTGGTGATTGCCGAGAGCTATCCGCAGCTGCGCCGCTTTGTGGTACTCGTGCCGCAAACAGCCGTGGGTGACCTGGCGGCCGACGATGCGGTGCAGTGGATCGAAGCCAGTGCCCCACCCGCTCGACCGGAGGCGGACAGAGCACGCCAACACCCGCGGGTGGATGTCGTGCAGGCCGCCAGCGGTGACGGCGACGGTGTGGTCATCGGCGTGCTCGAATACCAGCATGCCAATTGGAACCATCCGGATTTCACCACCGGCGGTGTGGCGCGCGCCCATAAGGGCGACACCGATCCGACTGACATGGCTAACTTTCATCCGACCATGACCGCGGGTTTCATTGCCGGTGACGGCGAGGCGGGCGCCAACGCCGAGCGTTATCGCGGCATGGCGCCGGCCTCGACCCTGTACAGCCATGCCTATAAAGATGCCGACACCGCGGCCGAGGACGCCAACTATTTCGGTGACCTGCAGACCGCCGTTAACACCCATCGGGCGGTGGTGGTCAGCAATGCCTGGGGCCGCATCGGCGGTTGCGCCGCCTATCCTTATGGTGAGTATATCGATCTCAGTCCAATATTGGACGCGGCTGTTCGCGGTGAGTCTGCCGAGGGTTTCGAGCGCCCGCTGAGCATCGTCTTCTCGGCCGGCAACGAGCGCGACGGCTGGTGGGACTCAGCCGCCGGCGCCGACGTGCTGGACGGGTGCACGGTGGATCACGCCGCCCCCTTTCGCAATTACGGCTCGATCAACTCGCCCAAGGCGGCCAAGAACATCCTGGTCATCGGCGCCGTGGATTCGGCGCCGGCGGCCAACAACCGTATGAGCGCCTACAGCAGCTGGGGCCCTTTGGCCGATGGGCGTATCAAGCCCGAGCTGGTCGCCTCGGGCCACCACAACGGCACCAACAGCGCCGGCATTTCCGTGTGGGACGCGACGGCGCAAGGCTATCTCACCACCTATTACGACACTACCGTGGCGAACTACGGTCGCCACGGGCAGACCTCCGCCGCCGTGGCCTTGTTGATCCAGGCCTGGCGCGATCAGTTTCCCGGCTTAAGTGATCCGCTGCCGTCCACGGTCAAGTCCCTGCTGGTGCACAGCGCCCTGGATATGGACGACGCCACTACCTACAACCCGGGGCCGGACTACGCCTCGGGCTATGGCCTGTTGCATATCAACGATGCAATCGATTTGATCCATGACCAATCGGTAATCGAGGATCAGGTGGATGACGGTCAGACGGTACCCTATTCCTTCACTGTGCCCGCTGGCGGCGGCCCGGCCCGCTTCACGCTGGCGTGGGACGACGCGCCAGCCCTGCCGGGCGCGGCCGTGGCCTTGGTGAACGATCTTGACCTGGTGATTACTGACGCCGCCGGCACGCGCTATTTTCCCTGGACACTGGACGCGGCCCATCCCGCCGACAACGCACGTCAGGATAGGGAGGACCACCTCAACAATCTGGAGCAGGTGGTGGTCACACCACCCGCGGCTGGCGCGACCTACACCGTCACCGTCAGCGGTCACTCGGTGGCCGAAGGGCCGCAGCGTTATTCGCTGGTGTATTCGCCGGCGCAACCCCTGACGGCGCAAAACCCCGTGGACGTCATGCTGGTCTTGGAACTCTCCGGCAGCATGCTGTCGCCGGCCTGTCCGACCTGCGCGCCCAAGCTTCAGGTATTGAAGGATGCCGTGGAAATCTTCGTGCAGCTGTGGAGCCGCATGGCGGTGCCCGAACACCGCCTCGGCGTCACCTATTTCCAGAACCTGTCGGTGCGGGAGTTCACCGTCGCCGGTGATGCGCTGTTCACGGTGCCGGACAACGCCGGCGCGGTGATTGCGGATGTGCAGGCGCAGACGACCGTGACGCGCAATCTCACGCCCATGGGCGGGGGCCTGCAATCCGCCATCAATCGGTTGACGGACGCGACGCGGCCGCGCAACGTCATTCTCTTCACCGACGGCATGCAAAACGTCAATCCCATGGTGGTGCGCAGCGACGCCGAGCTGCACATCGACAACCAACCCGGCCGCACTAATTCCGACGTCGATCCGACCGTCCCGCCCACCGCGCTCGATATCGACCTCGACCGCAAGATAAACACCATCGGCGTCGGAGCGACCGATCCCTTCGTCGCGCTGCTCACCGATATCGCCACGGCGACCGGTGGGGTGAGCCAATTTACCGTCGCCCCCGACGACGATCTGCGGCGCTTCTATGTGGAGCAACTGGTCGATGCGTTGCGGGAGGCCAGCCCGCAGCTCATCGATTATCGCCACGGCCAATTGAGATCGACGACACAGGCCGAGAGTTTTGTGGTCAGCAGCAGTACGCGGCGGCTGTTTTTCAAGGTGAGTTGGCAACGCGGCCAAACCCCCGTGGAGATCACCGGCATAGCAAAGGACGGCCGCGACCTGATTCAATACGGCCAGCTTGTGCGCGGCGATTACTATCGGATTTTCTCCCTCGACCTGGCCGACATTCCCGCCATGCGTGGCATCCATGTGCTGCCGCAAGGGCCGTGGCAGATATCTCTCAGCGGGGTCAAAGGCGAGCATTACGAGGCCGCCGCCATCGCCGACGAGGCAGGTCTGGATTATGTATTCTCCCTAGGCAACCGGCCCAAGCTCGGTGAGCCGCTGCAACTACTGGCGCGCCTGAGCGTGAATGGAGAGGCACTCACCGACGCGGGAACCGCTATTGCACGCATCCGCACGCCGGGGCAAGGTCTGGGCACGCTGCTGTCGACCACACCCACGCCGGGTCCGAGTGACGGCGGTGAGCCTGCCGCCACCGGCGGGCAGTTGAAACTGGAACGGCTGCTGCAAACACCCGGGTTCTGGGACAAGGTGCAGTCCCTGGTCAGAGAAATCCCGCTGGTCCATCACAGCAACGGCTTTTACGTCGCGAGCTTTGCCGATACCGACGTGCCCGGCATCTACACGGTGGAATTTACCATCGCCGGTGAACACCCGGACATTGGCCCTTATACGCGCACCGAAACCCTATCCACGCTGATCGAATTTGCGCAGGCCGACATCGACACCTCGGACCTGAGCGTGATCGAGCGCATCGTGGGTAGCGATGTCGATCGCCTGCGTTTGCGCATAGAGCCGTTGGATGCGCACGGCAACTATCTGGGACCGGACTACGCCGATCGCATCCACATCACCGTGGCGCCCGGTAGCGTGGCATCGGATATTCGCGATCTCCTCGATGGCGCGTACGAGGCCTGGTTGGAGGTGCCCACCGCTGCCGATCCCGACATCAGTGTCGTCGTGCTGGATCAGCGGCTTTACGCAGGCTCGGCCTCCAAACTACCTGCGCAGCGACGTCTTGATTTGAGCTTGCATCTCGGTGCCACCATCCCGCGGGGCTCGCTGAACAATCTCTACGACGGCGACTACAGTCTTGCCCTGGACCTCGATTACCATGTCACACCGCAACTCTCTTTTGTCGGCGCCGCGGCTTATCACGCCTTCAAGGGTGACACGACGGCAGTCAGTGACACCTATTGGTGGAGTCTCACCGCTAATGTCAAATACGCTTTCACGCCCCAAGGTCTGCGGCCTTACATCACCGCCGGTCTAGGCATCTATATTCCGGAGAGCGGCTCAATCCGCGTTGGCGGCAATGGCGGTCTGGGTGTGGACTACAACATCGATCGATACTGGAGCATTGAGGCGGGCGTCGACTACCATCTCATCTTCACCAGCGGCAGCGATACGGAATTTCTCGTGCCGCGCATCGGCGTCCTGCGTCGCTTTTGAGGAGGGAGTGAATAGACGCAGGGATATGCCGCCGAGTATAAAAATGAGAAGGCACGGCCCATCACATCGTCTTTGAAAGACGGTAAGACGTTCGCAGAGTTTGTTGTCATCAGTCCAGGCGCTGCAGACTGTTTCGTAGCGTAGTTCCCGGCGCGCTGATAACCGTCAAAGCGCGGATCATACGGGAGCAGCGCGGCCCAGTCCCAGCGCCCATATCGATATTGCCGGTTTGCGGCTTCACCGGGCTGACGTGGTAGGAATCATTCAGGATTTCCATAACGTCTCTGTGACCGATTTTCCTCAGTCGACTGCCAAAGAGGCAGTGGATTCCACCGCGCCCTTTTTCCGCTCCTCCTGTTGCAGCGCCCACATCTGGGCATAACTGCCGCCGCTGGCGAGTAGCGCTTGGTGGTTGCCGCGCTCGATGATGCGGCCGTGATCCATTACCAGGATTTGTTCGGCGTCGATGATGGTGGAGAGGCGGTGGGCGATCACCAGGGTGGTGTGATCGGTGGCGACGTTGCGCAGTTCGGCGAGGATGGCTTGTTCCGATTTGGAGTCGAGCGCCGAGGTGGCTTCATCGAAGATCAGGATACGCGGATTTTTTAAAATGACGCGGGCGATGGCGACGCGCTGTTTTTCGCCGCCCGAGAGTTTGAGGCCGCGTTCGCCGACTTGGGTGTCATACCCTTCCGGCAGCGACTCGATGAAGTCGTGGATGTGGGCCATCTGGGCGGCGCGGATCACGTCCTCGCGCGGCGCATCCGGTTTGGCGTACTGGATGTTGTAGTAAAGCGTGTCGTTGAACAGTACGGTGTCCTGCGGCACGATGCCGATAGCGGCGCGCAGGCTGTGCTGCCTTACGCCGCGGATGTCCTGGCCATTGATCGTTATCCGGCCGCCGTTCACATCGTAAAAACGGAACAACAGGCGGGCAAGAGTGGATTTGCCGGAGCCGCTGTGGCCCACCACCGCCACTTTGTGGCCGGCGGGTATATCGAAGTCGACCTCGAAGAGGATTTGGCGCTGCGGTGTGTAGCCGAAGTTCACAGCCTCGAAACGCACGGCGCCGTCGCCGACGATGAGTTCTTTGGCGTCGGATTTGTCGCTGACGTCGGCATTCTGATCGAGCAGGCTGAACATCTTTTCCATATCGGCCAGCGAGTGTTTGATCTCGCGGTAGACGAAGCCGAGGAAGTTCATGGGAATAAACAATTGCAATAAATACGCGTTGATCAGCACCAGGTCGCCCATGGTCAGCGTCTTGGCCACTACGCCTTCGGCGGCGAGGAACATCAGCCAGGTGATGCCGGCGGCGATGATCGCGCCTTGGCCGAAGTTGAGAAAGGACAGCGAGGTCTGATTGCGCACCGCGGCCTGTTCCCACACTGCGAGATTCTCATCGTAGCGACGGGCCTCGTAGTCCTCGTTGCCGAAATATTTCACCGTTTCGTAGTTGAGCAGGCTGTCGATGGCGCGGGTGTTGGCCTTGGAGTCCATCTCATTCATCTGACGGCGGAACTTCATGCGCCACTCAGTGGTGATCAGGGTGAACACGATATACAGCGTCACGGTGGCGAAGGTGATGATCGCGAATGAGGCTTGATAATTGATGAACAGGATCAAGGCCACCAGTCCGATCTCGACCAGGGTGGGAATGACATTGAACAGCATAAAAGTCAGCAGAAAGCTGATGCCGCGCGAGCCGCGTTCGATGTCGCGCGATACGCCGCCGGTCTGACGCTCCAAATGGAATTTGAGAGCGAGTTTGTGCAGATGACGGAAGACTTGCAGAGCGACCCGGCGGATGGCTCGTTGAGTGACTTTGGCGAAAATGGCATCGCGCAGCTCGCCGAAGGCTGAACTCGCGAGGCGCATGGCACCGTAGCCGATCAAAAAAGCGACGGGCAGGATCAGCACCGGATTGTGGGCGACGTCCAGCTGATCGACGATGCCTTTGAGCATCAAGGGAATGGCAACGGTAGCGGCTTTGGCGAGGATCAGACAGCCCATGGCCCACATCACCCGGGTGCGGTATTCCCAGAGGTAGGGTAATAGAGTGCGGATGGCTCGCCAGTCTTGGCGACCGGTGGGGGTGGGGCTACTGGATGGACGCATGCGCGCAGTGTACCCGTAACAAGGTGCTGGGTGGAAACCCGTGGTGGGCTATAATGGTCGGTCTTGAAAAAGTGGGGGGTAATGCTATCCAGCCGGACGGTAGACCGCCGCGACGCTGACCGCCGATCTTGAAAGGCATCGCGCTCGATGAAACATAAGCGCACGCAGGGCGGCGTTTGCTGCAAACGGCGGGGTACCACGACAGCCCCGCCGTTTGTAGGGATGATAAATACGCTTACCTGCCTGGCGATGACCCGCCAGCCGTCAGTCTTTACAAAGTCACGGCGCTGAATACGAATCCTAAGAATATAAAGATGGCGATGAGGCCGACGCAAATGGGCCAGTCGTCCGAGGAAATGAGTCTTTGGGTAGTCATGGTTGTACTCCTAAATTTATATAGGAAAATTGACGGAATTGTTGAGTAAAATTCCCAGGCTATTAATACGTGTAATGCATTACGTGTTTAACATTAGTAGCTATAAGTGAATTATGCAAGAATGATTTGTGGAAAAATACTTAATCAAATTAGTAAGATAATATCTATTTGGGTGCCGTTGACGGCACAAGAAATGTAAAAACCGGAGATTTATCATGCCTATATATGAGTATGAGTGTGCGGCCTGCCAGCATCGTTTGGAAACTATGCAAAAGATGAGTGAAGCGCCACTTAGCGAGTGTCCGGAATGCCATCAGCCAACATTACGTAAGTTGATTTCGGCGGCTGGTTTTCAGCTCAAGGGGAATGGCTGGTACGCTACCGATTTCAAAGGCAGCGGTAAAAAACCCGCGGCCGCAGACAAGGCGCCGGAGGCGGGGGCGAGCGCCACGCCCGCACCGGCTGTTGCCGCATCTACCACTGAATAAGGCTGTTGTGAGATGACCAGAATACGTCGCTATTTAATTACCGGTTTGCTGGTGTGGCTGCCGCTGGGTGTCACCGTGCTGGTGGTCAAGCTGCTGGTCGACACCATGGATCAAACCCTGCTGCTGTTGCCTGAGGCCTTCCGCCCCGACCATTTACTGGGTTTTCACATTCCGGGTTTGGGCGTGTTGTTGTCGGTATTGGTGATCCTGACTACCGGGGTGATCATGGCCCACTTCTTCGGCCAGCAAATATTGGCGGCTTGGGAATCGATTCTGAATCGCATACCCTTGGTGCGTTCCATTTATGCGAGTGTTAAGCAACTTTCCGAAACCCTGCTCAGCACTGGCGGACAATCCTTCCGCAAAGTCCTGTTGATAGAATATCCTCGCCGCGGGGCCTGGACACTGGCCTTTCAGACCGGTACCGAAATGGGTGAGGCCCAGGCCAAGACCGGTGAAGAAGTCATCAGCGTCTACGTGCCGACTACACCCAACCCCACCTCGGGTTTTTTTCTCATGTTACCGAGCAAGGACGTGGTCGAGTTGGACATGAGTGTGGATGAAGGCCTGAAAATGATCATTTCCATGGGAGTGGTCGTGCCCAAATGGCGCACCAATCCGGCTGCCATTGCGGAAATTTCACTCAAAAAGTAACATTGGCCCCCTTCACGGCGGCGAAAACGCCGATCTAATTTATAAATCGGGAACACAAGATGCGTAGCCACTATTGCGGGCATATCAACGAGTCATTGGCGGAACAAGAAGTGGACGTATGCGGTTGGGTCCATCGCCGCCGCGACCACGGTGGAGTGATCTTCATCGACTTGCGCGACCGTGAGGGTTTAGTACAAGTGGTATTCGATCCCGACGCGCCCGAGATTTTCGCGACCGCCGAACGGGTGCGCAGCGAATACGTGTTGCGGGTGAAGGGTAAAGTGCGACCGCGGCCCGCTGGCACCGAAAACGTTCATCTAGCCACCGGTCAGGTCGAGATCATCGCCCAGCAACTGGAGATACTCAACCGGTCGGAGCCGCTGCCCTTCCAAGTGGAAGACGACAGTGAGCTGAATGAAGAAATTCGTTTGCGTTATCGTTATCTCGATCTGCGTCGTCCGCAAATGCAGCGCCGCTTGCAGATGCGCGCCCAAACCACGCGCACCTTGCGTCGCTTCCTCGACGACCGCGGCTTCCTCGATATCGAAACGCCGATGCTCACCAAGTCGACGCCCGAAGGCGCTCGTGATTATCTGGTGCCAAGCCGCACCTATCCCGGTGAATTCTTCGCGCTGCCGCAGTCGCCGCAGCTTTTCAAACAGATTTTGATGATGGCGGGTATGGATCGCTATTATCAAATCGTGCGCTGTTTCCGCGACGAAGATCTGCGCGCCGACCGCCAGCCTGAATTCACGCAGATCGACGTCGAGATGTCCTTTATCAACGAAGAACAAATCATGAATCTCATGGAGGACATGATCCGCGAGCTGTTCGCGCAGGTGCTGGAAGTGCCGCTGCACAGCCCGTTTCCGCGCATGACCTATGTCGAGGCCGTGGCGCGTTTCGGTATCGATCGCCCCGATCTGCGTATTCCGCTCGAACTGGTGGAATTGAAGGACGTGATGGGCGCGGTCGATTTCAAGGTATTTTCCGCGCCGGCCAACGACCCCAACGGCCGCGTCGTCGCGTTGCGTTTGCCCAAGGGCGGCGAATTGTCGCGCAAGGAGATCGACGATTACACCGCCTTCGTCGCACGTTACGGCGCCAAGGGGCTCGCATATATCAAAATCAATGAAGCGGGCAAAGGCCGCGACGGCCTGCAATCGCCCATCGTCAAATTCATGCCTGATGAGGTGATCGCCGCGATCATGCAGCGTACCGGCGCGCAAGACGGCGACTTGATTTTCTTCGGCGCCGACAAAGCCAAGATCGTCAACGAATCGATGGCGGCGCTGCGCGTGAAACTCGGCCATGACCGCGATTTGGTGGAACGCGGCTGGCGTCCGCTGTGGGTCGTCGATTTTCCAATGTTCGAATACGACGACAAGGCCAATCGCTGGGCCGCGCTGCATCATCCCTTCACCGCGCCCAAGGTGAATGATATCGACGACGTGACCCGCGACCCCGGTCATTGCATTTCGCGCGCCTACGACTTGGTGCTCAACGGCACCGAAATCGGCGGCGGCTCCATTCGTATCCACCGTCCCGAAATGCAGCAGGCGGTGTTCGGCCTGCTTGGCATCGGTGAAGAAGAAGCCAAAGAAAAATTCGGCTTTTTGTTGGACGCCTTATCCTACGGCTGCCCGCCGCACGGCGGCCTCGCTTTCGGCCTCGACCGTTTGGTGATGCTGATGAGCGGCGCCGGCTCCATCCGCGATGTGATGGCCTTCCCCAAGACCCAATCGGCTTCGTGCCTGCTCACCTCAGCGCCGTCACCGGTGGCCGACATGCATTTGCGTGAACTCGGCATCCGTCTGCGCAAGGTGGAAGGGGAGAAGGCCGGGCAGTAGAACCGGCATATATTCCTTGCATGCAGGGAACGATAGGCTTTAGAGTGAATCTATGTGGTGGTTGAGGTTCACTGCGTCACATGATCGATGTAGTGAATTAATGTGGGGAGGGCTACGCAGCGTATCCCACCAAACTTCGGGTAACGATTAGGTTGTAAACATGGCCGCCAACGCACTCGCAGTCCAGCAATTTGCCGAGCTCAGTGAAGCCGAGATCGATACGCGCATCGTCGCCGCCAAACAAAAACTCGGCGGACGGGCGGTGATTCTCGGCCATCACTACCAGCGCGAAGAAGTGTTTCGTCACGCGGATATTTCTGGCGATTCGTTGAAGTTGTCGCGCATGGCGGCGCAGTCGAATGCCGAATACATCGTATTCTGCGGCGTGCATTTCATGGCCGAGGTCGCCGACATCCTGTCGCGGCCCGAGCAGATTGCCATCTTGCCCGATCTGGCCGCTGGTTGTTCGATGGCCGACATGGCCAACCTCGCCAAAGTGGAGCGCGCCTGGCGCGAATTGAACGAGGTGTTGGGTGATGCCGATCAAGTGATCACACCGGTGACCTACATCAATTCCGCCGCCGATCTCAAAGCGTTTTGCGGCCGCCACGGCGGCATCGTCTGCACCTCGTCCAATGCCAAGCAAGTGTTGAGCTGGTCTTTCGGCCAGCGCGAAAAAGTGCTGTTTTTCCCGGATCAACACCTTGGCCGCAACACCGGCTACGGCATGGGCATCCCGCTCGAAGACATGGTGACTTGGGATTTCACGCAACCCATGGGCGGTTTGACAGCTGAGCAAATCAAATGGTCCAAGATTATTTTGTGGAAGGGCTTCTGTTCCGTGCACCAGATGTTTCAGCCTCAGCACATCGACGCCTTCCGCGCCAAGTATCCCCAAGGCAAAGTCATTTCCCATCCTGAATGCAGTTTCGAAGTCTGTCAGAAGTCCGATTATGTCGGTTCGACCGAATACATCGTGAGAACCATCACCGCGGCCGAACCCGGCAGCCGCTGGCTGGTGGGCACTGAACTCAATCTCGTCAACCGCCTCGCCGAACGGGTCAAGGCCGACAGCAAACAGGTGCACTTCATGTCGCCGACCATTTGCATGTGTTCCACCATGTTTCGCATCAATCCCCAACACCTGTTATGGGTCTTGGAAAATCTGGTGGAGGGCAAGGTGGTGAATCAGATCAAGGTGCCGGCGGAAGAGGCATGCTATGCGCGCATTGCCCTGGAACGCATGCTTGAAGTATCGCCTTAAACGTATGCTTCCGGCTCGATCTGACACGCCTATGTCGGATTAAACTGAGCCTCGGTGAGTTTGCAGCCACTGTGAAGCCGGAGAACGAATACAACTCACACCAGGTTCGTCACGCTTCATCGGCCTTCCCTTTTACTGCGGAATCATGAAAAAACTTATACTAGAGCTCCCTGCCGGGTCTGAAACCAGAAAATGACCCACACGAATCCGCGTCGACCCTTCAAATAATATGCGTGCATTTAACGAAGCACTTAATAATTCCATCCTGGAATTTTCAGAGCAAGGAAAGCGAAAAAAGGTGATTTTCGCTTTCCTTCATTTTCAATGGTTAACCGCTATTGAAAATAGCGGCAGGGGTCCTTTGCTTAGCTCTTCCCTGTGCCGCAGGAATTTCTGAATAAATCAGAGGTTCGTTAAGTTAGGACCATTCCAGCCCGACCCCATTACGTAGCAATGGGCGCGCCATATTCTGGTCAGTCCCATACCGTTTATCACGCGGGAGAGGGCTTGCAAAGCGGTGGCGGTCAGTGAACTCAGTGATATTCCCGACAGTTTTACTCTGTATCGTCCCTTGCCATACACCGTGGCGGAACCCAAAAAATATCTTGGCCTACCACAACCTCCACCCCCGCAATCTAAATTATTGTGAAAATCCAAGCTCGCCAATATGTAGTATTATTATATTGGTAATCGTCACCCCCCGGCTATTACATTCACCATCTGAGGTATCGAATCATGGATAATCTAGGTAAAGCCCCCATCAGCAGCGAGAGAAAGAGTAGCGGAAAAATGAACTCGACGAAGTCCGGTGCGAAAACCACCGCGGTGAAAACCGAGACCAGTCCGACCTCCACCCGTAAAACCATGCCGAAAAAAATTACCACGCCAACTGCGGTAATGGCTCCGAGTCAGATCGACGAAGAGCAGCGCCGCGGTATGATCGCGGTTGCCGCCTATCTGCGCGCGGAACAACGCGGCTTCTGCGGCGGCGACCCCACCGCGGACTGGTTGGCGGCCGAGGCGGAAATTGAGCAGCACATGAAACGATAAACTCAAAACGTTAAAGAGACGGCCTCCGCCATAGCGCCAGGTCCGGCCATGTGGCTGATGGTGCGAGTGGCGAGCATGCGCTGTAGCGACGCCACGTGCTGAAGAAACGATGCGCGGGGCACGGCGCCGTGCCGTATATTCTTATTTCGCGGCAACGCCTACCTTGCCAATACCTCACGCTCTCTACCATCGGCGTTCAACGTCTAGCTCCACGGTTCTGGCAGTGAACTCATAATCAAATTAACGAGAATGGCGCGATATGCCGCGGCCCTCAGGAAACAATTCGCACCTCGGTGTGCGAATTGTTTCCTGTTCCTGTGTTGCAGGGAATGGATATGTCGGTAGTGCGGGGAGCATCCTGGAACTACAAATATATTTCAGCCTATACCCATGCCTTGGAGACTTTAGAAAAGCATAGCTGAACTTCAGTTCGCTGCATGAATATGGATTCCTTGCGATAGGTTCGATAAGTTCACTGCGCTGGACGAGTATAAAAACAAGCGCGGATTCAAGTCTGAAGTGTAACTTTGATTAACAGCGACTAAGGGGGTTGGGATGCAATAGCATCCTGCCTTGTTAATTTGAGCCCGGCTATCGTCCCAAACAGGGCCAGTGTGTTAGAGGTCAAGCGTCGAGTGGGAGATTGGGATGGCGACGCTATTATCGGTGCGGGTCAGTGTCAAGCCCCGGTTTCAGTGGTTGAACGCAAGTTCACGTTCACCGTGCTGGCGAAGGTCGAATGCAAAACAGCCGTTTCCGTGAGCGAGGTGATCATCCCTAAACTTAAACGGCTTAAGGCGCTTGCACCTACCCTGACCATAGAAAGTGGGACTGAATTTGCAGAGCACGAACAGATTGCAAGGAATTCTGAGGCTAAGACTTTTTTTCATCCATACTGTTCATGGGGCGAGGCTTGAATGAAGAGGCAACTGGTTTGGTGAGACAATACTTTCCAAAGTCATGCTGGTTCGATACGATCACCGATACTGATGTTCAGCATGTTGCCTACCAGCGAACAGTCGGCCTCGGAAAACGTTGGGTTATAAAACCCCAAGAGAGGTGCTATGGAAGCCGCTAGAAAAAAGGGCGTTGCACTTCGAATTTGAATCCGAGGTCGGTAATAGACGGAGCATCCCCACAATACACCCTAAGGAGAGAGACATGCAAAACGATTATTTGGTGGTCGTAGCCGATGGGACATGTGCGCGTTTTTTCACCCTGGACGCGGCAACCCAGCCGTCTCTGGAATCCGGGCCGCACCTGCTCGAACACGATGACTTGGTGAATCCCGAACATGAGCAAGGCGGTGGGGACAAATACAGCTCTACCCGCACCGGCGTCAATCTAAACCCGCGCGCCGGCCCCAGTCACGGCTACGATGATCATCGCACCCAACACGAACAGGAGCACGAGCGCCGCTTTGCTCAGGACATCGCGGCGCGCGCGGTTGTCTTGGCGCAAGAAAACCACACCGGTCACTTGGTGCTGACGGCGGAGAAGCACATGCTGGGCTTGTTGCGTGATGCGCTGAAGATACCGGTGAAGTCTGGGATTGAGGTTCGTGAGCTGGCCAAGGATCTGAGCAAACTGATACCTAGCCAGCTGCACGATCACCTGGCGGCGGCCGGTGTGCTGCCGGCACGGCATGGGCCGAAGGCAGGTTGAAGAGATGGGCTGTTCCCAATGAGAGACCAAGGGTGATCTTGGGCATGTCGAGATTTAGTTTCGTCCACTGGCTGGTTGGCGACATACAGTGAACTGTCATGGAGCCACAGGGCGATGGCATAGCGATCTAACTCTTAGGCAGTAACAGTCTTTGAACAATCAAGGATGCAGAAAAAATCCCGGCAATGCCGAGAACACAAAAAAACAAGGTTGCTCAAACCCTCCCAAGGAGGAAATCGTCGAATAGAAAGCCTCGCAGGAGGTCGATATATTTCGGCGTCGAAAATAATTTCTTGTGTAGAGGTTGGCAAGTCGGCTGGAGGAATTGTACTCCCGGCCCTCTCACCGGTCAGTGCATGCACCGTTCGATTCATGCCGCTCCCATCAAGCTCTTAAATATGAGCTTGGATCGATAAACATAGCCTTTTTATAACCTTGGGTTGAGCCATCGATTGCCCAGGGAACTGGAATTAGACGAACGATAGAATAATGAAGATGGGGTGGTTTGCCCTTGGCGTTACCGCTATCACCAACTGTGCCAATCAAATCACCGGAACCAACCAAGCTGAACATGGACGTATTTACAGTGTTTAAATGCGCAAAATAGTGGAAACGCCATTTTGGCCCGAACACGACAATGACATTGCCGCCTTTTGGAATATGGCCCGTAAAAATAACAACGCCGTCAGTTGTACTTGCGACACCGGAGCCCAGCTTGCCGAATATATCAATGCCTTTATGAACCCCAGATGTACCCCATGGTTCAAACCAGAAAGATTTATGATTCCAATCGTTTTTGGATGCGCCCACGACTGGAATTTTTATCCTTTCTGGAATCAAGAATCCAACTGCGAGTACCGCAATAATGGTGAATAGAATTTTCTTCGATGTAGTCATACTATTTTTTGCATAGCGCAGAGCTAGGTGGCGGCGTAGCTGTCCGTTTAAGCACCGCGTCTAAGTCCAGTAGGGGCATGACCTTATGGGGTGTAAGCGCGCTGTCGGAGAATTCAGCGTTAATCATATTAACGATTATAATGACTAGTCGACGGCAAGGGCAATCCCGTGGGGGATTGGCTGAAGGTGAGCGGTGATGAGTAAACCGCGAAAGACCGTGCGTGTAGAGAGTGGCCGGGCAACAACGGCGTACAAAACGACGAGCCGACTAACGAAAATAGAATAAAAGGCTGAGCAGCAGAGCCGAGTAAGCACAGGCCCACGAAGGCCACGAATTCGCGCTGCACAATCCGGCCGTTGTGTCATAGCAGATAGTTGCACCTGCAATATCGGCATTCCCGCCATCCCTGGCGGTTACAGTGCGGCAAGTTGCGCTGAACTTGTGCAGCCCAGTATCTCGCTACATCACTTGATGGAGAGGATGAAGCTTACCAGCTTCTCGATATCGGCTGTTGGGACGCGCGGTGAGTTGGCGGGCATCGCCGCTTGGCCCCATACTCCCTTGCCGCCGTTTTTCACTTTTCCACTAATTTGGTTTGAGCCGTGGCATCACCGGCGTATTTGGCGGCAACGTCCTTGAAGGCCGGGCCGACGGACTTTTTGTCCAGGGCATGACAGCCTGTGCAGCCGTGTTGTTTGGCCAATTGCATGTCGGCCATGGCCGCATTGCCGATACCGACTAATCCGGCGAGGACGACGGCGCGGGTCAATGTGATTTTCATGTGGCACCTCACTGTGCTTGAAAGGAAGTAATCGGGTGATGTGGGCGTTCTTCATCGGCGTTCATTAGCCCGATGATAGGATTCGGCGTAGCCGATGGCAAGCGCCCATTTTTATCATGATGGCATCGATCCAGCAGTCGGGTTGAACTCGTGAAACTCAGCAGCTCAGCACTCGCCATTTCATCGCTCGCCTGCACCATCTTGCGTCAAGTCGTCATCAGAGATCGCGCATAGGCTTCAGTCATTGACGTGTCATCAGACCGGCATCGACCGGACAGGAAGATCGGCTACTTTCTGATCGAATCGCGATTGTTTCGATTCGACTGGGCCTGCGCCATAAAACAAGCATGGCCTACCGCCCATTGAAATGGCGACCCATCCATGTGCTGTAGCAACCTCTGAATACATCAGAGGTTTCTTAAGTCATGCGCAGTTTGAGCTGATTGTGGTTGGTGCACGGCTGGCAATGTGATTATTTTCACTTCGGCGACGTGATCCAGGTGGTCGTCGGTCAGTGGAATGGTGTTGTCCGAGCGTTCGACGCCATCCACCGTCACGCGCATCGCGTCGCTGTGCGCCACAGCGGCGGTTACCGTTTGCGTCACGGCGATATGGTAAACCGTCTCTCGATACCGGTAGTGCAGTTTGAACGCCGTCCAATTCGCGGGTAGGCAAGGCGCGAAATACAGTTTGTCCACTTCCAGCCTTAGGCCCAGCAGGGATTCCACGATCAGCCGGTACATCCAGCCGGCCGAGCCTGTGTACCAACTCCATCCGCCGCGACCGGTGTGCGGCGCAACCGCGTAGACGTCGGCGGCGACCACGTAGGGTTCGACTTTATAGATCGCCACGCCCGCTGGCGATTTTGCGTGATTGACGGGATTGATCATCTCCAACAATTCCCAGGCGCGCCGGCTGTCGCCCAAGGCGGCGAACGCCATCACGGTCCAAATGGCGGCATGGGTATATTGCCCGCCATTTTCACGCACGCCGGGCACGTAACCTTTAATGTACCCTGGATCCATATCCGCGGTATCGAACGGAGGATCCAAGAGTTGAATCAGTCCGTGATCACCCCGCACCAGACGGGCATAGACGGCATCCATGCCTTGGCGTGAACGTGCCGCATCACCGGCGCTGGAAATGACCGACCAGCTTTGCGAGATCGAATCGATTTGGCATTCGCTATTGGCCGCCGATCCCAGTGGGGTGCCGTCGTCGAAGTAAGCGCGGCGGTACCAACCGCCGTCCCAGGCGTATTGTTCGATATGCCGGCGCAGCTGCGCGGCGTCGGTCCGGCACTGCTCGGCAAACGACGAGTCGCCCATCCGCTCCGCCAATTCAGCGTAACGGGTCAGCACTTCATATAAGAAGAAGCCGAGCCAGACGCTTTCGCCCTTGCCGTGCAAGCCCACCAAGTTCATGCCGTCGTTCCAATCGCCGGAGCCGATCAGCGGCAGGCCATGTTCGCCGAAACGCAGGCCGTGCCGGATCGCCCGTACGCAATGCTGATACAGGCTGGCGGTAGCGCTGGAGTGTCCTGGCAGATCGTAATACGAGTCTTCGCCGGGGTTGACTGGACGGCCTTCGAGAAAGGAAATGGATTCATCCAGCACGCCGGTATCGCCGGTGCAAGACACATAGCGGCACACCGCCAGCGGCAGCCAGAGGTAATCGTCGGAACAATGGGTGCGCACGCCGCGACTCGCCGGCGGATGCCACCAATGCTGGACATCGCCTTCGACAAATTGATGTGCCGCACACAATAGTAATTGCTCGCGTACCCGTTGCGGCTCGGCGTGAACCAGCGCCATCACGTCCTGCAACTGGTCGCGGAAACCGAAGGCGCCGCCCGATTGATAATAGCCGCTGCGTGCCCACAGACGGCAGGCCAGCGTTTGGTACACCAGCCAGCCGTTGGTCAGCACGTTGAGCGACGCGTCGGGTGTTTCCACTTGCACGGCGCCGAGCGTGTGATTCCAATACTGATGCACCGCTTCGAGCACATTATGCGCGACGGCCGATCCGCGGAAACGGCGGACCAGTTTGCGCGCGTCATCGGCGCCGCGTCTTCCGGCAATACCTAACCGGAAGACGATCTCGCGTTCTTGCCCGTCGACCAAATCGAAGCTCACTTGGATCGCGGCGCAGGGATCGAGCGCCGCGCCCACCTTACCCGACAACCGTGCGCGCGACATCGCCGCCGGATTTTTCAGCGAACCATTACGGCCGATGAATTCGCCGCGGTCGCCGCTGATGGTGCGGTTGGAGTCATCCACGTCGAAGAAGGCGATCCGGTCGGCGAATTCCATGTTGTAAGGATTGCGCGCGAACAGCGCGCCGCTCTCGGCATCCACTTCGGTAAGCACGTGCGGCGTCGATTTCGGCCGCAAATCGCCCAATACCCATTCCACACAGCCTGTGGCGGACAGCCGCCGCGGCCGGCCTGAGGTGTTGCGTACTTTCAATACCGAGAACTTGACCGCCGCGTCCAGTGCCACGTATACCCACAACTCTGAGACGATGCCCGCTTCGTTATGTTCGAACACGCTGTAGCCGAATCCGTGCCGGCTGACATAGGCATTCGCACCGCGGCTGGGCAGCGGTGTGGGTGACCAGAAATGACCGCTTTCTTCATCGCGCAGATAAAACGCTTCGCCACTCGCATCGGACACCGGATCGTTGTGCCAGGGCGTGAGACGGAACTCGTGCGCATTCTCGCTCCAGGTATAAGCCATGCCGTTTTCGGAAATGACCGTACCGAAATGCGCATTCGCGAGCACGTTCACCCACGGCGCGGGCGTCTTTTGCTCGGCGGTGGTGGTAATGACATACTCGTGTCCGTCCGGGGTGAATCCACCCAGACCGTTGTCCAGAATGAGATCGCGCCGCGATTCGCTGCCGACCGCGGATTCGGCGCGGTGGCTGCGGGTCGGTTGCAAGCGTGGCACCCGCACCTCCCGAAGCTGCCGACGGTTGATCTGTTCCGCCAGCGTGCCGCGGCTATCGCTGATGATGACGCGCGCGACGGATTGGAACAGGATGCGGTCTTCGTGCGATATCTGTTCCGCGGGGCGCACGAAGATGCCGCCCGGCCGATCGATCACATGCGCTTCGACCCCCGCTGCGATCAAACCGATAATTTGATCTTGAAGCAGTTGCCGGTAACCGGCGTGGTCCTCGTTCCAGATCACCAAGTCCACCGCCAGCCCTTTCAAACGCCAATAGGCATGCGCCTGCACCAGTTGCCGAACCAGTTCGATATTGGCCGCGTCGCCAATCTGCAACAGCACGATGGGCAAGTCGCCGGAAATGGCGTAACTCCATAAACCGGATTGCCCGCGGCGATTCTGGACCAGGATGCCGGCATCGGCGCGCAGCGAGGCATTGGCATAGACCACGCAATTGGCTAGACGTCCGTAGAGTTGCGCATCGGCCTCGCTGGCGTTGAGCTGGCGTAACACCACATGGGCGTGTGTCCAGGCGAGTTCGAAAACGCGGTCCGCGAGCCGTCTATCGTGGTATTTTTCGACCAGGCCTAACACTGCATCGCGGCTTTCTCCCATGCCGGTCACCATATCAATGATGACCGTTTGTTGCGGATCGAGGCTGATGACATGACGGATGGCGACGATCGGGTCCAACACCGAACCTTGACTGCCGGAGAGCCTGCCTGCGGGCGCCGGTGTGCCGCTCAGCGCTTGCGGATCGGCGGCGGTGCGGCCGCGGCCGATGAATTGCATCCGATCGGTCTCATAAGAAATGTCGTCGCTGTCCGCCCCGCGCACCGCCATCAGGTGCAACAGCCACGGTGTTTGCTCGCTGAGCGAGCGCGGCCGGCGCGTGCAGAGTATCGCCTGGCGTTGCTCGAGGATCTCGGTCTGTACAAATAGATTGCTGAAGGCGGGATGCAGCGCGTCGGCGGCGGCGACGTTAAGCACCACTTCCGCGTAACTGGTAACGGCGATGCTGCGGCGAGTCCGGCCGCGATTGGTGATATGGAGACGGCGCAGCTCGATATCGTCTTCCGGCGATACCACGATCTCGGTATGAGTTTCGAAATCGTGATCACGGCGGCGGAATTCGGCGCGGCCCTCGGAAAAAATCGCTTCGTAACGCGGCGACGGTTTCAGGGTCGGCTGATAGGCGGTCGACCAGACTTCTCCGCTGCTCAGGTCGTGCAAATAACAGAAGGTACCCCAGTGGTCGCAGGTGGTGTCTTCGCGCCAGCGCGTGACGGCGAGATCTTTCCAGCGACTATAACCGCCGCCGGCGTTGGTAACCATGAGGTGATAGCGGCCATTGGATAATAACTGTACTTCCGGTATCGGCGTGTCAGGGCGGTTGAAAACGCGAATCGACGCTTGCTGAACGCCGGAAATAGGTCGAATGTCGGAGAGTTGGGCCGAGTGCGGAAAGAACGCCGTGGCCCTGGGAATCCGTTCCTGGAGCAACAGCAGAGTCGCCTGGAACAACGGGTCCGATACGAAGCGCTTTTGCATCGGACGATCCAGCAGCAGATAGGCCAGGGAGAGCAGACTCATCCCCTGATGATGCGCCATATAGGACCGCACCACCGCCCTCGATTCGCCGCGACGTTGACGAGACGGGGTGTAATCGACCGCTTCATAAAAGCCGAATCGGCCTTGCAGTCCTTCGGCGGCCAGTCGTTGCAGATTCAGACACGCCGCCTCGGGCGCGACCATCAACGCCAGCACCGACGCATATGGCGCGATGACCAAATCATCGGCGAGTCCGCGTTTGAGTCCCAGGCCGGGCACGCCAAAGGCGCGATACTGGTAATTGAAACGGGCGTCGACCAGGTTATAACCGGATTCCGACATGCCCCACGCTACGCCGCACTGCCTCCCGTATTCGATCTGGCGCTCTACCGCCGCCCGATAGGTTTGATCGAGCAGAGTCTTATCAAAAGTCGGCATCACCAGCAGCGGCATCAGGTATTCGAACATCGAACCGCTCCACGACAACAGAATCGGTTCACCGCCGGTCGAGGTGAGCAGCCTGCCTAAGGCAAACCAGCTCTCCTGCGGCACTTGTCCCTGGGCGATGGCGACGAAGTTGATCAATCGCGCTTCCGACGCCAGCAGGTCGTAGTAACTCGGGTCGCGCCGCAGTTCATCCACGTTGTAACCGATCGCCAGCAAACGCGATGCCTTGTCGTACAGGAAGTCATACTCCATCCACGCAAAGTCACCCGCCTGACGTGCCAGCCGTTCGATAGCCGCCAGGCGCTCCCCGGCGCGGTGTCCGGCTAGCGTGATGCAGTGTTGAAGCTCTCGCAACCACTCACGTTCCGTCGGCGTCACAGCAGCCGCAAGCAGCTGCTGCTCGATCAGCGGTAGCAGTTCTTCTTCGAATCTCGCCAACTCACGCAAGGTTGGGATCGCATCGAGCGCGGGGTGATCACCGCAGCCGCTCGGCGCGACCGGCAGCAATAACCACGGTGCAAGCAACGCCAACTCATCGTGGGCCGCGCGACATTGTCGGACCAGGGCCAGGGCCCACCAACTGACATCGTTCTCGGCGGCGGTGACGGCGAGAACTGTGCCGGCTTGATTCATGCGCGGGTGGAGTATCCCGTCTTCATCGACTTCGGGGTACGTTTCGTTTTGGTTATATCTATGTTGAATATCCATCTCCGCTGCAACGGCACTATCTCCACCTCCGGCCGCGATTTTTTTATCGCTTTTTTGTGACCCCGGCGAGCCGGCGGCGAGGCTGTCGGCAAACTCCGTCGCGCGTTTAACCAGTCGATCAAGGCTAAGCCACACTTGCCTGAGTGTGGTTGGCCGGGAAGCGCATGCCGCCGCGAAATCCGCCTGCAATCCGGCGAGCATGTCCGAGGGAACGCTTTCCGCGGCGTCCACCAAGATGGCCAGCGTGTCTTGAAGACCGTCAAACCATCGCACGCCCACGATAGGGTCGTCGGCAAGCGCACGCAGGCCCGGCCGCAAGGTCAGTAAATGGCCCGCGAGATTGCCGCTGTCCACCGTCGAAATATACTTAGGGTGGAGTGGCTCTAGCGATAACGTGTCGTACCAGTTGTAAAAATGGTAGCGGTAACGTTGCAAGCCCTGCATCGTGCGCAGGGTGTTCGCGGTACGCTCGATGAGTTGTCCCGCCGGCAGGTACCCGAAATCGTACGCGGCTAAATTAGCGAGTAGCGCCAATCCGATATTGGTCGGCGAGGTGCGATGCGCAACCGCGGCGCCGCGGTATTCCTGATAGTTATCCGGCGGCAGCCAATGATCTTCCGGACCGACAAATGCCTCGAAAAACGCCCAGGTCTTGCGCGTCAGCTTGCGCAGGAAAAGGTTCTGCTCCAACGTCAGCTGCGCTACACGGCGCGCGGGCGGTTGGCTGACCCACCACACCAGCACGGGCGAGCTCAACCACAGCAACAGGATAGGCGCCGCTATGGCGAGCACGGCCGGCTTGAACAACAGCAGGTAGAGTATTGTCGCAACCGCGATCAGCGGCGCGATCCACATCGCGCGCAAAGCAGAAGCCAAGTCTGTGCGGCTATTACGTGCCGCTTCGCCCGAAGGATTCCATTCGAGCAGCCGTCGGTGTGTGAACAACATGCGACCCGCCGTGCGCAGGATGGCATCCAGACTAAAATAGGCCTCATAGGGCAGGCAGGCCAGGTTAAAAACCGCTTGTGCCATGCGTTGGACGGCGGTATTGAACGCGGCGACAAAATGTTGCCTGAGCAACACTTCACGCGGTTTGTTAAATATTTCCAGGATAGAAACGATTATGGGCGGAATCAACACGACGCCAATCACCGCCGTCGTCCAAAACCAGGGCGATGCCAGCAGGCACCAACCCAGCAGTAATAGCAGCGTCAATGCCATCGGTACCAGACTGCGCCGCAGGTTATCGAAGAGTTTCCATTGTGAAAGCCACGACAGCGGATTAGGCTGTCGGTGCCCAGCGGGGCCGGGAACCCGCCGCCGCAGCCACCCCAGTAACTGCCAGTCGCCGCGTATCCAGCGATGGCGCCGGCTCACATCCGTGCTGTAATGCGCGGGATAATCCTCATACAAATGCACATCGCTCAATAGGCCGGCGCGCACATAACATCCTTCCAGTAAATCGTGGCTGAGAATCCGGTTCTCGGGCAAGCGTCCGTTCAAGACCCGTTCGACGATATCCACGTCATAGATACCCTTACCAATGAACGAACCCTCGTCGAACAGGTCTTGATAGACATCGGAGATGGCACGGGTATAGGGGTCGATGCCAGGGTCGAAGCCATGCAAACGCGCATAACGCGAACGGTTGGTACCTTCCAGGCTCATACTGACCCGCGGCTGCAGAATGCCGTAACCCTCACAGACCCGCTGTTTCTCGGCGTCGTAGTGCGCGCGATTCAGCGGATGCATCATGGCACCCACCAATTGCCGTACGACGTCACGCGGAAGCTGGGTATCGGTGTCCAAGGTGATGACGTACTTCACATCGGCGAGACAGCTGATATCGCCGGCGATGCGTGAAAAACGTTCGCCGGCAGCGCTGTGCGTTTCACCGCGCAGCAATGCATTCAAGTCGGCAAGCTTGCCACGCTTACGTTCGTAGCCCATCCAGCACCGCTCTTGGGGGTTCCAGCGGCGCGGACGATGAAAAAGAAAGAATATGTCATTATCCGGGGTGCCATATTTATTATTAAGCGCCTCGATGCCCGCGAGGGCCAGCCGCAGCAGCGGCTCGTCCTCGGCGAGCATTTCTTGATGTGCATCCCGAAAATCGGTCAACAAGCTGAAATACAAATTGTCGTCCCAATTCGCCAGGAAACGCACTTCCAGCGCCTCGAGCAGATCGTCGACATTCTGCGGATCGGTGAGTAGGGTCGGCACTACCACCAGCGTCCGCGCTTGCGCAGGAATGCCGGTGGAGAAATCCATGCGCGGCAGCAGATGCGGTCGCACCAACAAAGTCACCAGCCAATTCACCAGCGCCAAACCCAACTGGCTGGTGGCCAGCAACGTGAGCAGGCCGATCGGCACCAATATCTCGTCCGCCACCACTTGGGGTCGTGCTATCGCCACTAGGCCCGCGCTGAACAGCAAGGTCAGCAGCACGATCGCACCGAGATACAGACTCAAAGAATGACGGGAACTTATTCTGCCGAGGCGCGCGACTAGGGGAAGACGCGCTTGCACCTTCGTTTCGAGTGTACTCAAGCCCCGGTCGATTAAATAAAAGCCGACATGCGCCGTACGCGCGCCACTATCCTGATGCGCGGGATCGAGTGGCTGTATCGTTTGGGCCGATCGCGCAAGCTGGACCGCGCTCCGCGCCACCTCGGTTTCGGAGAGGGGGCTGGATTTCGCAATCCGCTCGACCACATGCCGATACCGGTCACGGGTCGCGAAATCCATTGCACTATAAGTACCGTCAGGATCTTCGCGCAGGGTTTGCTCGACCATGCTCATGGTCTCGACGAAGTCGCGCCAATCTACTTCACTCAGAAAGCGCAGACTGCCGATGCTGTTGCTGATGGAAACCTGGTCGGCGGCCTGCTGTTGATTTCCCGAACGCACGACCTGCTCGATGGTCAGGCCCGACTCGGCGAGCACTTGCTCGAGCCAGGTCAGCGGCAAAGCCAAGGCGAGGCTTTGTCCTTGCAGCCGGCGGGTAAACTCCGAGACAAAAGGCGTCGTCATCGGCGGGTGTGAACGCGCCATGTCCGCGATCACCAGCACCAGGCTCTTCGGATCCTTCTCCGCGACCGTGGTCATCTGTTCCGCCCAGCCGGCAGCGAGGTCACGATCCACCCGGCCGGCGGCAATGCGAACGGCAACCCGCCGCAGATTTTCGATCAGCGCCAGCCGCAGCATGATGGGGATGGCCCATAACTCGCCCAACTTGAGCACGCTGACCGTCTGATAGGCGGCAACGAAACGGTTGAGGCTTTCCGGATCCACCCGTCCATCGCCGTGCGAAATAATCTCCAGCGCAATGTCGTATACCCGCGGTAATCCAGCCGAAGGTCCATTCGCTAAACGCGGCAATTCACGGCTGTAGCCCTTGGGGAAGTGACGCTTGGCGGTACGAATCTGCTCTTCGATCAGATAGAAGTTATCGAGCAGCCATTCGCTGGCCGGCGTGATCTGCTGTTCGGCTTTTACCGCCGCCATGAGCCGGCCGCAAACATCAACCAAGACCGTTTCGTTCGCCGCCAGGCGCGATAGAAGCTGATCCTGCGCGTGTTGTGGCGTCAAGGTGTGCATGGCCGCGAGGCGTCTGCCATGCTGTTCCATTTGCTCGGTGCCGAACAACTCCGAACGCAACGGAGGCTCATCAAAGGCGTGTTTCGCGGGAATAGCGCCGCGCAAATGGGTCCTCAACTGGTACAAATAGCGTATGAAATTAACGTCGCTGCTTTTCATTTAGAGGCGCATTTAGTTGAGGGATGGACCGATGTTTGGGTATCCAAACAGAGGCTGGATCGGAAGTAAATTATCTTCCCACTTAAAAAGAGAATCCTGTTTAATTCAACACGCGATAGATTCATATTCATCCGTTGAGTGATCGCCGCGCATCCACTGCTGATCGTTGAAAGGATTTGGTGAAATCCGTGAACTTATGACGTTCCATTTTATGCTATGCCTGCTAGGCCGCAAAAATGGCTCTACTATGGGGGTGAACCCACCGAGTCATGCTGGCAATGAGATTACCGACATTTAGTAAATAACCAAATTAAGGCTATGGTACTCCATTCATTGAGCACCATTTACAAAGGATGAGCCGCTGCAGGGCCGCTGGAAAAAGGCGGCATCAGCTGGTCAATCGTATCCGTACGAGATAGCGGCAAGGTTCCTGCTTTGAACCGAAACGCATCGAGGCCGACTTCGCTCCGCTCAAATGAGGGCGGATTCACCACTATCGCATACCCATCCATGAAAAATATAGACGCAAAAACTCTGGTTACTTTTCCAGAAGCTCGCCGATGGGTTTCAGATCTTCCACATGATCGCAGACGGCCTTGATCGCCATGAGGATGGGTATACCTAACAATAGACCCCACACGCCCCACAACCAACCCCAAAATAGCATGCCTGCGAAAATCACCACCGCATTCATCTGGCTTGCCCGGCTAGTAAGCCACGGCGTCAGCCAAAAGCCTTCGAGACTGGTGATGACCAGTGCGATGCCGGAGACAAAAAGCGCCATGCTTACGGTTCCGAATTGGAGAAAAGCGACCAGAGCCGTGCCAATCGTAATGATTGCCGCGCCGAGATAGGGAATAGTATTTAATATCGCGGCGGCGATCCCCCAAATCGCAGCATGTTCCACGCCGATCAACAGAAACACAAGCCAGGTCGCCACCCCCACCAGAAAACTGGTGAATAGCTGTACCAGCAAATACCGCTGAATCTGGCTGGTGATTTCATCCAGCACCTGAATAGTGATTTTTTTCTTACTAAAAGTGGGGCCGCTTATCCTGACCAATTTTCGCCGGAAACTGTCACCGGAAACCAGCAGAAAATAGGCGAGAAACATCACTACGATGAACTGGGCGGTAAAGCCGACTGCACCCATTGTTCCGGCCCAAAGGTATTCTTGGATATTAAACTTGGGTTTTTCGATTTGTACTCGCGTCACCCCTCGCGGGGTCGTGGGAGCAGGGGTGACCGTATCGCTCGCCGCCCGTTCAAGCTCGGTGGTGGCCTTTTGCACTTTCTCGATTGCGCTTTCTGACGTCCCCCGTTCCTTGCGTAGCGTCTGGCGGAACTTCTGCGCGGCTTCGGGCAAACTTTCTATCGTGGCGGCCGCCTCGTCGCTGAGTGAATAAGCCAGAGAGCCAATTCCACCCACGATCCCCATTAGTAATAAGGCGGCCCCGATCGCGCGCGGAATACGCCATTTTTGCAGCAAGTTGACGAGGGGTGAAAACGCATAACTGATCATCACACCGAACATCAGCGGAATGAAGACCGCGCTGGCCCATTGCAACATGACAATGACTGCGATTAACGCGAGTAGCGTGAGTGAAATGTTATACACTTCCATCGGTATGCGGACATCGGGCGTCGCCGGACTAATTATGGATTTGTCCAGCTCATTCTCCGCGTCATTGTGGTTTTCGGTAATCGCACTGTCGGTAGCTGGATTGATGTTCATTTCAGCTCGTCTTGATTTGGGTAAGATAGATTTAGCAAAGTATAGCTTGCGCTGACGCTTTTACCGCCGCAATGAGCCGGTGCCGACGCCGAGCAGAACCGCACCCCATGCCAATCAACACATCACGAGCTGCATCGATGCGCGCATGGTTTAAGAAGGTGATCGGCCAGATCTGGATAACAGTCGTTTATGGCTCAAGCACGCTGTTGCTATCGTAGGTCAACACGATCTGTGGATCGGGTCGGACGAGTTGCTGGTCTTTATCGGCGTAGTCCAGCCGATTAAGCATATCCTTCATGATGTTAATCCGTGCCGAGTGTTTGTCGTCGGCGTGCACCATGGTCCATGGCGTCACCGGGTTGTGCGAACGTGCCAGCATTTCATTGCGCGCTAGACTGTATTGTTTCCACTTCTTGAGCGCTTGATCGTCAAGTGCGCTGATCTTCCATTGCGTGAGCGGATCTGTCTTGCGTTCATGCAAACGCCGCCTCTGCTCGGCTTTACTGATGTTGAGATAGTATTTGAGAAGCTTGATACCCGAGCGCACCAACATATGCTCGAACTCCACCACCGAATCCATGAATTCTTCGTACTCCTCATCACTGCAAAAACCCATGACGCGCTCGACACCCGCGCGGTTGTACCAACTGCGGTTAAACAGCACGAGCTCCTGAGCGGTTGGCAGATGGGCAACGTAGCGCTGAAAATACCACGAGCTACGATCCCGGTCGGAGGGTTTGCCGAGCGCAACGACACGCGTTTCGCGCGGACTCAAATGCTGGACGATGCGCTTGATCGCGCCGTCTTTTCCGGCGGCGTCCCGACCTTCGAAGATGATCAGGATTTTGTCGCCGCAGCGAATGAAGTGGCGCTGCAGTTTCACGAGTTCGACCTGGAGTTGGCGCAGAGTGCGTTTGTATGTCTGCTTATCCATAGCAGCCGCAGCTGTGATGACTGCTGGTACTTTGGCGTGTTTGTGCATTTTTTGTCTCATGGCTTATTCAATATATAACAAATCCACGCGACTGACCCGGGCCTTGCGCCGGGGTTTCCTGTTTGACCCGTCAGCGCAATTGCAGCCGGATGGGGTTGCCGTAGGCGAGAAGATCGGGGCCGTCGTCGATGATTTTGCGTACCCGCACGCGGAAGTAGACGCTCTTGCCGTCGGCGCCTGCCGTCAGTGTTTGCGGATCAAAGACCAGGCTTTCCTCGTTCTGCGCCAGTGTCTGGGTGTGCAATAACTCCGGCTGTCCGCTGCGGCCGTTGCCGATGATTTCGATGGTGAGCGGGCTGTCTTTCGAGCCGCTACTACGTTTGATTGCAATCTGGAGATGCACGCCTGTGTCGCGGCGGATGCGGACGGTTTCGCCCGGCGTGACGGGCAGCGGCAGCCCCGGCACCGACACCGCGAACATAAAGCTATCGAGTAGCGGACCGTGCTCGGCCCAGAACGAACCCGCCCGCAGCGCTTTCAGGACGCCACGGTAACTGCGGTCGGCCGCCTGCACGTGGGTGCGCGAGAAGCTGCAAGGTGGGTAATCCATATCCTCATTGTGATAGTCAGAGCTGGCGAGCGCCGCCCAGATATCCTGACCCGCGTCGAGCATCTGGTCCCATACGCCGCCCACCTGCGCGACCAGAGGGTCCCAGCGATCTTCGGTCGTGAATTTTCGCTCGTACGAACCCGGCGCGGCGGCGCGCTGGTGGCCGGGTCCGCCCTCGAAGCCGACGAACAGCGGATTCACGGCGCGCCAGCGCCGCATGTCGGTGAGGTTTTCCTCGACGCTGTCATCTTTGCGGCTGGGGTGGTTGTAGAACAGGACGGCGCGGTGCGGGTCGCCGATCTGTTGCGCCAGCCAGCCCAGCGCCGTGCCGGCGTCGGCATCGTCGCGATCATAACGTTGTTTGAATTCGGGCAGCAGCTTGGCTTCCAGCGCCGGGTCGAGCAAGACGGTGACGTGTTCACGGCCATGATAAGGAGGGATGTTCCACTCCAGGCCGCCGAAGATCAGCATCTCCGGCAGGGCACGGCGCATGGCGGCGATGTCAGCGAAATACGCCGGCGTGGCGGCGCGCTCCGAGAGGTCGGAATGATCGGTGATGGCCAGCGCCTGGCAGCCGTTGAGCGCGGCCTTTTCGGCGATTTCCTGCACAGTGAGAGCACCATCGGAGTAACGGGTGTGGCTATGGCTGTCCATCACGATAGTGGGACCGACGAGCGCCCAGGGAATCTGGGTGACATACTCCGCCGGGGGCGGCGCCGAGCAGGCGGCGAGTGGCAGCAGCAGGGCGAATGCGACCGTGCCGCACGCGGTTCGGCGGAAAGAGTGCGGCAGCGGCGGAATCTTTCCGCATGGACTCATTGTTTGCCCTGAAGCTGCAACAGGATCGCTTCGTTCTCCAAGGTGGAGGTGTCTTGCGTAATGGCTTCGCCGGCCGCGATGCTGCGCAATAAACGGCGCATGATTTTGCCTGAGCGGGTTTTGGGCAGATTGTCGGCGTAGCGGATGTCGTCCGGTTTGGCGATGGCGCCGATTTGTTCGGTCACCCACGCGCGGAGTTCTTCGGTGAGCGCGGTATCCACACCGCCGGCGGGGCGTTCGCCCTTCAATACCACATAAGCGAAGATCGCCTCGCCTTTGATGTCATCGGGCCGACCGACCACCGCCGCCTCGGCGACGCGCGGATGCGCGACCAGCGCTGATTCCACTTCCATGGTGCCGAGGCGATGGCCGGAGACATTGAGCACGTCGTCGATGCGGCCCATGATCCAGAAATAGTCGTCCTGATCGCGGCGGGCGCTGTCGCCGGCCAGATAATATTTGCCGCCGAACTTGCCCCAATAGGTTTTTATATAGCGGTCATGGTCGCCCCAAATGGTGCGCAGCATGAACGGCCAGGGTTTTTTGATGACGAGATAGCCGCCTTTGTCCGGCTTAGTGATGCTGTTGCCTTGTTCGTCGACCACGTCGGCGGCGATGCCGGGCAAAGGCAGGGTGCAGGAGCCGGGTTTGGTGGGCACGGCGCCCGGCACCGGTGCGATCATATGAGCGCCGGTCTCAGTTTGCCACCAGGTGTCGACGATGGGGCAACGCTCGTGCCCGATGATCCGGTGATACCACATCCACGCCTCCGGATTGATCGGTTCACCGACGGTGCCGAGCAGGCGCAACTTGGATAAATCATAGCGGCCGGGAATCGCGTCGCCGTGTTTCATCAGCGCGCGGATGGCGGTGGGCGCGGTGTAGAAAATCGTGACGTGGTGGTCTTGGCACAACTTCCAGAAACGTCCGGTGTCGGGCACGGCGGGCGAGCCTTCGTAGATCACCAGGGTGGCGCCGCAGGCCAGCGGGCCGTAAGCGACGTAACTGTGGCCGGTGATCCAACCGACGTCGGCGGTGCACCAGAATACATCGTCGTCGCGGATGTCGAATACCCACTTCATCGTAACGGTGGCGCCGAGCAGATAACCGGCGCTGGAATGCTGTATGCCTTTGGGTTTGCCGGTCGAGCCGGAGGTGTAGAGCAAAAACAGCGGGTGTTCACTCTCGACCCACAGCGGTTCGCATTGTGCGGCTTGAGCGGCGACGGCATCCGACCACCACACATCGCGGCCCGCTTGCATATTAATGGTGTGGCCGCTGCGTTTATAGACGATGACTTTTTCGATGCTGGCGCAGCCGTGGCTGAGCGCTTTGTCGGCGGCGGCTTTGAGTTCGATGATCTTGCCGCCACGATGGCCGCCGTCGGCGGTGATCAGTAGCTTCGCGCCGGCGTCTTCGATGCGGTCTTTCAGTGACTCGGCGGAGAAGCCGCCGAACACCACCGAGTGTATGGCGCCGATGCGCGCGCAGGCCTGCATGGCGATCACCGCCTCGGGGATCATCGGCATGTAGATCACCACCCGGTCGCCCTTGACTACACCTTGTGCTTTCAACGCATTGGCGAAACGGCAGACCTCGCGATGCAGTTCGGCATAGGTGATGCGGCGGGTGTCGCCCGATTCGCCCTCGAAGATTATGGCGGTTTTGTCGCCGCGGTTGGCCAGCTGGCGGTCTAGGCAATTGTAGGACACATTCAAAGTGCCTTCCGTGAACCATTGGTAGCGCGGCGCCGCGCTGTCGTCGAGTGCGGTTTGAAACGGACTGTGCCAGCTCAGTTCCCCCCGCGCGAGGTCGGCCCAAAAGCCGGTGTGGTCGGCGGCGGCGCGGTCACGCAGAGCGGCGAGTTCCGATGCGGAACGAATACGGGCGAGCCGGGTGAAGGCGGGAGGTGGGGCAAATTGACGTTCTTCCTGAAGGATAGAATCAATTCTGTCGTGGCTCATAAAGTCTCCCAAGCTGGCTGCGCGATTGGTCCGTGGCCGCCCATGTTACTAAGAACCGGATTGACAAAGCCACCATGCCGAACGGTTCTTGCCTTCAATGTGAAGCCGCTTCAGGTGGCGCGATGTGTGTAAGGGGTGGAACGAGCGCAATGCATGCTCATTAAAAGCGGCAAGGTAGGCGCTGCACTGGCCGGTACCCGTGATGGAAACACCCACCCTGTTCGGAGTGACCGGCAATATTCAATCGAGTTTGCGTGCGGTACAAGACCCGGCCCGCCGTGCGGCGGGCCGGCTTTTCATGATGACGGAAGTTCAGTCGCCCAATTGTTTTTCGCGGATCTCGTCCAAGGTTTTACAATCGATACATAAAGTGGCGGTGGGACGCGCCTCGAGACGGCGGATGCCGATCTCCACGCCGCAGCTTTCGCATTCGCCGTATTCGTTGGCTTCCAGCCGTGCCAGCGCTTCGTCAATCTTTTTGATGAGTTTGCGTTCGCGATCGCGCGCGCGCAATTCCAAGGTGAAGTCCGACTCCTGCGAGGCGCGGTCATTGGGATCGGGGAAGTTGGCCGCTTCGTCCTGCATGTAATGCATGGTGCGATCCACTTCCTCCATCAGATCCCGTTTCCAGGCGTGGAGGATGCCGCGGAAGTGGGCTACTTGCCGCTCATTCATGTACTCCTCGTCCTTCTTGATCGGATAGGGCTTGAAGTCTTTGAACGAGGTGATCAAAGAATCAGCGGACGCCGCCGATTTGGGCGCGGCGGCCGGACCGGCGCTTTTACTTTTAGTGCTGGCGGCAGGCGCGGCTTTTTGAGGGTCGGCCTTTTTCACGGCCGGGTTGGGTTGAGGCGAGGCCTTTTTATTCCCCTTGGGGGCGGCCGCTTTGGCGCTCGCTTTTTTCGTAGCTGGCATGCTTGGCGTCTCCTGCCTGAGATAAAGCTCGTTTCTATACCAAAACCATGGGGTGGACGCAACAACTGTTTATACTGGGCCGCTGGAAAAAGCCGGATCAGGACGGTCCGTTTGGCGCGGGGCTGTGCGTTGCGCGGCATGATAGCATATTGAAGCGACGTTAATTTATATTGGGTGGAGAGGCATGAACAACGATTTGCGAGCAGTAATTTTCGACGTGGACGGCACCTTGGCCGACACGGAATTGCATGGTCACCGGGTGGCCTTCAACCAGGCCTTCGCCGAAGCCGGTTTGGATTGGCTATGGTCGCCCGCATTGTATGGCGAATTACTGAAGGTGACCGGCGGCAAAGAGCGGATCCGCCGTTACATCGATCAATATGTGCCCGGCTTCAGCGGCCCCGCCGATTTGGACGCCTTCATCACCGGTTTGCATCGCGCCAAGAACGGCCACTACGCCGCGCTGGCCGCCGCGGGTAAGATTCCCTTGCGGCCGGGTGTGAGGCGTTTGCTGAACGAGGCGCGCGAGGCGGGCCTGCGGTTGGCCATCGCTACGACGACCTCTCTGGAAAATGTCGAGGCCTTGTTGATCCATGCCCTGGCCGCCGACGCCATGAGCTGGTTTGAAGTGATAGGCGCCGGAGATGTGGTGCCGGCCAAAAAACCCGCTCCGGATATTTATCACTACACTTTGAATGAACTGGGCCTGCCGCCCGCCGCCTGTTTGGCCTTGGAGGATTCGGCGAACGGCCTGCGTTCCGCGTTGGCGGCGGGAATTCCTACGCTGGTGACCGTCTGTGATTACACACGGGAGGATCATTTCAGCGGTGCGGCGCTGGTGGTGGATCAACTCGGCGAACCGGGTCAGCCGTTCGCTCTCATCGACGGTGCGTGGGACAGCGCCTCATCGGCTTGGATCGATGTGCCGGCCTTGCGTCGTGTACATCGCCATGCCATGCAAGATGGCGTCTATCAGCAGGGGGCGCGGTGAGCGGGCACGGGACGCGGCATGGTTGAGCGGCCGTCGCCGTTTTCGGCACGGGCGGGGGAGATCGCCCCGTTCTACGTGATGGAACTGCTGGCGCGGGCGCGGGACTTGGAGGCGGCGGGCCGTTCCATCGTGCACATGGAAATCGGTGAGCCCGACTTCGCAACGCCGGCACCCATCGTCGAGGCGGGCCTGCGGGCGTTGCGCGAAGGCCGCACCCATTACACCCCGACGCTCGGTCTGCCGGTTTTGCGTGAAGCCATCAGCGGTTTTTACCGCGCGCGTTACGGTGTGGCCGTCGCGGCGGAACGCATCATCGTTGCGCCGGGCGCATCGGGGGCTTTGCAACTTGCGCTTGCGGTGCTGGTGGATCCCGGCCGCGAGGTGTTGATTGCCGATCCGGGTTATCCATCCAACCGCCATCTGGTGCGCCTCTTCGACGGCAAGGCGGTGGGTCTGCCGGTCGGCGCCGAGCAGCAGTTCCAATTGACCGCTATGCAGATCGCCGCGGCCTGGACGCCCGCCAGCGTGGCGGTCTTGCTGGCCTCGCCGTCGAATCCCACCGGCACCTTGGTGGCCGGCGATGAGCTGGCGCGGATACTCAGCGAGGTCGAGGCGCGGGGCGGCCGCGTGATCGTCGACGAGATTTATCAAGGCTTGGTCTACGGCGACACGGCCTCCGGCACTGCCTTGGCCTTGTCCAGCGGCGTCTTCGTCGTCAACAGCTTCTCCAAATACTTCGGTATGACCGGCTGGCGTTTGGGCTGGCTGGTGGCGCCGGAAGAGTATGTGCCGGCGCTGGATCGTCTGGCGCAGAATATGTTTCTGGCCGCTTCAACCCCGGCGCAATATGCGGCCCTGGCGGCATTCCTGCCCGAGACCTTGGCAATCTTGGAGGAACGGCGGCGAGAATTCGAGCGGCGCCGTGACTATCTCATCCCGGCTCTGCGCGAGTTGGGTTTCGCTATTCCCGTCGTGCCCGGCGGCGCGTTTTATCTGTATGCCGACTGCCGAAAATTCACCGATGACAGTTACGCTTTCGCCATGGCGTTGTTGGAAAAAGCCGGGGTGTGCATCACTCCCGGTCTGGATTTCGGTACCGACCAGCCCGCTCGTTATTTGCGTTTCGCCTACACCACCTCGTTTGAACGGTTGGAGGAAGGGGTGCGGCGTTTGCGGCGGTATCTGACTGCGTCGCGTTAAGCCCGCGTGTCTTGGGCTAAACCCCGAAAAAATATTTTCGGCTGGTAGAAAGCGTTGATCGATCACGACAATAACCCTGTTTTGCCGCGAATATTCAAGCGGGTCATCGCCGTTGCAGCGGCCTAGCATTGACATGTGTATCCGCATATTTTGTTACGCTAATTTATGCTCGGTGAATTGCCAGCTTTTATGCGAGCTGCTAGGCTCGACGGCGGTGCCAGCTAGCGCCAGGGAGGAGATAGATAGTTCGGCGGTTGTCTCCAAGGATACTTCCAAAACTTAACGCCTATTGGAAGGAGACCAGGAATGAAGTACGTTCAGAAAATGTTGTTTGTTTTACTGCTGAGTGGCGCCGCTGTAGTGATGGCGGGAGGCGGTTCGGTGAATATCAATACCGCCGATGCCGACACCTTGATGAAGATACTCAAAGGTGTGGGGCCGGCCAAGGCGGAGGCTATCGTCGAGTACCGTAAGAAAAACGGGCCGTTTAAATCCCCCGATCAGTTGGCGGATGTGAGCGGAATAGGCAAAAAACTCGTCGAGGAAAATCGGGAAGTGATCACGGTGGGTGAGGCCAAGCCTGTCCGTTGATCGGTTGCTTAAAATAGGTAAGATGACGTTGAATTTGATTCGGGCGTCTTCGGGCGCCCGAATTTTCCGCTCCACGGCTACGGCTTTCCATGCAGTCGGATTCGTGGAAAAATGTCCGAGAGCCGTATCTCGGCCATTCTGCGGCTTTTCCCTAATTGTCGGGAACGGGCAGGCTTGCAAAACCATGAGTCTGTCTAACTAACGTCCTTCGTTCAAACCTCTTGCTATGGCTTTGAAGAACGAAAGGCTATTCAGCGGTTTCCCTCTTCATCACAAGGATCATGGATTGTTATCCACAGTGACCAGCGTGCTTTGCACCCGGCGTTTCCGCGGCGTTTCCGCAAGTTTATGGGCGTTGCTCTGCGCGTGGACAGTTGCGGCGCCGGCCGCGCCCTGGCTTGATCCTGCTGAGCCGGCCTTACGCCACGATATTCAATTGCTGAGCGACGCCGGCGTGCTTAGTGTGCCGCTCACCGCTTGGCCGTTGTCCTGGGGCGCGATCGGGCGTGATCTCGAAGACGCTGCGCAGCTGTTGCCGGCACCGCTGGCGAATGCGCGTAGCCGTTTATTGCGGCGTTATCGCGCCGAATCGCGCACGCAGGCTGTGCGTCCGCATCTGCGGGCCGCCGTCGCCTACCACCCGCGGCCATATCGCAGCTTCGGCGATACGTCGCGCGAAGGCGGTGAGCTGGAAGCGGGTATCGATTGGACCGGCGAGGTGTTCGCCTATCGTTTGCAGATGGCCGCGGTGGATGCGCCGGATGACGACCAAGCCGTCCGCTACGACGGCTCTTATGTGGCGGCCATCTGGGGAAACTGGGCCTGGTCCGCCGGCGCAGTGGAGCGCTGGTGGGGGCCGGGTTGGGACGGCAGCTTGATTCTCTCGAATAACGCGCGGCCGATTCCCGCCTTGTCCGTGCAGCGCCATTACGCCGATCCATTCCAAAACGACTGGCTGCGTTGGATCGGGCCGTGGCAATTTCTGTTCACCCTCGGCCAATTGGAAGGCGGCCGTGAAGTGCCCGATGCCTTGTTTATGGGCATGCGTTTGAATTTCCGTCCGACGCCGGCGCTGGAAGTGGGTTTGTCACGTACCGCGCAATGGGGCGGTGAGGGGCGGCCGGAGGATTTGAGCACCTTCAAGGAATTGCTGCTCGGCAAGGACAATCGTGGTTCCGCCGGCATCACCGCGGCGAATGAACCCGGCAATCAACTGGGCGGTTTCGATGTGCGCTGGCAGTCGCCGTTATTCGATGCACCGTATGCAGTGTACGGCCAAATCATCGGAGAAGATGAATCAGGCGGCTGGCCATCCAAATATTTGGGTATGGCCGGGATAGAAGCCTGGGGCGCGGGGGGCGAGCGCGGTGCTTCCTGGCGGGTGCACGGCGAATATGCCGACACCGCTTGCGGGTTCAACAATGATCAACCTGCGTTTGGCTGCGCCTATCGTCACAGTATTTATAGCGACGGCTATACCTATCGCGGCCGCGTCATCGGTCACACCCTGGGGGGTGACGGACGCATGCTGTCCCTCGGTTTTTTATATGTGACGGAGCGCGGCAGACCTTGGGAGATTTTGCTGCGCCGCATCGAACCGCATCGTGACAACCCCGCCAGTCCCACATTGCTGAGTGTCGAGTTGGGTCATCGTCTGATCTGGCGCGAGCAGGAGGTCAGCCTAAGCGTGGGCGCGGTGCGAACCGAACAAGCCGGCGGGACCGACTATGAAGGCCAGCTGGATGCGCAGTGGCAGTGGCGGTATTAAGTGATCAACTCGGCATCAAACACTCGCCTCATCGGGAAAAATCACCCTCCACGGTATTTTATCTTCTTGTATTGTGATACATTTCTCCGGCCTTTACTGGCAAGGATGAGGGAGACGTTGACAGCATGGTCATGAACAGAGAGGTTCTACAGCTTGAAGTTTAGGAAAGTCATTCAAGGTGTGTTGATAGCCGTGCTGGCCTGCTGTTTTGCGTGGACCGCGCAGGCGGTGGAGCTTACCCCCGAACAGCGCCAGTTATTCCAACAGCTACCCCCGGCGGAACAGGCCAAGGCCCAGGAATTGCTCAACCAACGGGAGGGTGGCGGCCGGACTCAAGCCGCGCCGGCATTTCCCGAGCTGATGAAGCCGCGTCCCGTGCAGCCAACCTCACCCATGGAAGAGGAGGCAAGCAAGGCGGTTGATGCGCCTCATCTCGGCGAGAAACCAGAGTCGCAAAAGATCGATCAGCGCCTCAAGCAATTCGGCTATGACCTCTTCGCCGGTTCCCCCACCACCTTCGCCCCGGCCACCGATATCCCGGTGCCCGCCGAATACATCATCGGCCCCGGCGACATGGTGCAAGTGCAATTGTTCGGCAAGGACAATGCCGAATACACCCTGCCGGTGGGCCGCGACGGCACATTGAATTTCCCGGGCATCGGTCCGGTGCCGGTGGCGGGGCTGCGCTTCCCGGAACTCAAAGACAACCTCATGCAGCGGGTCGAGCAGCAACTAATCGGCGTTCGCGCCACCGTCAGTCTGGGTCCGCTGCGCTCCATCCGCATCTTCGTGCTGGGCGACGTGCAACAGCCAGGCTCTTACACGGTGAGCGGTCTGTCCACCATGACCAATGCCTTGCTGGTGAGCGGCGGCGTCAAGCCCATCGGGTCATTGCGCAACATCCAACTCAAACGTAACGGCGCAGTGATCACTCATCTGGATCTTTACGACCTCCTGCTGCGCGGCGATACCCGCGCCGACGCCCGTCTGCAACCGGGAGATGTCATCTTCGTCCCGCCCATCGGCGCCACGGTCGGGGTGGCCGGCGAGGTGAAGCGGCCGGCGATTTACGAAATAAAACACGAAAAGACCCTCGAAGACGTACTTGCCTTCAGCGGCGGCCTGCTCTCCACGGCGTACCCGACCGGTGCGCAGTTGGAGCGGATCAACCAGCAGCGCGAACGTATCTTGCTGGATGTGAATTTAAGTATGCCGGCCGTGCTCACCATCCCCGTGCAAAACGGCGATGTGCTGCGGGTTCATTCCATATTGGAAAAGATGGAAGGCATCGTATTACTCACCGGTCATGTGCAGCGACCCGGCGGCTATCAATGGCGGGAAGGCATGCGCTTGAGCAATTTGATTACGTCGCCGGACGAACTGTTGCCCAAACCTGATCTTGATTACGTAGTGATTAAACGTGAACTGAAACCGGACCGGCGCACGCTGGTATTTTCCAGTAGCTTGCGCAAGGCTCATGAACAGCCGGGCTCGGCCGCGGACGTGCGCCTGACCTCGCGCGATGAAGTGTTCGTCTTCAGCGCCACCCAAACCCGCGGTGGAGCGATTGAGCAGTTGGTGGACCAACTTACCCAACAATCGAGCTTGGAACAGCCGGCGCCGGTAGTGACGGTGGATGGCAATGTGCGTTTCCCCGGCAAATATCCGCTGGAAGCCAATATGCGCGTCAGCGATTTGCTGCGGGCGGGCGGACAACTGGGCGAGGCGGCCTACTCCCTCGAGGCCGAGCTGACCCGTTATGGCGTGGTCAACGGCGAATACCGCGAAGTGCAACTGCAAAAGATCAATTTGGGTGAGGCGCTGGCCGGCAAGCCCGGCGCCGATGTGGCGCTGCATCCGCACGATCACCTCAACGTGAAGGAAGTGCCGCAGTGGGCGGCGCAAGGCCAAATAAAACTCAGCGGAGAGGTGCGTTTCCCTGGCACCTATCCGATACGCCGCGGTGAAACCCTCAGCAGCGTAATCGCCCGCGCCGGCGGGCTCACCGATTACGCCTACGCCGACGGCGCGGTATTCATGCGCGAAGAACTGCGCCGGCGTGAACAGGAACAGCTGGACGGGCTGCAGCAACGCCTGCAGGAAGATTTGGCGACTCTTAGCCTGCAACAAATACAGGGAGGGGATGCCAATCAACAGCAGGAGCTGCAAGTCATGAGAGACTTGTCCAACCAACTGGAGCGAGTCAAGGCCGCCGGCCGCTTGGTGATCGATCTGCCTGCCGTCGTCGCGGGCAAAGCAGAAGCCGATGTGGCCTTAAAGGAAGGTGACACCTTGGTGGTGCCGGCCTTCACGCAAGAAGTCACGGTGATCGGCGAAGTATTTCATCCCACCTCGCACCTTTATCGTGCTGACCTTGAGCGGGATGAATACATCAACTCCAGCGGCGGCCTGACCAAAAAGGCCGATGACGACCGCATTTATGTAGTGCGTGCCAATGGCGCGGTCATCGCAGGCAAGTCCAGTAGTTGGTTTTACCGCAATTCGGTGAATATAAAACCCGGTGATACCATCGTGGTGCCCTTGGATGTGGAACGCCTGCGCCCCCTCACTTTATGGACCAGCGTGAGCCAGATCGTCTATCAATTCGGTTTGGCCATCGCGGCCTGGAATACCGTGGGTGTACTCTAGTGCTGTTTCTCTTCCCCTCTCGGGAGAGGGGCAGGGAAGTGGAACATAGCAATGCCTAGGGCGAAGTGCCTTGATGATATCCATTACTACGACATGACCACCAACACCGAACTAAACCAAACTCTGCTAGCCGTCTTAAGCGCGTATCCCCCTATACGCCTGGCGATCTTGTTCGGTTCATTGGCGGCAGGTAAAGGACGCGCGGACAGCGATCTTGATCTTGCGGTGGATGCTGGCCGCCGTCTTACGGCCGAAGAAAAAATACAGTTGATTACCGAATTGGCGGAGAAAACCGGCCGTCCGATCGACTTGGTGGACATCCGTGCCATCGGCGAGCCTCTGCTTGGACAAGTGTTAAAGCAGGGCAAAAGAATTCTCGGCAGTGATACGCACTATGGCGAATTGATTCGCAGACATGTCTTCGACCAGGCGGATTTCCTGCCTTATCGCAACCGCATTCTCGCGCACAGGAGGCAGCTGTGGATAGGGAAGTGATTGCGCAAAAACTCAAGTCATTGCGACGTTGCCGCAAGCGAGTTGAAGAGAAATGTCCGTCCGACCCGGCCACCTTGGAACGAGAGCCCGATCTGCAAGACATCATTACACTCAATCTCACTCGGGCGGTGCAACTGCGCGTCGATATCGGTTCGCATCTTATTGCCGAGAGGGACGTGCCGCCCCCCGGATACGATGGGCCAAACTTTCGATATCCTGCGCAGGTTGGTGTCATCGACAGCAACCTAGGCACACAACTTAAGAAAGCTGTCGGTTTCCGCAATATCGCAGTGCACAACTACCAGGCTATCGACTGGGCCATAGTCCATACTCTGGCTCGCCATCATTTTGGCGATTTCACCGTATTCGCCAAGGCTATTTCGGCCAGGATTACCGTATGACGACAAGTGCGATGCGGAGATTCATGGCCGCACATGATGTGGACCAGCGTGAACCAAATCGTCTATCAATTCGGTTTGGCCATCGCGGTATGGAACACCGTGGGCGCTTTATAAGAATCATGCTGTGATGAACACTCAAAACACGCCGCCGCCTCCGGGCAATCCCCCGCCTGTACCGCCGCAAGTACAATATGTTCTCGCGTCTTATCCCCCACCCCCTGAGGATGACGAGATTAATCTGCTCGATTTTTGGCGGGTGCTGATGCGTTACAAGCTGATGATAATTGTTATTACCTTGCTTGCCACCGCGGCCGCGGTAACCATGGCATTGATAATGACACCCACCTACCGGGCGGAGGTATTGCTGGCGCCTGTCTCGGACGACGAGCAGGGGGCGATGAGCGCGATATCTAATCAGTTTGGAGGGCTTGCTTCATTCGCCGGCATTAATCTGGATTCTGGCGCGAGCAGTACAGACCAAGCACTCGCCACCTTGACCTCGCGGCGCTTTATTAACGACTTTATCGCGGAAAAAAAATTAATGCCGGTGTTATTCGCCGACAAATGGGATGCAACATCTAAAACTTGGAAAGTGAAATCATCGGCTGATGAACCTACGATGGGCATCGCGTATGAGGCATTTAAAAATATTCTCTCTGTAAGTCCAGATAAAAAGAGTGGGTTGGTGACCCTTGCGGTGGAGTGGCAAGATCCGGGGCAAGCAGCTGCTTGGGCGAATGAACTGGTGCTTCGTATCAATGACCACGAAAAACAGCTTGCCATCAAAGAGACGGAACAAAGTCTCGCCTATTTGAAGGAACAATTACCGAAGACCAGTGTGATGGAAGTGCAACAAGCCATCTACCGGCTTATTGAAGCGCAGACCAAGAAAATCATGTTGGCCAATGTACGGGATCAATTTGCTTTTAAGGTTATCGACCCCGCCGTGGTGCCGGAGAAAAGAGCGAAGCCGAATCGGAAGCTCATTGTCGGTGTGGGTATCATGTTGGGTTTGGCAGGCGGCATATTGCTGGCATTCCTTGTATCGGCTATCCGGAGGCAGTCTGCCGAAGGCGTTAAGGAATGCGCTAAATAATTTTGAGGTAAACCCCGCTCCTACCGGAGAGCACACGAGGCGCTGCGGAATAGCGCGTTGGAGCGGTCGGGGTGAGGCAGGACGTCCGGGGCAAAAGGAATTAATGTCCAGACACTGAGATTAATTCGCACATGGAGGTACGAATTCTTCCTGGGAGCCGAGACACATCGCAAGGTTTGCCCTGTACGTCAGAACTTGGGTATGCGTCAGAGCTTGGGTGTGCGTTAGAACTTGAGTCGAGTGTTAGAGCTTGGGTGTGCGTCAGAGCTTGGGTATGTGTCAGGACTTGAGTGTGTGTCAGGGTTTGGTTGTGTGTCAGAGTTTGGCCAACGCGGTCTTTGCTTATGATTTTATCCCCTCCTTTCATAAGGAGGGGTGGCCCGCAGGGCCGGGGTGGTTTTGCTTTTTCGCTAAGTGAGACCAGTTGCAAAGCGGACGGATAAGAAATCTACATAAGACACGTAATTATAAGGTTGTTCACATCAAGAAGTAGATGGAAGATCAAATGAAAAAGCGAGCGTTGATAACCGGGGTAACAGGCCAAGATGGAGCTTACCTTGCGGAGTTCCTGCTGGGAAAGGGCTATGAAGTCCACGGCATCAAGCGACGCGCATCTTTATTTAACACCGATCGCATCGATCATCTCTATCAAGACCCTCACGTAAACAACAGAAACTTTATCCTGCATTATGGCGACTTGACCGACTCAAGCAGTCTGATGCGTGTCGTGCAACAAGTGCAGCCCGATGAGATTTACAATCTGGCGGCGCAAAGTCATGTCGCCGTATCCTTTGAAGAGCCCGAATACACCGCGAATTCCGATGCGCTGGGCACGCTGCGCTTGTTGGAGGCGATGCGTATCCTTGGCTTGGAAAAGAAAACTCGTTTTTACCAGGCTTCCACTTCCGAGCTGTATGGTTTGGTGCAAGAAATCCCGCAAAAGGAAAGCACGCCTTTTTATCCGCGTTCCCCTTACGCGGTAGCCAAACTGTATGCCTATTGGATCACGGTCAATTATCGAGAAGCCTATGGCATGTATGCCTGCAACGGCATTCTCTTTAACCATGAATCGCCGGTGCGGGGTGAGACCTTCGTTACCCGCAAGATAACCCGCGCCCTGGCGCGCATCAAACTGGGTCTTCAGGATTGCCTATATCTGGGCAACCTGGATGCCAAGCGGGACTGGGGACATGCCAAGGATTACGTGGAAATGCAGTGGCTGATGCTGCAACAGGAACAACCGGAAGATTTTGTAATCGCCACCGGCGAGCAGCACAGCGTGCGCGACTTCGTGAATGCGGCGGCACGTGAATTAGGTATCGTGGTGATTTGGAAAGGTGCAGGCGTCGAAGAAAAAGGCTTTGATGAAGCCACGGGACGCTGCATCGTCGCGGTTGATCCGCGTTATTTTCGTCCGACCGAGGTCGAGACCTTATTGGGCGATGCCAGCAAGGCGAAAGCCAAATTGGGCTGGGCGCCCAGGATTAAGTTCAAAGAGCTGGTGGCTGAGATGGTGCGAGAGGATTTAAAGGCGGCTGAGCGCGATGAGCTCGTTAAGCGTCATGGTTATTCGGCCTATGATCACCATGAGTAATGAGATGCAGCCGAACAGTAAAATCTATGTGGCGGGCCATCGCGGGCTGGTCGGTTCGGCTATCATGCGCCGCTTAACATCCACCTCTGCCTCTCAGATAGAGGACAGGGGTGAGGGTAACCCACCCTACACCAACATCATCACCCGCACCCACGCCGAACTCGATCTCACCGATCAAACATCAGTGCGCGCCTTCTTCGAGCAGGAAAAGCCCGAATATGTCTTTCTCGCAGCCGCCAAGGTGGGAGGCATCCTGGCCAACAGCACCTATCCAGCCGAGTTCATTCAACAGAATCTATCCATCCAGACCAACGTCATCCACGAGGCTTGGCGATCGGGCGTCAAACGGCTGCTTTTTTTGGGTTCGTCCTGTATATATCCGCGTGATTGTCCGCAACCTATCAAAGAAGAATATCTTCTGACGGGGCCGCTGGAAGCAACCAACCGGTCATATGCTTTAGCCAAGATTGCGGGTGTCGAAATGTGCTGGGCGTACAATCGACAATATGGCACACGCTTTCTTACCGTGATGCCCACTAACCTATATGGCCCTGGTGACAATTACAACTTGCAAAACTCACACGTCTTGCCAGCGATGATCCGTAAGTTCCATCTCGCCAAACTTGCGTTTTTAGGTGACATGAAAGGGATCGATGATGATGAAAAAAGCTATGGTCCAATTCCACTAGATATCAAGGAGACCTTATTTTCTCTCCCCTGTGAGGGCCAGGGGGAGGCATCCAGATTACCGTCCGTGGCAAATCGTTCCGCCGTCAAATTGTGGGGTACAGGCGCGCCTCGCCGCGAATTCCTTTATAGTGATGACATGGCGGATGCATGTCAGTTTCTAATGAATTTGCCAGAGAGCAAATACGCATCGTTATTCACCGTCCATGAACCGCCATTGATCAATATTGGATGTGGTGAGGATTTGACTATAAGTGATTTGGTGGAATGCGTGAAGGATGTCGTGAGGTTCGAAGGTGAGACGATATGGGATCATGGCAAACCGGATGGCACCCCGAGAAAGTTGTTGGATGTTGCGCGCCTCCATGACCTCGGCTGGCGGCCAAGCATGACTCTGAGAGATGGTATTGCATACGCATATGCGGACTTTCTAAGTAGAGCGCACCGGGCGAATCAGGTCGAGCATGCTGTTTGAATAGGAAGTTGTCTGGCATCAATGTGGAAAGCACAAGGTTTCTAATGACCATCAAGAGTACTCTCAAAAATATGGCTGAAGGGCTAGGGCTGCACGTCACGCGGCAGAGCCAGAACCCTATGCAGACGCTGCTTGGACTGCGTGCCATTCCGTTCAGGAGCATTTTCGACGTCGGTGCGAACGAGGGCCAGTTCGCGCGATTTGCACGAGGAGTGTTTCCGCAGGCAACGCTCTACTGTTTTGAGCCGACCCCGCAGGCCTATGAGAAGCTTGCGAACTGGGCGGAGGCAGATGGTAACGTGGTGGCGGCGAATCTTGCCCTCGGGGACTCCCCGGGCAAGTGCGAGATAAACCTGCACTCCGATCATACGCCTTCATCGTCGCTGCTGGAGACAACGGGTATGTCGCACGCGATCTATCCGGTGACTGCCCACCAGCGAAAGGTGGATGTGAGAATTGAGCGGCTGGATGATTTCGTGGCCGGACTCCCGCAGTCTCCGGCGGCCGAGATGCTCCTTAAGCTCGATGTGCAAGGCTTCGAGGCGCCCGTGCTGCGTGGTGCGACCAGAGTCTTGAGCCAGGTGCGAGCGTGCATCGCCGAGGTGTGTCTTGACGATCTCTACCAAGGTCAGAGCTCGTTCAAAGAGGTTTCCGATCTCGCCCATGCCGCGGGATTGCGGTATGCCGGCAATCTCAACCAAGCGTATGGCACCGATGGCCACGTCATCTACCTCGATGCACTCTTCATACGCTAGCGATAACGCCAGGGGCGCATCTTCTGTTGCGCCGGCATGTCCGGGGTGCGGTAGTCGCACCGTTCGATTCGTCGGCCGGATTCCGGATGCCGTGGAGTTCGCGGGTCATTCTGTGGAAGTACCCCTCAGCGGCGGCGGGCTATGGAGCTGCAGAGGTTGCGAGCTCATGTTCCGCTATCCCACCCTTCCGAAAAGCATGCTCGATCACTTATATAATCAAGGAAGCGAGGAGGCTTGGGTAACACCGTCTGAGCAACGAGTTGACTGGGCCCTTGCCCGAGCAGCACTCGCGAAGTGGGGTAAAAGTGGGTCCATCCTCGACATCGGGTGCTACGACGGTCGGTTTCTATTGTCGTTGAGCGCCGGCTGGAAGCGGCATGGCGTTGAGTTGAATCATGCGGCGGCGGCACGCGCAGCCACGGCCGGTATCTCGATTGTGGGGACGGACTTCGCGTCCCTCGCCACCTTCGAGGGGCGCTTCGACGCTGTTACGGCTTTCGACGTTATCGAACACGTCGAGAACCCAGCGAAGCTTCTCGGAGAGTGTGCGACGGTGCTGCGGCCTGGCGGCTTGCTTATTATCGCAACCGGCAACGCGCGTTCTCTCCCGTGGCGGTTATTGCGGTCGCGAAATATGTATTGTATTTGCCCTGAGCACCTTGCGTTCGTGAGCCCCCAGTGGTGCGCGAATATCGCGCCATCGGTGGGGCTCGAAATTGTGTCGGTACTGCCCTACCGCCGCGTCGAGCGGCCCTTATTCGCGCGTGCTTTCGATGTAATCAAGAGCGCGGTGTACAGCCTCTCGCCATCGGCAATCGCCTTCTTGCGACGTCGCGGGGTCGGTCGGCTGTCCCATCCGGTGAAGGTGGACTACCCTCCGCTGTGGCCTTCCGCGAGGGACCATTTTCTCGCCGTGTTTAGGAAAACGCACGCGTGAGTGTCCACAGGCTCGCCAAAAACGCGCTGTTCTCAGTTGCCCAGGTGGTGTTTTCGGCGCTCGTGCTATTCGAGTTTTACCGCTTGCTCACGCGGCATCTCGGGGTGGAGGAGATTGGTCTGTGGTCGCTTGTTATGGCGAGCACCGCCGTGGCCCGCCTCTCCGAATTCGGGCTCGGCGGTGGCGTGGTGAAATTCGTCGCGGGCGATATCGGCACAGGCGAGCACCGGCTTGCTGCGCGTACCGTGGCGATGGCCGTGTTTATGGTCCTGCCTATCGTTGGTGTGGCCTGCATCGCCCTTTATCCAGTGATCGAATCCGCGCTCGTTCATGCGGTGCCAGAGAGCGCGATGCCGGCAGCGCGCGCACTGCTGCCCTACGCGCTGGCCGCCCTTGTCGCTGCGACTATCGGGAATGTATTCCTTGGCGCACTCGACGGTTGTCAGCGCTCCGACTTGCGAGCAGTCGTCCAGGTTGGGGCGGCGTTGGTGCAGCTTGGCGCGGCTTATGTGCTGGTGCCTACCCACGGGCTTGTGGGCCTCGGCCCGGTTCAGCTCATCCAGGCGGGATGCCTGCTGCTCGGCGCACTCGTGCTTACTGTGATCCAGCTCCGCCAACCGATCAGCGCTTGGTTCGGATGGGACAGGAAACGCATGAGAGAACTTATCCGCTATGGTGGCGGTATCCAGGTTGCCGCGATTGGACAACTGCTGTTCGAGCCCACGACAAAGGCTCTCCTCACCATGTTCGGTGGCCTGGCGCTAACCGGCTACTATGAAATGGCGAACCGGATGATGCTACAGTTCCGTGCCGTCATCGTGTCGGCCTACAACACGCTTGTGCCCTATGTGGCTGGGCGCATGGGCCAGACACCGACGGATGCCGGTGAAATCCGCAGAATATACCTGGGCGCCTACCGACTTCTTGTCGTTCTCGCCGCGCCGTATTATGGGTTAATCGGCGCTGCACTTCCGATCCTTCTCACGCTCTGGCTTGGACGCTTCGAGCCGCAATTTCTTGCGGTTGCCGTGCTTTGTTGGCTCGGTTGGATGTTCAACACCATGGTTGGCCCAGCCTACTTTCTTTATCTCGCTATAGGTCGGTTGCGGTGGACCATTTGGACTCAGGTCGCCATCGGCAGTCTCAATGTCGTGCTCGCGGTGATTGGGGGTTGGTTGTGGGGCGGCTTTGGTGTGCTTGCCGGGACAACCCTGGCGTTGGCGGCAGGGAGCTACGTCGTCGTTGTCGCATTTCACATGGAGTATCGTGTCGCCGCGCGTGAGCTTCTTCCGCGGCAGAGCGCCGCCCTTGTTATGGTGTGCCTATTCGGGATGGCGCTCGTCTACGGCCTTGCCTATAGCTGGCGCGACACCGAGGACTGGATGGTTGTCCTTGCCTCGGGTGTACTCCTACTGGCTGTCATGATTGTGGTGCTCGTCTGGCGGCATCCACAGTGGACAGCGCTGCTGCAACTGTTTCCGCAATGGCGGCGGGTCTCGTAATGGGGTAATTCAATGCATAAGGCCTTGTTATTCCGATAGCATAGGCTGCACTCATATATTATATGTTTTATGACTTATTAAACTGATGGCTTAAATATGGACACGATGATTGATTTGCAAGATTTTCATACAAATGCCTTTTCACAGCGTGGAGAGGATGGTGTCATTGAAAAAATATTCGGAACCCTTGGTGTGAAAAGTGGTTCGTTCTGTGAATTTGGTGCTTGGGACGGAAAGCATCTGAGTAACACTTTCAATCTTTATCAAAAGGGATGGACGGGATGGTATATCGAGGGTGACAAAACGCGGTTCCGCGATTTGGTCGCTAATGTCACTAATCCCCGTGTAGAGAGGATTTGTGCTTGGGTAACAGTTAGTGGAGATAACTCACTAGATAAACTGCTGACGAACAGCAATCTTTATAATGAAGGGGGTGTAAGAAGCATCGATTTGCTATCTATAGATATCGATTCAGATGATCTTGCTATATGGCGTTCTATTAAAGATTTTCGTCCCGTAGTGGTTGTGATTGAATATAATCCAACAATTCCGTTTGATGTTTTTTTTGAGAACCCGCCAGGAGATAATAAGGGAAATTCTGCCAGATCAATTTATGAGTACGCGAATTCTATTGGGTATAATTTGATTGCTATAACAGCATGCAACCTTATTTTCATTGAGAAATCAAGAAATCAAAATTATTTCAAAGTTATTAATTTATATGATCCTAATATAAAAGGGGGGCCTAGATATTTTTTTGGGTACGATGGGACTCTCATTCTCGGGTCGGCGGGTAGAGATGCGGGGTACCAAGTTTCAGAAATAATGTCGGTTCCATGGGGGGGGGGAGTTTTTCCGCAACCAGTTGTCAAGCCGGCGCGAGTTTTTGCACGGCAATTGTATTATCGAGTTAATTTCGTAGCATCGCTGGCATCTACAGCTATTAGGCGGCCATTTTCGACTACAGCTAAGGTCATTGAGTGGCTTTCCCGGGGCACCCATAATCGTGACCTTAAATAGCTAGGAACCATCAATCCCGTTGGGCGGGCCATTCTATGGAAATTTATGTCGTTAGTCCATATTTTGAAGGCGCAAAAGATATCTGGCCTTGGAAGCGCTCGTTGGATGCGATTGACGAATGTGCGTAGCTTTAGGGTATTTGTGTTGGTCGGCGTGACAGTTGGTGCCGATGCGATTGTTGCCGAAGATGCTGCGGTTAGCGCCAATGTGCTGCAAGCCATCGTTGCGGGCGGCTTTCCTGCCCGCGTGGCGCGGAGTATCGATGCCAATGGACCTCGGCCCGTTGATGTTGCGCGATAGACTTGGGATGTCATTGAACACGCCATATTTTAATTCAACGCCGATGGCAATGGTTTGGTGTTATCCAAGCGCGTTAGGATGGGGTGCGCGCATCGGTCTTTTGCTGTATGTAGTCGGCGATAGGCTTCTCAATGCACAACGGGTATCGACGGAAGAGATTCGTTCGCTCGTCGCACTGGACGACTACGCCATATTTCAGATTGGCAGCACGGCTATTTTGGGTATCTATCTCTTACTTCTTTTGTTAAAACCCAACTTCAGACGCCTTTTACCATTATTCACACGATCACCGTTGCTATGGATTGCGCTCTATATCGGTTTTGCATGTATGAGCACGCTCTGGTCACAAGCGCCATTGCTTACCGCATTCAAGGCCATACAGTGTGCGGTATTTCTTCCTGTGGCGGTATTGGCAATGGGAGGGCTACAAAATATCGAACAACGCATCCGCTATCTCGCAGTCATAGCGCTGGCTTATCTTGCGACAGCATATATTGCCTATTGGATGTGGTCGGTACCGGAATGGGGTTTAAATATTGTTAGCCTTCATTTTGTTGTGGGAACAGTTCCTTTCCTCGGTAACCTCTATCTCGTGAAAGTGGCAAGGTTGCGAGGCATAGCTAGGAGTTACTGGGGGTTAGTTCTTCCATTCGCCCTGATTGAAACGGTATTTACTAGCTTAATGGCTATTATTACCGCGCAGGCGCTATTCATTTATATGCGATTGCGACACTTGATTCGCTACCTTATCCCCTATGTGTTGGTGCTGGTGGCGATCTTCTTTGTGATCCTTTTGCCTAAAAATCCGGACGCCATGGTGCTTGGGATAAAATCGGTCAAGGAGATCACTGAAGGGACAGGTCGCTTTGAGGTCTGGGATTACGCTTTGAGCAAATCATTTTTTGAGTCGCCTTTCGTTGGACGCGCCTTTGTGCTTGGTGACGCCATTGGTCGAACCGAGGGTATCAATGTCGCATTAGGGCAAATGCATAACGCACATCTAAGTG
>JAHFRV010000071.1 GCA_023266095.1 Gammaproteobacteria bacterium | reverse complement strand
AGCCAAGAGCCATAAAACGAAGGCCAAAAGCCTATCCATTACTGATGAAACCTCGCGACGAAGCAAGAGCTGAGGTGATGAAAAATGGTCACCCAAAGAAGCTTAAGTAAGCGCCATTCAAATCTGTCCCAATTTTTCCAGAGGCCGTCGTCGATTTCCTCGAGGCCGACGTATTCCCCGGCGCAAACAATGGAGACGTTGCTCCCGTAATGTAGGCTGGGTCAGCCGCATGACGGCGTAACCCACCGACCCGTCGCGGCTCATCTCCTGAAGAACGAACCGCAACCTACAAATTGGTGCGACAGATACAACCCGTGATTTTTACCCCGCCTCTTGCAAGCGCCAAGCGATCTTGCCGCCGGCCCGTAGCGGTACCACCGTCTCGCCGCCGAAAACATACGAGTCCGGAATTTCCTGTTCTTGTTTAATCAAGGTGACTTGTTGTCGATTACGCGGCAGCCCGTAAAAATCCGCGCCGTGAAAACTGGCGAAGCCTTCCAGTTTGTCCAAGGCGCCGGCTTGTTCGAAGGCTTCGGCATACAACTCCAGCGCGGCGTGGGCGGTGTAGGTGCCGGCGCAACCGCAGGCGGCTTCTTTGGTGGCGCGGCTGTGCGGGGCGCTGTCGGTGCCGAGAAAAAATTTTGGATTGCCGCTGGTGGCGGCGCGCAGCAGCGCGGTGCGGTCATCCTCGCGTTTCAACACCGGCAGGCAATAATAGTGAGGCCGGATGCCGCCGGCGAGCAGGTCGTTGCGGTTGAGCAGCAGGTGATGCGCGGTGAGGGTGGCGGCGATGTTGGCGGAAGCGTCGAGTACGAAACTCACCGCGTCGCGGGTGGTGATGTGTTCGAAGACGATTTTCAGCGCGCTGAAGCGCGCGCTGAGCGGCATCAAACTTTGTTCGATGAAAATGCGTTCGCGGTCGAAGATATCGATCTGCGCGGCGGTGGCTTCGCCGTGGACCAGCAGCGGCAAGCCCAGCTCTTCCATGGCCGCCAGCGTGGGGTAGCAGCGTTCCAGGGCGGTGACGCCCGCGTCCGAATTGGTGGTGGCGCCGGCCGGATAGAGTTTCACTCCCTGCACGATGCCGCTGACTTTAGCGCGGCGGATTTCTTCGGGCGGGGTATTGTCGGTGAGATAGAGGGTCATCAGCGGCTCGAAATTCGAGCCGCGCGGCGTCGCGGCCAGGATGCGTTGCCGGTAATCTTGCGCTTGCGCGGTGGTGGTGATCGGCGGCCGGAGATTGGGCATCACGATGGCGCGGCCGAATTGGCGCGCGGCGTGCGGCACGGTGGTGCTTAGATAATCGCCGTTGCGCAGATGAATATGCCAATCGTCGGGGCGGGTCAGGGTCAGCTGCTGCATGGGGGTATGATCCTTGGCGTCAAGGCGCCTATTATGCCACGGGCGATTCGCCGTGGTCCGGCCGCGCGCGGGGAAAATTCCGGCGCGATGGTATAAGATGATCGGCGCCCGCTGTCGTTCGCGGTGGATAACAAGGCAGCGTCGGCGCGTTGCCGTGGCCGCGCCTCGCTGGATTCGATAGTCGTGATGATATTCCGATAATGACGTCCCCTCCCTTCAAGCCCGCCTGGTGGTTGCCCGGCGGCCATGTGCAAACCCTTTGGCCCGCGTTGTTGCGGCGGGCGGTCTCGCCGGTGACGCGGCGCGAGCGCGTCGAACTGCCCGACGGCGACTTCATCGACGTCGATTGGACGGGCGAGAGCGGCCCCATCGTGATCGTGCTGCACGGCCTGGGTGGTTCCATGGATTCGCACTACGCGCGCGGCATTTTACGCGCCGTCGCGACGCGTGGCTGGCGCGGCGCGTTGATGCACTTTCGCGGCTGCAGCGGCGAGCCTAATCGTTTGTTGCGCGGTTATCACGCCGGTGACATTGGCGACCTCGACAGTTTCGTGGCTCTGTTGCGCGAGCGCGAGCCGCGTGCCCCTTTGGCCGCGGTGGGTTATTCGCTGGGTGGCAATGTGTTGTTGAAGTGGCTGGGCGAACGGGGCGGTGATTCGCCGCTGGCCGCGGCGGTGGCGGTGTCGGTGCCGTTTGATCTCGGCGCGGCCACCGCGCGGATGCAGCAAGGTTTCTCCCGGATTTACGACCGGCGTTTGCTGCGTTGTCTGCAAGACGCGCTTGCGCGAAAACGCGCGGTGATGGATCTGCCGTGGAATGCCGCGGCCGTTGCCGCCATCAGCAACTTGCGCGAGTTCGATGAGCGCATCACCGCGCCCTTGCATGGGTTTCGCGATGCCGATGACTATTACGCCCGCGCCAGCTGCCGGCCCTATCTGCCGCGCATCGCTACACCCACCCTGATCGTGCATGCCGTCGACGACCCTTTCATGCCCCCCTCCGTGGTGCCGTTGCCGCATGCGCTGTCCACGACCACCCGCTTGGAGTTGTCGCCGTCAGGCGGCCATGTGGGGTTTGTGAGCGGCACGCCGTGGGCGCCGCATTATTGGCTGGAGACCCGCATCCCCGGGTATCTTGCCACGAAACTAGCGGTGCCTGCCCAGCCACGAGATGCCGTCAGGCTGTGACATAATGCTCAAATCCAACAAGGCATCCGTGGGTTCAGGTTTTCTTATTCAAAAAGAAGAGGCGTGCTGGTGAAACTCCGTAAATCGTGGCTGTGGTCAGCGCTGGTGATATTGGTCATCGTCGTGTCGTTTTATTACTACCGTGCCGGACAGGTACTGGAAGTCGAGACGGTGGCGGTGCGCAAGGGCAATATCCTGGTGAGCGTCACGCCCACCGAGACCGGCACCGTCGACAGCGACGCCACCGCGCAAATCAAGGCCGAAGTCGCGGGACGCATCAGCGAACTGTTGGTGGCAGAGGGCACGCGGGTCAAGGCCGGCGATGTGCTGGCGCGCTTGGAATCCAGCGAACTGACGGCGCGAGTGGCGCTGGCCCGTTCCAGTTTGGAGGCGGCGCGGATGCGGCTGGAGTCCGCGCGCATCTCCCTGCCTTTGGAGAAGGCCCGCACCGCCGCCGCGGTCGCGGAGGCGCAGGCTCGTTATGACGACGCCAAGCAGCGTTATGAAAAAAAGCAGAAGCTGTACACGGCGCGCTTGATTCCGCAAGGCGAGATGGAATCGGCGAGCGCCGAGTTGGCCACCTCCCAGGCCGTGCTGGAAACCGCGCGGGCCAATCTGGATCAAGTCGCCTTGCAGCAGCATCAGATCGAGATCGCCGCCGCCGATGCGAAGCAGCAGGAGGCGGCCTTGCGGGTGGCGCAGGTCAATCTCGATCACAGCCTGATCCGCGCGCCCATCGCCGGCACGGTGGTCGAGTTGCCGATCAAGGTGGGTGAGTTGATGCAGCCGGGCAGTGTGGTGGCGCGCATCACCCGTCTCGATGATCTTTACGTCAAGGCGCAAATCGACGAAGTGGATCTCAGCCGTCTGCAACTGGGACAACAGGCGGAGATCCAATTCGACACTCAACCCGATATCAAATATGCGGCGACGCTGTTCGAGATCTCGCCCGCGGTATCGGTCGAGAAACTCAAGAGCCGCAATGTCACCGTGAAGTTGCGGCTCACCGAGCCGCCGCCATTTTTACGGCCCGGCATGTCGGCGGACGTGGAGATCGTCGTCGCCACCGTCAACGATGTGCTGCTGGTGCCGGCCCAGACCGTGATGGCGAAAAACAAAGAACAGTTCGTGTATGTGTTGGCCGGCGGCGTGGTGGTGAAACGGGTGATCGAAACCGGCCGTTCCAATTGGGATGCCATCGAGGTGTTGCGGGGCTTGAACCTTGACGAGCCGGTGATCAGTTCGCTGGACGTCGAAGGCCTCAAACCGGGCGTGCGGGCCAAGCCGGCGAACAAGCGGGAATCTTGAGCATGGCGGATACACCGCTCATCGAGTTGCGAGAAGTGCGCAAAGTCTTCGTCACCGGCGCGATCCGTTATGAAGTCTTGAAAGGGATATCCCTCGCCGTCGAGCGCGGCGACTATATCGCCTTGATGGGTCCCTCCGGATCCGGTAAATCCACCTTGCTTAATATCCTCGGTTGTCTCGATGCACCCACCAGCGGCCACTATCATCTCGAGGCACGCGAGATCGTCAGCCTCAGCGATACCGAGCTGGCGCGGATCCGCAATCAATTTTTCGGTTTTGTGTTTCAGTCCTTCAATCTGATGGGACGTTATTCAGTGGAGGAAAATGTCGCCTTGCCCATGGTGTACCGGGGTTTGCCGAGGCGCGAACGTTTGCAGCGCGCCCGGGCCTTGTTGGCGCGGGTGGGTCTTAAAGATTTCAACCGCCACCTGCCCTCCGAATTGTCCGGCGGCATGCAGCAGCGGGTGGCCATCGCGCGCGCGCTGGTCAATGAGCCCAAGGTGTTGTTCGCCGATGAACCCACCGGTAACCTCGACAGCAAGACCGGCCAAGAGATCATCAGTCTGTTCGGTGAACTCAACGCCGAGGGCACGACCTTGGTAGTAGTGACCCACGACCCGCGGGTGGCCGAACATACCCGGCGGGTGTTGACCCTCACCGACGGCGCGATCGTCAAAGACCTGCGCAACGGGATGGCGGCATGAACCCCCTGGAACATTTGCGCATCGCGATGGATGCCTTGGCCGCCAACAAGGTGCGTTCGTTTCTCACTATGCTCGGCGTGATCATCGGCGTGGCCTCGGTAATCATGCTGGTGGCGATCGGTGAGGGCGCCAAGACTTACATCCGCCAGGAGTTGATGGGTATCGGCACCAATCTGTTGATCATCGTGCCGGGCAAGACCGAGACCAGCGGCATGGGGCATATGCCTTCCGGCGTGCAGAAACTTACCTTGGCCGATATGCGCGCCTTGGAAAAACGCGCCACGTTGGTGACCGCCATGACACCGGTGGTAGTGAGCAGCGCGCCGGTGAAATTGGGCAACCGTCTGCGCAATGTGCAGGTCATCGGCACTGATCAGAATTTCGAGACCGTGCGCAATCTCCACGTGGAGATCGGTTCCTTCATCAGCAAGGCCGATGTGGATGCCAGTCGGCGGGTGGCGGTGATCGGCCGCACGGTGAAAAAAGAATTGTTCGGCGAAAGTAATCCGCTCGGCCGCACCGTCAAGCTCGGCGAGACTAAATTCCGGGTCATCGGCATCATGGAAACTAAAGGGGTGACGCTGGGACAGGACATCGACGATCACGTGTTCATCCCCGTCGAGACCGCGCAGGAAATCTTCGATCAAGACGGTCTCACCAATATTCTCACTCAGGTGGTCAACGACAACGCCATCGACCGCGCCAAACAGCAAATCACCCAAGTGCTGGTCGAACGGCATGCCGGCGAAGAAGACTTCACCTTGGTCAGTCAGCAGGCCATGCTCTCCACCATGCAGACCATACTCGGTACCTTCACCTATGTGTTGGGCGGTATCGCCAGCATCTCGCTGCTGGTGGGCGGCATCGGCATCATGAACATCATGCTGGTCTCGGTGCGCGAACGCACCCGCGAGATCGGCCTGCGCAAGGCCATCGGTGCCGCGCAGCGCGATATCTTGCTGCAATTCATCATCGAATCGGTGGTGTTGTCGATGGTCGGCGGTCTGATCGGCATTGTGTTCGGTGCCGGTGTCGCTTATGGCGCCAAGGCGTTTTTTCCTGCTATTCCCATCGATGTCAGCACCTGGTCGGTGCTCACCGCTTTTATCTTTGCCTTCATGGTCGGCGCCTTCTTCGGCATCTACCCCGCCAGCAAGGCGGCGCGCCTCAACCCCATCGATGCCTTGCGTTATGAGTAACCGCTGCGCGGTGGTGAATGCCACGCCTGCCGAGTTGGGCGTGATGAAATAAACCCGATGAAATTCGGCGGCCCGCTGCTAGAGTTTTTAGAACTATTCTCACCTGGGTCGTGTTGCGTGCTGCAAATTACCTAACTTGAACACCAGGACAATCCCTCCAAAATGAGCGCGCTAATCCTTTAAGCATTGTTGACTCGCCAGCCACGCGGCGAAATAGCCCGTCCCGCTTGCAAGCCGGGGGGGCCGAGTGTTAAAAGGAAGAGCGGCGAGGCGTGGAATCGTCTCTTGCTGTGGGTGTTTAAAGGACTGGCCGAGGGTTGGCTGTTTGTCGTCGGACACGTTGTGCGTTAGTGATTCGATGACTTCATTTCGATCAATGCACATTTCTGAGAGACTGATTCATGAATATATATGTTGGCAATCTTTCCTACAGCGTTACCGAAACCGATTTGAAAGATGCGTTTTCCCAATTCGGACAAGTGTCAAGTGTGAGCGTGGTCACTGACAAGTTTTCCGGACAATCGAAAGGCTTCGGTTTTGTCGAGATGCCGAGCAACGCCGAGGCGGATGCCGCCATCAAAGGCATGAACGAGCGTGATATCAAAGGCCGTAACATCAAGGTCAACCAAGCCAAACCCCGCGAAGAGCGCCCCGCGCGCCGGCCCCGTTACTGAGCACAGGCCTTAATCTCAAAAACGGGGGATGTTGTATCCCCCGTCGTTTTCCGATCCGTTATCAACGCCGTCTAATGGGAACGCCCTGGTCTCTCGGTTTGGGCTCTCGCCAAGAGAAAGCCCATCGGTTTTTGAAAATCACACCGCTACGCCGCAGGCCGTTGCCTGTATTCCTTCGACTCAGGGTATTTCTCGGCGTGGAGGCGTTATTGCCTTCAGTGCTTTTTTCGCCGATGCGCATTTCCTTATCCGCAGCAGAATGGTTTTCCATACTAGACTGGCGCGTGTGTAGCGGCGATGATGGACCGGCACCACCTTATTTCAGCGGGCTAGCGGGAATACAAGATGGAAATGAATACGCAGACGCCCACGCCGTTGTGCCTACCCGACGGCGTCAATGGGCGCATAGGGCTGGCCTTGGGTGGCGGCGCGGCGCGGGGCTGGGCGCACATCGGCGTCCTACGCGCGCTGGCCGAGATCGGCGTAGAACCGGACATCGTGGCCGGAACCTCGATCGGCGCGCTGGTGGGCGCCGCTTACGCCGGTGGGCAATTGGATGCATTGGAGCAGTGGGCGCTTTCGCTCAACTGGAAAGCCTTATTCGCTTACCTCGACCTGTCCTTGCTGAGCGGTGGCATCATTCAAGGTGAAAAACTTATGGAGTTGGCCCGCGGCTGGGTCAAGGACGTTCCCATTGAAACCTTGCCGCGCCGCTTTGCTATGGTGGCCACCGAACTCGATACCGGTCGCGAGGTATGGTTTCGTGAAGGACCGTTGCTGGAGGCCGTGCGCGCATCCATGGGCCTGCCTGGTTTGTTGGCGCCGGTTAAAAGCGAAGGGCGTTGGCTGGTGGATGGCGGCTTGACCAATCCGGTGCCGGTTTCTTTATGCCGCGCGATGGGCGCGGAGGTGGTAATCGCCGTCAATCTCAATGGCGACATCGTCGGCAAACACGGGCGGCAGCGCAATAATGGGCGTCGGGTAGCGGATACTCATGCGAGCTTGAACCCGACCGCCGAAACCGATTTCTGGAATAAAATTTCCACCCAATTCAAAAACGGTTTGAACGAGCGCAAGCAATTGCTGCTGGGACAGCTTTTCGGCGCGAGCCGTGACGCGCCGGGCCTTTTCGATGTGCTGGCGAGTTCCCTCAATATCATGCAAGACCGCATCACCCGCAGCCGCATGGCGGGCGATCCGCCCGAGCTGATGCTGATACCCCGCTTGGCGCATTTGGGTTTGCTGGAGTTCGATCAGGCCGCGGCGGCTATCGCCGAGGGACGCGCCAGCGTGCAACGCATGCGTCCGGCGCTGGAGCAGATATTGCTGGGTTTGTGATCACGCCCGATTTCGGCGATGCGCCGGCGCCGGGGGGTGCAATCCCAATTCCGGCGCGTTTTTAAAGACCGAGCTCGGACAGGCCGGGGTGGGCGTCGGGCCGGCGACCCAGCGGCCAGTGATACTTGCGGTCCGTTTCCTTGATCGGCAGGTCGTTGATGCTGGCGATGCGCCGGCGCATCATGCCCTGCTCGTCGAATTCCCAATTCTCGTTGCCGTAGGAGCGGAACCAGTTACCGGAGCCGTCGTGCCATTCATAGGCGAAGCGCACCGCGATCCTCGTCTCGTCAAAAGCCCACAGCTCTTTGATGAGACGGTAGTCCAGTTCCTTCGCCCATTTGCGGCGGAGAAATTCGGTGATGGCCGCGCGGCCGGAGAGAAACTCAGCGCGATTGCGCCATGCGCAGTCGCTGGTATAAGCGAGTGCAACCCGTTCGGGGTCGCGGCTATTCCAAGCGTCCTCGGCCATCCGCACTTTTTGGGCGGCGGTGTCGCGAGCGAAAGGCGGAAGAGGCGGGCGGCTATCGGATGTGTCTGTCATGGTTGGTTCCTGCGCGGTGGACGGGTTGCGCCGTACTCATCATACTGATTGCAGGTCGGCTGAGTAAGTACGCGGCGCATGCGAGCTTGGCATACATCCTGCCGATGTTGGGCCGGCGGATATTTTTCAGCTCACTGCCACGGCAACGGCGGTTCATCCAACAGCGCCGCCTGTTCGCGCAACGCGAGAATTTGTTCTTCCCAATAACGCGGGGTGTTGAACCAGGTGAAAGCCTGTTTGAAGGCGGGGTCTTCCCAGCGCCGCGCGAGCCAGGCGGAATAATGCAGCATGCGCAGGGTGCGCAAGGCTTCCACCAAGTTTAATTCGCGCGGGTTGAAGTCGTGAAATTCCGTGTAGCCGTCGAGTATCTCGGCGAGCTTCGCGGTCATGTCGCGGCGTTCGCCGGAGAGCAGCATCCACACGTCCTGCACCGCCGGGCCCATGCGGCAGTCGTCGAAATCGACGAAGTGCGGGCCGTCGTCGGTCCACAGAATATTGCCGGGATGGCAATCGCCGTGGAGGCGGATGTGCTGCACCTCGCCCGCGCGTTGATAGCAGACGCGCACCTGTTTGAGTACGTCTTCCGCCAGACTGCGATAGGGCAATTCCAAATCGCGCGGAATGAAGCCTTGCTCCAGCACGTAGCGATAAGACTCGTCGCCGAAGTGTTCGATGTCGAGAGTGGGGCGATGCAGAAACGGTTGCACCGCGCCCAGCGCATGGATGCGGGCGATGAAGCGGCCCAGCCACACCAGGTTGTCCGGGTTGTCGAGGTCGGGCCAGCGTCCGCCGCGGCGCGGATAAAGCGCGAAACGGAAACCTTGGTGGTGATGCAGGGTCTCGCCGCGTTCATCGCGCAGCGGCGGCACCACCGGGATTTCCCGCTCCGCCAATTCCAAAGCGTAGGCATGTTCTTCAAGGATTGCCTCGTCACTCCAGCGGCCCGGCCGGTAAAACTTGGCGACGATGAAGTCGCGCTCTTCGATGCCGATTTGATAGACGCGGTTTTCGTAACTATTCAGCGCATGCAGATGGCCGTTGCAATGCAGTCCGGTGCCTTCCACGGCGTCGAGGATGCGGTCGGGGCTGAGGTCTTGATAGACGAGTTGTGAGTTCGGCATGGTGTCTCGGATTATTGCCATCAATCACGCAAAGGAAACTCAGCTATTCCCTCCGCCTGTGAGGGGGAGGTGTTTACCGAGCAGTGTATTTGAATGTGGCGGGAATAACTATCCGCGTCTCGATTATCAGCGCGTGGTTATTTCCAGCGGCGTAATCGCCAACTCGTGCACCTGTCCGCGGCGCAACACCCGGATCGCGGCTGCTTTGCCCACGTGCTCCGCGCTCAACAGCCGATGCAAGGCGTCGATGCCCTCAACCCACTCGCCGTTGAACTGAATGATCACATCGCCGATTTCCAGTTCGGCACGGGCGGCGGGGCCGTTCGGTTCTTTCTCCATGACGCGCACGCCGGTGCTGATCGGCAAGTCGAAATGACGGATCACCCGCCGCGACAGCGGGGTGGTCTGCGCGGCGATGCCGAGACCGGCGCGCCGCACCCGGCCGTGGCGCAGCAGTTCGCTCACCACCCATTGCGCGGTGTTGATGGCGGTGGCGAAGCACAGGCCTTGCGCTGGCATGATGATGGCGGTGTTGACGCCGATCACCTCGCCATTGGAGGCGACCAGCGGCCCGCCCGAGTTGCCGGGATTGAGGGCGGCGTCGGTCTGGATCACGTCTTCCATGAGCCGCCCGCTGTTGGCGCGCAGGCTGCGGCCGAGCGCGCTCACCACGCCGGCGGTGACGGTGCATTCAAAGCCGTAGGGATTGCCGATCGCCACCACGATCTGGCCCACCCGCACGGCGCGGGAGTTGCCCAGCCGCACGTAAGGCAGGGCGCCCGGCGTGGAGACCTTGAGCACCGCCAGATCGGTGTGCGGATCCTGGCCGATGAGCTGCGCGTCCAAGTCGCTGCCATCGGCCAGGCTGATTTGCAAACGGCTGGCCTCGGCGACCACATGGCTGTTGGTGAGGATGAGTCCGTCGGGGGTGAATAAAAACCCCGAGCCGCTGCCGGCGACGGTTTCTTTGCCCTGCGCCGTGCGGCGGCGGACGTCGATTTTAACCACGGCGGGGCTGACTTGCTCCGCCACCCCCACTACCGTGGCCGAATAAGCATCCAACAAGTTGGCGTCCGACGGCGCGGACGCACTAGGCGCCGCAGGCTGAGTATTGCTCGCCTGGGGATCGTCTATCCATTTCAATACCGCCGCCATGATGTACCTCCCAGCGGCCGCCTTAGGATGCGGTCGATTCCTTGAAAATGGGGGCGGCCGCGGGGGAATCAAGAGTGACAAGGGTGGGTTAGCCGCTTCAGCGGCGTAACCCGCCAAGTTGTCGCGCAGCGACGCATTAACGAATCTTCAAACGAAGCTTGACGGCGCATTTAGCAGCTTACGTTGCGCCAACCCACCCCGCATTTATTTGGCAGCCCGTCATGTCGGCGGCGACGACGCTACTTGGCCGGCTCTAAAAACACCTTCACATTGCGCGGGCAGACGAACACCTTTTCGCCGGCGTTGAGTTGCAGGTGCTGCGCGCCGGAGCGGGTGAGCTCCGCTTGTATTTCGTTGTGATCCTCGTCCTCCAGTTCAACACGGACCAGGGAACCGATGCGGGAGATGTCCTTCACCAGCGCGGGCACGCACAGTTCGCCCTCGCGTTCGCGGGTGATCCAGATGTCGTGCGGCCGCACGTAAGCGATGGCCGGCGCGTCGGTCGCTTGGCCGAGATCGGGCGCGGGGATGTCCATCGCGCCGATGCGGGCCCAGCCTTCGTGCACGCGGCCGTGAAACAGATTCACATTGCCGACGAATTGATAAACGAAGGGCGTGGCGGGACTGTGGTAGACCTCGTCGGGGGTGCCGATCTGCTCGATCTTACCGCTGTTCATCACCACCACCCGATCCGCCACTTCCATGGCTTCGTCCTGATCGTGGGTGACGAAGACACTGGTGACGTGGATTTCATCGTGCAAACGCCGCAGCCAGCGGCGCAGCTCTTTACGCACTTTGGTATCGAGCGCGCCGAAGGGTTCGTCGAGCAGCAAGACTTTGGGTTCGACGGCGAGGGCGCGGGCGAGCGCGATGCGCTGGCGCTGGCCGCCGGAGAGTTCGTGCGGATAACGTTCGGCCAGCCAGTCGAGCTGTACCAGCTTTAATAAAGCCATCACCCGTTCGCGTATCTCGTCTTTCGCGGGACGCGTACTGCGCGGCCGCACCTTGAGGCCGAAGGCCACGTTGTCGAACACGCTCATGTGCCGGAACAACGCATAATGCTGGAAGACGAAGCCGACCTGGCGTTCACGCGTGTGTTTTTCGGTGGTGTCCTCGCCGTGAAAGGCGATGCTGCCGCTGTCGGGCAACTCCATGCCGGCGATGATGCGCAGCAACGTAGTCTTACCGCAGCCGGACGGGCCGAGCAGCGCCACCAGTTCGCCGGTGGGGATGTCGAGGCTGATGTCGTTGAGGGCGTTGAATTGCCCGAAGCGTTTTGTGATGTTGCGGATGGCAATGCTCATGTCATTCTCTTTTCAATGTGCAGCGGAACGTTGGCGCTGGGTATGCCATTCCACCCAGGTTTTGGCGATCAAGGTCACCAGCGCCAGTAGCGCCAATAGCGAGGCCACGGCGAAGGCGGCGACGAAGTTGTATTCGTTGTAGAGCACTTCGACATGCAGCGGCATGGTGTTGGTAAAACCGCGTATGTGGCCCGACACCACCGACACCGCGCCGAATTCGCCCATCGCGCGCGCGTTGCACAGGATCACGCCGTAGAGCAGGCCCCATTTCACGTTGGGCAAGGTGACATGCCAAAAGGTTTGCCAGCCGCTGGCGCCCAGCGATACCGCGGCCTCTTCTTCTTCTTTACCTTGTTCCTGCATCAAAGGAATCAATTCGCGGGCGATGAAGGGGAAGGTGACGAACAGCGTGGCGAGCACCAGTCCCGGCACCGCGAAGATCAATTGGATGTCGTGCTCCGCCAGCCACGGCCCCAGCCAGCCTTGCAGGCCGAACAGCAATACATACACGAGGCCCGCGATCACCGGCGACACCGAGAACGGTAAATCGATGAGAGTGATGAGCAAACTTTTGCCGCGAAACTCGAATTTTGCGATGGCCCAGGCCGCGGCCAGGCCGAACACTAAATTGAGCGGCACGGCGATGACCGCCACCAGCACGGTGAGCTTGATCGCCGACAGCGCGTCGGGCTCTTTGAGCGCGTCCCAATAAGCATCGACGCCGTTACGCAAGGCCTCGACGAACACCGACAGCAACGGCACGAACAAAAAGGCTGTCAGAAAAACCATGGTGATCGCGATCAACAGCCAACGCACCCAGGCCGCTTCGCGGGTGGCGACGTTGCGGGGAATGGGTGCGGTTACAGCATTTGCATTCGACATGGTATTCCCCTTAGGCCAGGCGGCGCCTGCTCCACCACTGGAGCAGGTTGATGGCGAGCAGTAATACGAAGGAGGCGAGTAGCATCACCACCGCGATGGCGGTGGCCTCGGCGTATTGGAATTGTTCGAGTTTGGTGATGATCAGCAGCGGCGCGATTTCCGATACCATCGGCATATTGCCGGCGATGAAAATCACCGAGCCGTATTCACCCACCGCGCGGGCGAAGGCCAGCGCGAAGCCGGTGAGCAAGGCGGGCATGATGGTGGGAAAGATCACCCGGCTGATGGTCTGCCAGCGGGTGGCGCCGAGGGACGCGGCGGCTTCTTCCACTTCGCGGTCGAGGTCGGCGAGCACCGGCTGCACCGTGCGCACCACGAAAGGCAGACCGATGAAGGTCAACGCCACCACGATACCCAACGGCGTGTACGCGACTTTAATACCCTGCGCCGCCAAATATTGACCGATCCAGCCGTTGTCGGCATAGATCGCGGTGAGCGCGATACCCGCCACCGCGGTCGGCAGCGCGAAGGGCAGGTCGACCAAGGCATCGACCACCCGTTTGCCGATGAAGTTGTAACGCACCAGCACCCACGCCACCAGTAAACCGAATACGGCGTTGATCAGCGCCGCGATCAGCGCCGTGCCGAAACTCAATTTATAAGACGCCAACACCCGCGGCGCGGTAACCGTGGCCCAGAACTGTTCCCAACCCAGCGTCGCGGATTTCAAAAACAAGGCGCTGAGCGGGATCAGTACCACCAGACTTAAATAAAATACCGTGAAGCCCAAGGCCGGGCCGAAACCCGGCAAGATGCTGTGTTTTTTGGGTCTACGCGGATTAGTGTGGGTGCCAAAATGGGGTTTCATAGAAGTCCAGCCTTATAATCCCAGTGTTTCCACGTTCTGGAGGAAGCAAGAAACGTGTTCTGTCTCAGGTGCAG
>JAHFRV010000014.1 GCA_023266095.1 Gammaproteobacteria bacterium | reverse complement strand
ATCCAGACCGATTACGCTAATCTTCTTCATGGACACCGTCCTCCTGGTTGAGTTGATGGCTTCACCTACAACTATGGCACCTTGATGCCGGTTATAGGAGGGCGGTGTCCATATCATCTGATTTATTCGGAGCTTCCCGCGACACATTGAGTTTGATGGGTTATTCCTGGGATAGGGCTTAAGCTTACGATTTATTTCCTGGTCAGCCCGGATTTTACGATCCCGGTGAAACGCCAAAAAAATTTCCCGGGCGATGAGCTTGTTACGGCTCCCATGCCGTCGGGCGAATAGAGTACTATCATGTTCACGAACCGCGGTGGACGGCCAGTCCACGGCCAAGAGGTTAAACCATGGGCGAAGTACTTCAGTTCAAGAAAGCCACTCCCTCCGAGAAGTTCAAGAACCGCGGTTTATGTCGCAGCAATTTTCATAAATGGGAAGTGCTCAGTGAGCGCCGCTTCGATGTGAAGCAGGGCAAGCTGGTGACCGCCTACCGCTGCGCGCGTTGCGGCATCACCAAGACCGAAGCGACGTAACGCCGGCGTTGGCGGGTGCGATGCTCGGCCCCACCAAACCACCAACAAGCGATGTAGGGTGTGTTAGCGCAGGGTAACCCACCCACTCGCGTCGTCAGGCGCCCTTTGAAAAAATTTTATAGAGGAGTCGCTACGCAACGGTTTGGTGGGTTACGCCCTTGCGGGCTAACCCACCCACATTTAAATGCTGGTGCAAGGCATGGTTAGTCGCCTTCAATGTGCAAGCTCTAATATCAGATTGGCCCGCTTTTCTGGTGCGTGTGTTTCCTCGTAACTATTCAGCATTCCAGAGAGCGTCTCGCTACCAGTGAACTCTGAATTTCGTACGTAGATTAAGAAGTCGGGATTGCGGCCGAGTTGGGCCAGCAGACGCGTGACAGTAACGCCTTCAACGATAACCGGCCGGTGCTTCGCAACACGCGCAGCAATGATGCGATTGATTTCTTCCAACCGATAGGTCGGTCCACTTTCGTCAAGTATGAATAGATCAGTCTCGACGAGAGTGACGTTGAAGTACCAAGCAAGGAAACGCCCAAGCGTTGTCTTACCTGATCCGTCGCGCCCGTCGATGGCGTGAGCTTGCCTGGCAACTCCTTAAACACGGCCACTAACGCTTCCACTACCCGGTCGTACTCGGGAGGACGTACTGGCATGCGGCTAAGCTCGTTCTCAGGCCGCCCGCACCGCGAACGACAATGCCTCGCCCAGGAACTCATCCAGGCAAAACACCGTGTGCCAGGCGCAGTGTTCGGCGTCGTGTTGCGGTAGCAGAATCAGATCGCCCGGCCGCAATAAATAACAATGACCGTGTTCGACCAGTTGGCGGGTGAAGGCGGGGCAGCGGTTGAGCAGGGCTTCCAGCGCGTCGTGATCGCCTGCGTCAAGGGTTTGCGCCAGGGACTCGCGCTCACCTATGATGTTCAATACTTCTTTTCTGAGTTTGGCTTGCAGCAGCAGTTCGGCCAGGGCGGCCGCGCCCGCGGGGCCGGCGGCGAACGCCTGAATCTCGTTCATCAAGATTTGTTTGGGCAAGGTCAGCCAGCCGGTGCCGCCGTGAGCCTGGGCGAACACCACGCCGAGGTGGCCGCGCTCCACGTCTTGATGGAATTGCGCGCCGCCGTTGGGTGCGTTGAAATAAACGATGCGCTCCACATAATTCAAACCCGCCACGCCTAAGGCCGTTTGCAACAAGACGGCAAGGCGGGAGTTGGCGCTGATCACCGCGGATTCGGGAAACAAAGCCTCGGTGAGGGCGGCGGCGTAGTGTTGCCGGGCCGGGTCGGCCGCCACGTCTTCGTAGCCCACGAGGCCGAAGGAAAAACGAAAGCGCAAGGAGGCGTCATCGTCCTCGAAAGACAGCCATGAGGCCTTCACCCATAGATTCTCCGCGATGACTTCATCACCTTGCACGGCGTCGAATTCGAGAGTCTCGATCTCTTGCGGGTCGCCCTCGTCCTCGAAGGCGGCCAGCATCTCGAAGCCGGGTGTGAGTCTTTCGACGTAAGGCGACTGTTCGAAATATGCCGCCACTTCGGCCCCGTCCAGTATCGCCTCCACCAGCGTCAGCGACTGCCGGATGTGAGCGCTCTGCGCCTGTACTTCCGCCGGCGCGAAATCGGGCAGTAGCATCGGTTGCGCCGCTTGCCAGGCCTGGCGCAGGCTGTCCACGTCGGGCATCACGGGACGCTGCCGTTCCGCCACCCAAGCCAGCGCCGTGCCGCGCCGCCGTAACAATACCGCCTCGCCCCAGCCTTGTTGCGATGCCAGGTTTTGTGCCTCGGCGGACGGGGTTTCGGGCGCGGCCACATAGGCCACGCTGGAGCGCGGGCTGGAAGGTTGGCTGATTATGCTCATGTCGTGTTCTCGGCTATGCGGATAAGGCGGATGCGCCGACGGGGATCCGGCGGCGCGCTATGATACCCTGCGAAGAGGAGAGACGGGGAGGTAGGACGCGTGCGGCGTGGGCCGTTAAAGATGGGCGCCGAGTGTGACGGTGTGACGGATCGGCATTGCTCCCGCCCAACGCGGCCGCGATAATACGGCGATAGCAAATAATTCAAAGTGAGAGACGTTATGACCAAGACCTTCGACAACGCTGACTTTTCCGTGGCCTATTATTCTGGCAACCGTAAGACCGGTTCCATCAAGGTGGTGCGCTGCGTCGCGGGACGGGTGAGTGTGCAGCCCTTGGCCGTGCAACCGGAAAGCGCCTTGGAGCCGGCCCTGAAACCGATGCTGGCGGGCGTGAGTGAGGATCTGCAGGTGATATTGCTCGATCCCCAGAGCAAGCAGTTGCGGGTGCAGGCCGCCTTTCCCGCCGACGCCTTTCCCGCCCATATTTACAGCGATCCGCATTCCGACCGCGATTGGTTCATGAACGACGGCGATAAAGCGACCGGCAACGATACGCTCAATTGCGGTGACCAAGGTTCGTCGGTCACCGTCATCGAAAACGCCGGTAGCGTAGAGGCGTATTTTCTCAAGACCATCTGCGTGGGTCGCGGCCACCATCAGGCCGCCTTCAGTTACCCGTCGCCGGAAAGGCCGCAGGTGCCGCGCCGAGCCTACATCAGCAGTCTCAACGACGGCACGATCTCGGTGATCGGCAACGATCCGTTGGACGCCGCCAATTATTTACAGGTGATCACCACCATCGATTTGTGCGAGCCGGACAAAGAAGAGGGCGCCGAGACCAGCGTGCCCAATAAATCCTTCCCCCATGGGTTGGCCTATTCGCCGCTCACCGGCAAGATCTACAACCTCAACAACGGCTACGGCAGCATCGCGGTGATCGATGCCGTGTCCAACCGCATCGAAGAGCGGATCGCCTGCAAAGGCTATAGCAATCTGATCGCCTCGCCGGACCCGCGTTATTTGATCGCCCGCGGCGCCGACCGCAAGTCCGATCCCGAACATGTCATCGGTAAATTCGCGGTGCTCGATGTGGTGAGTAAAACCCTGGTCGACACGCTCGACCTGCGCGACGTCTATCTCAGCAAATATTTTTTCAACCCGGAAGGCAGCAAGCTCTATTTCACGACCGCCAGCTCCGGCAGTCCCGAGCAGTTGCAACACCTCAAGACCGACGTGTTGCTGGTGCTGGACATGACCGCGCTGCCCAAACTCAAGCTGATCAAAGAGGTCAAGGTCGGGTCGTCCAGCTCGGTGGCGTTTCACAGCGTAGGCCGCCGTACCCGTTTGGTGTTTTCCTCCGATCCCGAGAGCGGCGCGCTGGTGGTGCTGGACGGCGGCGAAGACACGGTGCTGGACACGATCGCGGTCACCGAGGGCGTGCCGCATTCGCGGATATGGATGGTGGCGCAGTAAAACGTGATGAATAAAAAAGCGGGCGGCCGAGGTGATCGGCCCCCGCTTTTTATGGGGCGGTAGGTTTGGCTTATTTGGCCTTGGCGATCTTGGCTTTTTCAATCAGCAACGGATAGGTGTAGCCCGCGCCGAAATCCTTGTCCACCGCCATGGTGCCGGTGACGACCACTTCATCGCCGACATTGGCGGTCTCGTCGCTGGTCACGGTGACGTCGTTGCTGCCTTGTTTGCCGGTGCCGTCTTGAATGTGCAGGAAGTTGCGATTCATGACGCCGTTGTTGACCTTCACCACCTTGCCCTTCACCTGCACTTCATGGCCGCTGAGTTTGGCCTTTTCGGTGAATAAGGCCTCGACGGTTTTTTGCTCGGCCGCCGCGGCGAAGGCGGAGACGCTGCCGAGGCAGGCCAGGCCCGCGATCAATCCTAGATATTTTCGTTGCATGAAAGGCTCCTGCTATGTGCTATGGAAAAAAGGGTTTTTTACCATGTTTGGCGGCGCCAGCATAGAGCGCGGCGGCGGGAGCAGGCTACGCATTGTTTGCCACGGCCGTCAAGGGGTGTCGCGGTGCAGCGGGCTTGATTACAATGGCAGGCCCTGGCCGGCCACACCCTCGCTCGGTCATCACCGTTCTTTAATTCTCGTCCGCTGCGGCGAACCATGCAGCGCAGGAAATCATCCCATTATGATCAGTATCAACGCCCGTTTAGCCCAGGAACTCGTCGCCAAGGAAAGCCAAGTCACCGCCGCGGTGGCGCTGCTCGACGAGGGGGCGACCGTGCCCTTCATCGCCCGTTACCGCAAAGAAGCCACCGGCGGTCTGGACGATACCCAGTTGCGCCTATTGGAAGAACGGCTGAGTTATCTGCGCGAGTTGGAAGAACGCCGCGCCGCGGTGCTGAGCAGCATCGACGAGCAAGGCAAGCTCACTCCCGAATTGGCGGCGGCCATCAACGAGGCCGACACCAAGACCCGCCTCGAAGATTTATACCGGCCGTATATGAAAAAGCGCCGCACCAAGGCGCAGATCGCCCGCGAGGCGGGGCTCGAACCCTTGGCGCTGGCGCTGTTGCAAGACCCCACGCTCGTACCGGAAGCCACCGCGCAAAATTACCTGGACGCCGATAAAGGCGTGGCCGATGCCGCCGCCGCGCTGGACGGCGCGCGGCAAATTCTCATGGAGAATTTCGCCGAGGATGCCGAGCTGGTGGGCAAGCTGCGCGAGTTCGCTTGGGACGAGGGCAAGCTGGTGTCCAAGGTGGTGGCGGGCAAGGAGCAGGACGGCGCGAAATTCGCCGATTATTTCGACGCCGCCGAACCGATCAAAACCATACCGTCACATCGCGCGCTGGCCTTGTTTCGCGGCCGCAGCGAAGGCGTGTTGCAGCTAAGCCTGCTGCTCGACGCGCTGGACGAAAACGGCAAGCCGCTGGCGGAGCGCAGCCGCGGCGAGGTGATGATCGCCAGTCATTTTAATATCGAGGATCGCGGCCGGTCCGCCGACCGCTGGCTGCTGGACACCGCGCGCTGGGCTTGGCGGGTGAAGCTCTCGTTGCATCTCGAAACCGAATTGAATCTGCGCCTGCGCGAACAGGCCGAGGAAGAGGCGATCAAGGTCTTCGCCCGCAATCTGCACGATTTATTGCTGGCCGCGCCCGCCGGACCGCGCGTCACGCTGGGTCTCGATCCCGGTCTGCGTACCGGGGTAAAAGTGGCGGTGGTGGACGCCACCGGCAAGCTGGTGGACACCGCGACGATTTATCCGCATGTGCCCAAGAATCAATGGGACGAATCCCTGCATTTGTTGGCCTTGCTCGCCGCGAAACACCAGGTGGAAATCATCAGCATCGGCAACGGCACGGCCTCGCGCGAGACCGACAAGTTGGCGAAGGAGTTGATCAAGCGCCATCCCGAACTCAAGCTCAGCGCGGTGATGGTGTCGGAGGCGGGCGCCTCGGTGTATTCGGCCTCCGAATTGGCGGCGCGGGAATTTCCGGAACTCGACGTCTCTTTGCGCGGCGCGGTGTCCATCGCGCGGCGTTTGCAGGACCCGCTCGCCGAGCTGGTGAAGATCGATCCCAAATCCATCGGCGTCGGCCAGTATCAACACGACGTCAGCCAGACGCGTCTCGCGCGCAGTCTGGAAACGGTGGTGGTGGACGCGGTGAACGCGGTGGGCGTGGACGTCAACACCGCCTCGGCGCCGTTGCTGGCGCGGGTGGCGGGACTCAACACCACGCTTGCGGGCAACATCGTCGCCTTCCGCGATCAGCACGGCGCCTTCCGCACCCGCGAACAAATCAAAAACGTTGCGCGTTTCGGACCCAAGGCCTACGAACAGGCGGCGGGTTTTCTGCGGGTGATGAACGGCGATAATCCGCTCGATGCGTCGGCGGTCCATCCCGAGGCCTATCCGGTGGTGGAGCGCATCTGCGCCGCCAGCGGCCGCGCGGTGAAATCGCTGATCGGCGATCGCGCTTTTCTGCGTCAGCTTGCACCCAAGGATTTCACCGATCAGCGTTTCGGTGAACCGACGGTAAAGGATATTCTCGCCGAATTGGACAAACCCGGCCGCGATCCACGCCCCGAATTCAAGACCGCGGTGTTCAAGGACGGCGTGGAAACCTTGAAGGACTTGCAGCCCGGCATGCAGCTGGAAGGCGTGGTCACCAACGTCACCAACTTCGGCGCCTTCGTCGATGTCGGTGTGCATCAAGACGGCCTGGTGCACATCTCGCAACTCGCGGATAAGTTCGTCTCCGATCCGCACAGCGTGGTGAAGGCCGGCGATGTCGTGAGGGTGCGGGTGGTCGAAGTCGATCTGGCGCGGAAACGCATCGCGCTCAGCATGCGCAGCGACGGCGGCGCCGACGCGGCGCCGCCGCCCAAGCCGCGGCAGACGCCAGACGGTGCGCGGCCAGCGGATAAAAATGCTAAAGGCCCGCGTCCCGCTAAACAGCCGGCGCCGGCCACCGCGATGGCGGTGGCCTTCGCTAAACTCAAAGGCAATAGTCATTGAAAGCAAGCTGCTAATGGCGCTGGTCGTGTGACGGTGATGGCATGCGGGGGTTGCGTATGGATAGGTTCACTCGCCAGATCGGCGATGTGTTAGCGGAAATAACGCTTGAGCTGCGCCGCTTGGGTCTGTGGGAGGGTGCGCCGCCCGCCGCTCGGGATCTGCTCAGCGCCCAGCCGTTTTGTTATGACACTCTGCAATTTCCGCAGTGGTTGCAATGGCTGTTCCTGGCGCGTATGAGCGCCCTCGTCGAGACCGGCGGACCTTACCCTCCGCACAGCGGCATCCATGCCTATGCGGAAGAGTGGGCGGCGCACGCCGCCGTCGAGAGTACGCACTTGCTGGTGCTCATCAAACGTTTCGATGACTTGATCGAAGCGCCGCGCCCGTCCGGCCAAGAGTGATTCAGCGCGCCGGCCATTTTGTTCTGCCCTAAGCCAGCAGCTGTGATTATTCACCTTGCATCCCGCCGGAATGTTCTCTAGTCTCAAATTAACCTACAACTGAAGGATGCCGACAGTGGACGGTGCCGACACAGCCTGGGGTTATCTGACCAAGCTGCCGCAGCTGTTGAACGAATACAGTGGTTTTTCTTATCCGCTGTTGGCTGTGTTGTTGGTGGCGGGCGCCTTGTTGCTGGGCATGCACTTCTATCGCAAACGCACACAACAAGCCGGTCTGTCGGCCGCCGCCTTGATGTTGGGCACCTTATTGCTATTTTTGTCCTCCGGCGGTTTCTTCCTCAAGTATGTCGGCTCGGTGCAGGCGGAGCGGGCGCGGACGGCTTTCATTACTCAGCATCGGGTGCCGGTGGGCGAGCACTGGTTGCTGGTGTTTGATTTCGCCTTGCCGGCCAACGTCGATGATGCGTTGCGTCAGCAGTATCTCGGCCGCATGGAAAACCTGGTGGCGGCCATGTCGGAAGTGTTGCTGGAAGATTTGCCGCAGGACTTCCGCCAGCCGCGGGTGGTGCGCATCCCCACCTCCGGCAGTCCTTGGCATGCAGGTATCGGCCAGGAAAATTTCGATCAAGTGATCACCGAACTCAACGCCTTCGAGATCATGTGGGGTAATGTCCACGAGCAGGGTGATCAGGCCAAGGCCTTTTTGGGTATCCCTCGTCAGCTCGCCAACGATCTCGACACCATCATCCCGTTGCGTGATTTTGCCTTTGGCCAGGATGTTCGCCGTGAACACCAGTTCGGCGACGGCTATTACCGCTTGTTGGGGCTGGTCACCCTCGGCATGGCTTTGGACACCCACCGCCTGGCCGGTCAGGCCGCCGGCGACGAACGCCGCCGGTTATTTTTGCAGGCGGTGCAGCAGCTTAACAAGGCGCGCGAGCTGGTCAACAATCGCCGCGACGATCCCATATTGCAACGCACGCTCTACAGCGCCAAGGTGGACGACTTGATCAAGCTGTCCCTCAACGAAGCGGGTTTGACGCCATGAAGACCCGCGGCTATGGCTGGGCGGTTTTATGGATCGCGATAGGCTGGTTGAATACGGCGCACGCCGGCATGGTCGTCGAGATGCGGGATCCGCGTTTCTTCGAACGGCAGCAGGCGGTGATTTTCCCCAAGGCCGAAGTCAAACTGGTGACCTTCGAGTTCGAGGCGGTGGGCGACGATCAACGGGGTAAAGAACGCGCCAAGGAATTGCACAAGCAATTTCTCGCCAAGATCCATGATCTACACGGCGGCGCCATCATCACCTTCGTCACCCCGCCGGGACAGAAGATCGAGAATTACCGGGTACAGGCCGAGCGGGTGGCGAAGGAGCAACACGCGCAAATGGTGCTGTGGGGGCGGATCATGGTGGACCGCGCCGGCACGCCGCTGATCAACGCGCGTTTGATGCTGGTTGAACCGCCGCCCGGCATCAGCGCCGATTATAAAAAGCTCGCCGAACTGGAGGCCAATCGTGTTCCGCTGGACGTGCGCGGCGTGATCGACGCGCCGGTCACCCAATGGCGTATCGATTTCAATACCGTCGAAAACGATATCGCGCCGTTGACGCTGTATCTTTCCGGACTGGCGCGTTATTACAAAGGCGCGGTGCGTGGCGGCGGTGAAGCGGCGCGTTGGTTGAACGGCAGCGTCGCCGATTTCAAGGCCTATATCGCCGCTTTGCCGGAGGGCGCGGACCGCGGTGCTGCGTCCCAGGCCCATTTGTATCTGGCCCGCGCCTACGTGCGTTTGGCCGACGCGGAACCGGCGCGGGTGACGGATCATTTGAACGCGGCGCGTCGATACGCCGAGCTGGCCGCCCAGCTCAATCCCTACGACGCCGCCGTGCCCACCGCGCAGGCGGTGATCGCCGCGCGGCGAGGCGCGCCGTTGGCCGAGCTGCGGAGCAAGCTCGAGCAGGCGGTGAATATGGCCCCCGCCGACGGCAATGCGCGGGTCAATCTCGCGGTGCTGGACGGCGCGCAGGGCAAAGTCGGCGAGGCGCTGCGGCAGCTCGATAACGCCAGTTTCGTGCAAAAGGCTCAGAAAAAAGCGGCTCTGCCCGCAGTGGACAATTTACGCCGGCAATTGGCGCCCTACGCCGACCGCGCTGCTCCCTCATCACCTGTTTCGCCTACCCGTTAACCTTGCTTCGCCCCGCGCTGCGCGAGCTGACGCTGTTCTCCTGTTAGAATGGCGGGGCGGTCTATGCCGCGAAACCGGGTATGAAACGGGGATTTTCCGGGCAGGGTAACGGACCCTATCGGTATGCGTGCCGCTGGGTTAAATAGAAAAATGTGAATTATGGTGTAATGAATGGAAGCCGTCTGGATTTCGTTTGCGTTCGGCCTGGGCATCTTGGTAAAGCATCTCGGCTTACCGCCCTTGATCGGCTATTTGGCGGCCGGATTTATTTTAAGCACGTTCGATTTAGACGGCGGCGAGACTTTATCTTACGTCGCCCATATCGGCGTGTTGCTATTGCTGTTCAGCGTCGGCCTCAAACTGCGTTTGAAGAGTTTGCTGCGTCCCGAGGTCATGGCCGGTTCGTTACTACACGTGGTCATCACCGGCGTGGTGATGGGCGCCGCCTTGCGCTGGGCGCTGGGTTTGGAATGGAACATGGCCTTCTTTCTGGCTATCGCCCTGGCTTTTTCCAGCACCGTAGTGGCGGCCAAGGTGTTGGAGGGCAAAAAGGAATTACGTGCCTTTCACGGCCGCGCGACCATCGGTATTTTGGTGGTGCAGGATTTATTGGCCGTCGCCATCTTGGGCGTGGCCGGGACCGGCGGGCCCACGCCGTGGGCGCTGGCCGTTTTTGCTTTGCCGCTGTTGCGTCCGGCGGTGCACCGACTGCTGGATTGGAGCGGGCATGATGAACTGCTGATCCTGTTCGGTCTGCTGCTGGCTCTGGTGGTGGGCGGTGCCGGTTTTGAAAGAGTGGGCCTGAGTTCGGAATTGGGCGCCTTGTTGATGGGCGGGCTGTTGGCGGGTCACCGCCGCGCCTCGGAATTATCCAATTCCCTGTGGGGACTGAAGGAGGTATTTCTCGTTGGTTTCTTTTTGCAGATCGGCATGGCCGGTCTGCCGTCGTGGGACGGCTGGTGGCTGGCGGTCGCGCTCGCTTTGTTGCTGCCGCTCAAGGCGCTGCTGTTTTTTTTCATATTGGTGTTGTTCCGCTTGCGGGCGCGCAGTTCCTTTCTCGCCGCCTTGAGCTTGGCCACCTACAGCGAGTTTGGTTTGATCGTGATGAGTATGGCGGTGGCGCGTGGCTGGTTCGGCGTGGAATGGCTGGTGATTCTGGCGGTGGCGGTGGCCTTGTCTTTCGTCTTCGCCGCGCCGTTCAATCGTTACGCTCACGACCTGTATCGCCTGCTCGAGCGTTATTTGATACGCGCCGAATCCAGCCGGCGGCATCCCGACGATACGCCCGTGCACGTGGGTTCATCCACTATCCTCATCATGGGCATGGGGCGGGTCGGTACCAGCGCCTACGATTTTCTCACCAAACGTAAACAGCGGGTGCTCGGTCTCGACTCCGATCCGGGCAAAGTGGAAGGCCATGCCGGGCAGGGCCGGCGGGTGTTGTACGCCGACGCCGAGGATCCGGGTTTATGGCAGGACATCGACCTCGACGGCGTGCGTGCGGTGTTATTGGCCATGCCCGACCGGGAGGCCAATGTCATCGCCGCCCGCCAATTGCGCCGTGCCGGTTATGCGGGCTTCGTGAGCGCCACCGCGATTTATCCCGAGGAGGTGAAAGTGATCACCGCCGCCGGCGCCGATGAGGTGTATTACTACTACGACGAAGTGGGTGTCGGTTTCGCGGAGCATGTCTGGGAACGCGTCTCCCCCGCGCCGCAGGAAATCAAGCATGCGGTGAAGGACACGCCGGCGATCTGAAAAATCTGCTTAACCGCCAAGACGCCGAGCAGCAAAATCCCTTGCACGAAAAAGCCCTGTTTTGCCGGCCGGATCAGCGGCGCCGGCCGGGCGGTTTGCGCGGCGCTTTGACGGTAGAGCGCGAGCCCTGTTGCCGGAAATATTCTCCCGCCATCACACCGAAGGCCACCGAGACGTTGAGGCTTTCCACTTGGCCGCTGCCGGGCACGGTGAGCAGCGCGTCGGCGCTCTTGGCCAACGCGGGGGCGACGCCGTCCACCTCGCTGCCGAGGATGAGGACGCTACGCGCACCGAAGTGATGGGCGTAGAGCGGCGTGCCTTGCCGCACGCTGGTGCCGAGCAGTTGATAACCCATCTCTTGCAGATGGCGCAATTGGCGCGCCGCCTGCGGCAGATGCACCAGCATCACTTGTTCCGCGCCGCCTTCCGCCACCCGGCAGGCCGAGGGCGAAAGTCTGGGTAGGCGGTCGGCCGTGCCCAGCACGTAACGGATGCCGAAATGGGCGCAGGTGCGCAGCAGGGCGCCGAGGTTGTGCGGATTCTCCACCCCGTCGAGATACAACAGCAGTTGCGGATCGGTCTCATCGCGCAGCAAGGGCAGCCATTCGTTGAAGCAGAGGGCGATGCGCTCACGGGCCAGCACGCAGACGCCTTGATGATGGACGGACTCCGTTAATTTTTCCAAATCATCGGCACCGACGAGGTGATAGGCCTTGCGCTGCGCCGCCGCCCATTTGAGCATGGCGGCGAATTGTGGCAGGCGCGCCTCTTCGAGATAGATGCGGATGACGTCGTGCGGCCGCCGCTGCCACAGCGCGAGACAGGCGGCGGTGCCGTAATATTTAAGTTCTTTACGGGTTTCTTTGAGCGCCGGCGGCGTGGCGCGCGGTGGTTTGGCTGTAAATTTTTTCCGGCTCATTGGGTATTCCGGCGTATTGCAGGCCGGGTTCGGCCGTAAGTTAATTGCGAGCACAAGATAACACAGCTTGGCGCCCGGTTAGATGCGGGGAGAGTATGAGGCCGCAGTCACTGGACGGTCTATCCCGGCATGACAACAGCGCGGCAGGCGGTTTATATTGGGACGATACCAAGAAGAGCGCAGGCCATGCGTTATCGCGTTACCGCCTTATACGATTATCCCCCGGTTGAACGCACCGCCATCGTCGAGGCGGACAGTCCACAACGTGCGATGGTGAAGGCGCTCATCGAAGGCCGGCTGCCGACCGCGTTTCGGCGTGATGAGCAGGGTTGGCTGGAGCCGTTGATGTGGCACCCCGGCCTGGCCGGCAGCCGGCGCTGGCCCACCGTTGCGGGCGACTCGGTCTTGGAATGGGGCGATGAGGAGGCGCGGCAAAAATTGAATTTTTATGTGGCCGAAGTGGGCGAGGGGGAGTAGGAGCGTGAGCTGGGTGCAATTGGCTCGCCGGTCCTTCCACAACAGCGGTGACGGCTACTGGCCGACGGCGAGACTGCTTATTGCTGAGGCAAGCGTTGTTTGCGCCAGGCGGCCATATCGCCTTCCAGATGCAGCACATTATTGAAACCGGCTTGTCGCAATATCGCTTCGGCCATGCCGGCGCGCCGTCCGCTTTCACAATACACCACCACTTGGTCTTTGCCGCCGCTGCGCACCTCGGCCAGACGCGCGGCCAGTTCGGTATGGGGAATATTGACGGCGCCCGGTACATGACCCTCGCCGAATTCTTTGGGGGTGCGTACGTCCAGTACCAAGGGCGCATTGGCGGTGTCGAGCCGCTGCAATAATTGTTGTTGGCTGATAGTGTCGGCCTCGGCGATGCCGCTGTTCAATTGCAGCAGGGCGACAACCGCGAGCCAGCAGAACCGGGAACCCCGAAAATGGGTGATGTGCATGGGCGGCTCCTTGATGATCGAGATGAAATGATTATCCTCCGCGCGACAAAAGGCGGCAAGACGCCGTGGGCGTCCAAGCCGGGGGAGAATCCAGGTACAATCCCGGCCATGACGACTCCAGCGATCCTCGATATCCACGACATCAGCGCCACGTTGCGCCGGGTGTTCGGTTACCCGGCGTTCCGGCCCCACCAACGCGAGATCATCGAGGGCGTGCTCGCGGGAGATGACGCCTTCGTCTTGATGCCCACCGGCGGCGGTAAATCGCTGTGTTATCAGATTCCCGCGCTGCACCGGCAAGGTGTGACCGTGGTGGTGTCGCCCTTGATTTCGCTGATGAAGGATCAGGTCGACGCTTTACGCGCCAACGGTGTGGCCGCGGCCTTTTATAACTCGGCCCTCGGCGCCGAAGAGGCGCGGCGGGTGTTGGCGCAGCTGCATAGTCACGAACTGAATCTGTTATATATCAGCCCGGAGCGCTTGCTGAGCGGCGGTTTTCTCGAACGCCTGCGCGAGATCGACATCGGCTTGTTCGCCATCGACGAGGCCCATTGCGTGTCGCAATGGGGCCATGATTTCCGCCGCGAATATGCTCAGCTCGGCATGTTGCGCACGGAGTTTCCGCAAGTGCCCTTGGTGGCGCTCACCGCCACCGCCGACGCCCAGACCCGCGAGGACATCGTGCGGGTGCTCGGCCTGCAAAAGGCCAAACATTACGTCACCGGCTTCGATCGCCCCAACATCCGCTACACCGTTCTGGAAAAACACAAACCCTTCGAGCAACTCATGCAGTTTCTCGACGCGCGACGCGGCCAGGCCGGCATCGTCTACGCCCTCAGCCGCAAGCGGGTGGAAGAACTCAGCGAAAAACTCCGCGCCGGCGGACTGCGTGCCGCGGCCTATCACGCGGGACTGCCCGGCGCGCAGCGCCAGGCGGCACAGGAGGCGTTTCTGCGCGACGAGTTGCAGGTGGTGGTGGCCACGGTGGCTTTCGGCATGGGTATCGACAAACCCAATGTGCGTTTCGTGGTGCATTACGATCTGCCTAAAAACATCGAAGGTTTTTATCAGGAGACCGGCCGCGCCGGCCGCGACGGACTGCCTTCCGACGCGCTGTTATTGCACGGTGCGCAGGATATCGCCACCGCGCGGCGTTTCATCGACGCCATCGAGAATCCCGAACAGCGCCGTATCGAATTGCACAAACTCAATGCCATGGTCGGCTTGGCCGAGAGCGTGACCTGCCGGCGGCGGGTATTGCTCAATTATTTCGGCGAACGGCTGGGCGACGACTGCGGCAATTGCGACGTCTGTCTCGATCCGCCGGCGCAATTCGACGCAACCCTCGACGCGCAAAAGGCCTTGTCCTGTGTTTATCGCGTCGGTCAACGCTTCGGGGTGGGGCATGTGGTGGACGTGCTGCGCGGCGCCGACAACGAACGGATCCGTTCGTTGGGCCATCAGCGGGTGTCCACCTACGGCGTGGGCAGCGACAAAAGCGAGCAGGAGTGGACCTCCATCCTCCGCCAATTGATACATCACGGTTATCTGACGCAAGACATCGCCAATTACTCCGTGCTGCAACTCACCGAGGCGGCGCGTCCGCTGCTGCGCGGCGAGCAGAGTCTGCGGCTGGCCAAGCCGCGGATACACGAACAGATCAAAAAGAAACGCTCCAAGCTCGACGCGGGGTCCGGCGGCTATGATGAAACGCTATTCGATCAATTACGCGCCTTGCGCAAACGCCTCGCCGATGAACAGGGTGTGCCGCCGTACATCGTGTTCGGCGACGCCACCCTGGCGCAGATGGCTCGCGATAAACCCCTCGACGAAGGCGCACTGCTGGCGGTGGTGGGGGTGGGGCAACACAAGCTCGAAAAATACGGCCACGATTTCTTGGACGCCATCGCCGACTATTGCCTGGCGAACGGCGCGCGCGGTGTGGCCATGGACCCGCAACTGCGCGATACCTGGCTGGCTTATCAGGAAGGTCTGGACCTCGATGCCATCGCCAGCCGGCGCGGGTTACCCTTGACTGAGGCCGCCGGACATTTGCTGCGTTTGATGGAGCTGGGTCAGCCGGTGGTTGCCGAGCGTTTGATCTCGGTAAACAAATACCAGCTCATCGAAGCGGCCTTGACGCGTTTGGGTGACGAGGCGGCGTGGGAGCATCTGCGCGGTGCCTTGCCGGCCTCGGTCGCCGACCACGAGATATCCTTAGTGCGGGCCGGTTGGTGAAAAACTTCCGTCATGATTGAATCCAAGGGTCATGCCGAGCTGCGCGCTACGCTCAACGGCGAAACCGGCAAATTAGCTTGGCGGGAATTGCAAAGCCATTATGCCCGTGGTGTGGTGATCGAAGTGGCCGGTAATTTGGATTTAGTGGAAGTGGCTTTGCGTTTGACGCTGGATGATAAGGCCGCTTTTGAGACGTGGCTGCGCGCCGGCGAGGTGAGCCGCGCCGACGATATGCAGGCGCAACAGTGGGCCGCGCGTGACGCTCAGTTATGGGCGGTCGTTGTCGCGCCGTGGATATTAGTGCAGGAAATCGCGGCCGACTCCGATTAATGCCGCCTCTGATTAATTTCTTGGGACCTCTCCCGATTTGAGCTGGCTGGTAGTTAGGCTGCCAAAGGCGGCTATGGCCAAAGCCAGCTCGCTCCCGCCGCAAGTCGATTTGCACAAGGACGCGCTCGCGTTTTCCGATACTACGTGCTTGGCGTCATGAATACGCTGAATTAATCGGTTATTTTCACCCGTGCGCCCGATTCGACGCCGCTCTAGCACGGCTGGTTGTAGCCGTTAATTTTACTTTCGTCCTGGCGGATGATGAAACGCGATACATGCAAACAAGCCAGTGCGCCAGCCTGGTGTTATACTGCGCGGGTTTTTAATTTGGATAATGTCGATGGGAACGCTCAATGTGGCAAGTATCGCGATACTGGCATGCGAGCAAGCAGGGGAATGGGTTTCCCGTGCGAAGTCGGAATGTGGAATTTATATTTTATATATGGAGCAAACCAAATGGTAGAAAAAAATAAGTCCGTCGTCGGTGCGCGTGGCGCGGCCGCGGTGAAAGCGATACAAGCCGCCGAAGCGTTGGCGGTGAAAGCGCATGCGGAATGGGCGAAGAGCATCGCCGCCGCCGTAGCAGTGACCGATAAGGAATACGCCGCCGTCGCTAAAAAGACGGCCGCGCTCAAGGCGCGGGCGGCCAAGGCGCTGGCTCGGGTGAAGAATGCCAGAGGTCCGGCGGCCAAGCTCAAGGCCCGTGATGCGCGCAAGCAGGTGCTGAGCGAGTTGGCGGCGGCCGCCGCCGAGCTGAGTACCCTGCGCATCTCGCAAGCCGCCGCCCAGGCGGATGCTAAATTGTTCAAGCTGATCGACAAAGCCTTGACCGGTGCGATGAAGGCGGCGGAAAAGCTGGCGGCCAAGGCCGCGAAACCGAAAAAGCGTCGCCGGGCTAAAAAACCCCTGTAACGATCCGGGTGGGGCGAAGCGCATATTTTCCGCGACAATGCAGTAAGCTCATGCGGGAGGGTTCGACCAAGAGCCCTGTGTTTCGCCCTGTTCTTCCCGATCTTTCCTTTCCCGCCGTCGGCCCGTGCCGACTTTGCCGTGGTGACAGCGTTCGCCTTGGCGGGCGAATTTGTGAGAGAATGCGCGGCGATCGCGGGCGGCCACGGCTGATCTCACGCAATTATGAGTCATATGGGACAGCAGCCTACCCCGGCAGTCAAGCCCGTCTGATCGCCATTCATTATTAAGTAGCGCCCTTGTAGTAACCTTCTTTTGGAACAGTACCTTGATCTCTACAGCCAACCTCGCTATCCAGTTTGGGGCCAAGCCCCTTTTTGAAAACGTCTCGGTCAAATTCGGCGGCGGCAATCGTTACGGCTTGATCGGCGCCAACGGTTGCGGCAAGTCCACCTTGATGAAGATACTCGGCGGCGACCTGGAGGCCAGTGCCGGCTCGGTGAGCCTCGAGGCCAACCAACGGCTCGGCAAGCTGCGCCAGGATCAATTCGCTTTCGAGAATTTCACGGTGCTCGATACGGTGATCATGGGGCACGGCGAGTTGTGGCGGGTCAAGCAGGAGCGCGATCGCATCTATTCATTGCCCGAGATGAGTGATGATGACGGCATGAAGGTGGCCGACCTGGAAGTCGTCTTCGCCGAGATGGACGGATACACCGCCGAGTCGCGCGCCGGTGAATTGCTGCTGGGCTTGGGCATTCCCATCGAACAACATACCGGTCCGATGAGCGCGGTGGCGCCGGGCTGGAAGCTGCGGGTGTTGCTGGCGCAGGCGTTGTTCGCCGACCCGGACATCATGTTGCTCGACGAGCCCACCAACAACCTCGACATCAGCACCATCCGTTGGCTGGAAGGTGTGCTCAACGCCCGCACCAGCACCATGGTCATCATTTCCCATGACCGCCATTTCCTGAACAGCGTGTGCACCCACATGGCCGATTTGGACTACGGCGAAGTGCGCGTGTATCCGGGTAACTATGACGAATACATGACCGCCGCCAGTCAGGTCCGCGATCGTCTGTTATCGGACAATGCCAAGAAAAAAGCCCAGATCGCCGATTTGCAGACTTTCGTCAGCCGCTTTTCCGCCAATGCCTCCAAAGCCAAACAGGCTACGTCGCGCGCCAAGCAGATCGACAAGATCAAACTGGAGGACGTGAAGCCTTCGAGCCGGGTCAACCCTTACATCCGTTTCGAGCAGGCGAAAAAATTGTATCGCCTGGCTTTGGAAGTAAAAGAATTGAGCAAAGGTTACGGCGCCACGCCGCTGTTCAGCGGGCTGGATTTAATGGTGGAAGTGGGCGAGCGCATCGCGGTGATCGGACCCAATGGCATCGGCAAAAGCACCTTGTTGCGAACCCTGGTCGGCGAACTCGCGCCGGACAGCGGCCTCGTGAAATGGTCGGAGAACGCCAGCGTCGGTTACTTCGCTCAGGATCATGCCGCCGATTTCGCCGACAACACCTCCCTGTTCGACTGGATGAGTCTGTGGCAGCAGCCGGGCGAGGATGAGCAAGTGATACGTGGTACCTTGGGTAGACTGCTGTTTTCCCAGGACGAGATCAAAAAATCAGTGAAGCATCTTTCCGGCGGCGAACAGGGCCGCATGTTGTTCGGCAAACTGATGCAGTTGAAGCCCAATGTGCTGGTGATGGACGAACCCACCAACCATTTGGACATGGAGTCGATCGAGTCGCTCAACACCGCGCTGGAAAATTATCCCGGCACCTTGATCTTCGTCAGCCACGATCGGGAATTCGTCTCGTCGCTCGCCACCCGCATCATCGAAATGACGCCGCAGGGTCTGGTGAACTTCAACGGCAGTTACGATGATTATTTGCGCAGTCAGGGCGTGGAATAAACGAGCTGTGATCTTCCCCGTCCGTTACGGAGCGGATGTGGCGTTCTCGGCGCGGGGCGCGATTCTCCCCCTGCGCAAGTACGGGAATTCCCGAGTGCAAACGTAACCAGTTAATCGTCTTCCCGCGCGACGCCGAGGCGGAGCAGATTGCCGTCGCTGTCCACCTCGCTGTGAAACAGAATGGGACGGCAGCAGATTTCGCAATCTTCGTAATAAGCCTGGTCGCCCGCCGAGCCGTCCACGTTGATAGTGAAAGTTTCCCCGCAATAAGGGCATTCCACCGCCCTTTCATGCAGTAAGGGGATGTCGCCAGCCAGGAAAGACTTGCCGGTCTTGGGTTTTGGTCGTTTGTCGGGTTGATCATCCATGATCTCGAATTTACCGCCGTTGATTGCCTAAGATTAAGGAATCTCTGATGTATTGTGACATTCCCGCCACATCAGGACGTGTCACGCGCTGAGAATTCCACGATGGAATTATCAGTGTTCCCCTTAAAGTGTAGTCGCGCCGCCGCGGCTGTCCATAGATGAAGCGAAGCGGCGCGTTGTCTAGAGTCGCCGCAGCAAGGCGCGTGTCTCCGGGTGCACCCTTGGATCGTCCAGCGCGGTGAGGCTGAGCCAGCGCACCTCCCGTACATCGTCGCCGGCAACAGCTTCACCGTTCACATGCTCGGCGAGCAGAACCACCACCACGTAGTGATAGCGGATGCGCCCCGTTTCATCGGGGTCGATCACCTCGAAGGCGTGGCACACCTCTCGGGCGCGCGCCGTCACGCCGGTTTCCTCGCGGACCTCGCGCTCTGCCGCTTGCGACAACGTCTCGCCGAGCCGCACCGCGCCACCGGGCAGCGTCCACCATTCCGCGTTGGGCGGACGGCCGCGCCGCACCAGCAATACTTCCCTGTCACGCATCACCATCACCGCAACGCCCAGCCGGGGTTCGGCCGGATAGGCGCGCGGGTCATTCATTGGGGCGCGGCGCCGGTCTGGACGGTGAAAATCAACAGGGTTTCGTCGCGGTCCAGCGCTTCCTGGTGTTCGAGTTGCTGTTCCAGCACGGCGACGTCGGCTTCCGAGGCGTCGCGGCCCCGGGCCGCGCGTTCGGCGACGCGGTCGCGTAATTGTTCCGGCGGCGTCTTGCAAGCGAAAATCACGAAAGGAACTTTCATGCGTTCGGCGAGTTGATGGAACATCCTACGCTGCGCGCGTTTTAAAAACGCGGCGTCGATGATGACGGGGAAACCCGCGTCGAGCACGGTCTCCGCCAGTTCAGCGAGATGTCGATAGGTGCGCGCGCCGGCCTCGGCGCTGTAGAGGCCGCTGTTGATCGTGGAAGCACTGCGCGCATCGGCGGCCAGGCCGAACAGCCGTTTGCGTTCCACGTCGGAACGCAGCCGTATCGCGCCTTGGGATTCCAGTACGCCGTCACTCAGCGTGGTCTTGCCCGAGCCGGACAGGCCATGGGTAATCATCAGCGGAGTGGGCGCCGCCGCGGTGAAACGCGCGGCGAGACGCAGATAGGCGGCGACGTGTTGCCGCGACGCGACGCGTTGTTCTTCGCTCAAGCCCTCTTGCGCGAGGCGCAGGCAGGCCACCTTGGCGCGCACCAGGGCGCGATATACCTGGTAGAAACGCAATACCCGCAGACCCGAATAATCGCCGGTGTGTTGCAAATAATCGTTCAAGACGCGCTGGGCGAGGTCGGGGCGGCCGCGGTCGTGGAGGTCCATGGTGAGAAAGGCGAGCTCGCTCATCACGTCGATCCAACGCAGTTCGGGATTGAACTCGATGCAATCGAACAGTACCGGTTTATCGTCCAGCCAGGCGATATTGCCGAGATGGGCGTCGCCGTGGCATTCGCGGATATGCCCGGTTTGTCGGCGCTGAGTGAACACGCTTTGCAATGTGCTGAAGGTGGTTTCACTCCAGTGTTGCAGGGCGTCGAGTCGTTCGTGTTCATCGTGCGCTTGCAGACGCGGGCGGATCTGCGCGAAGTTTTGCGCGACCGGCCGCCACACTGCTTCCACGGAACCATAGGGCGCGCCGTCTTCCACCACCGCGGCGGCGCGGTGAAATACGGCCAGGGTCTCGGCGAGGGCGCCGAGCTGCGCGGCGCCGAGTTCGCCGCGGGCCAAGATCCGGTCGAGCTGCGCCTCTTGGGGAAACTCGCGCATCTGCACCGCGTATTCGATGGCCTCGCCCGTGCCGCCGAGGCGGGGCGAGGCCGCTGTGCCGGTAATGGGCAGCACCGCGAGATAAAGCTCGGGAGCCAGACGGCGGTTGAGGCGCAGCTCTTCCTCACAGTAGTGGCGGCGTTGCGCCAGGCTGGAATAATTCAGAAAACCGAAGTTCACCGGCTTTTTGATCTTGTAGGCGTAGTCACCGGTGAGCAGTACCCAGGAAATGTGGGTTTCCATCCGCCGCACACCGGTCACCGGGTGAGGGTAGCAGGCCGGATTTTGCAAGGCCTCGATCAGTTTGATACTCGCGTCCTCAGGCATGATCCAGTCGCTACGGTGGGTACAGAATCATTATTGCCGATGCGGTGGGCGCCGCAAGCCTTATTTTCCATCGCGGCCGTCATCGCGCGGCAGCGAACGTGTATAATCGCGGCGATCCTTTGTCTTACGCGGTTATTACCGATTCACTTCAACCATGCGCTTGCAGCCGGTCGTCATTCGCTAACATGTTCTCCCTTTTCCGCCGCCGCAGCCAACACAAGCCGGGCCGTTCACTCTGGCGCACCGCGCTGTGGGGTTTGCCCATCGTCGCGCTGCTGGGTTTGGCCGCCTATCTGGTGTATCTCGATAAAACCATCCGCGATCAATTCGAAGGCCGGCGCTGGGCCTTGCCGGCCTATGTCTATGCCCGTTCCCTGGAGCTGTTCCCCGGCGCGCGCCTGTCCGCGGATGCCTTGGAAAAGGAATTGCGTCTACTCGCTTACCAACCGCTCAACGGTGCGCTGCGGCCCGGCGCTTATCAGCGGCGCGGTGATACGGTGCGGGTTTTCACCCGCCCTTTCACTTATTGGGACGGCAAGGAGCCGGCCGCCGACATCGAGCTGCACTTCAACGGCGGGGATCTGGCGGTGCTGACCGCCGTCAAGGACGGACGCTCCCTCGACTTGGCGCGGCTGGATCCGGTGGTGATCGGCCGCATTTACCCTGCCCATCACGAAGACCGGGTGCTGGTGAAATTGGAGCAGGTGCCCGGCCTATTGCGCGACGGTTTGCAAGCGGTCGAGGATAAACATTTCTATCGCCACTGGGGCGTGGACCCGCTGGCGGTGCTGCGGGCGCTGTGGGCCAATCTGCGCGAAGGTGAGGTGGTGCAGGGCGGCAGTACGCTCACCCAGCAATTGGTCAAGAACATCTTTCTCACCAATGAACGGACCCTGGCGCGCAAGCTCAACGAGGCCTTGATGGCGGTGTTGCTGGACGCCGATTACACCAAGGAGGAGATCCTTGAGGCGTATTGCAACGAGATCTATCTGGGCCAGGACGCTCAGCGCGCCATCCACGGTTTCGGGTTGGCCAGCGAGTTTTACTTCGGCCAGCCTTTGGCGGATTTACAGCCCCACCAAATCGCCCTGCTCATCGGCCTGGTGAAGGGACCGTCGTATTACGATCCGCGCCGTCATCCGCAACGGGCCTTGGCCCGGCGTAATGTGGTATTGGCGGTGATGGCGGAGGCCGGGCTGTTGACCGCCGAGCAGACGGCGCGCGCGCGCAAGCAGCCCTTGGATGTGGCGGCGCGCCCGGCGGGCGTATCGAACTATCCCGCCTTCCTCGATTTGGTACGCCGCCAATTGAGCAGTGATTACCGGGAGGAAGACCTCCGTTCGGAAGGACTGCGGATATTCACGACATTCGATCCCCTGGTCCAGGCCGCCGCCGAGCAGGCGGTGAGCCGGCGGGTGGCGGCTTTGGAAAAGCAGCGTCGTTACAAACCCGGCAGCCTCGAAGGAGCGGTGGTGGTCACCAATGCCAGCGGCGGCGAGGTGCTGGCGGCGGTGGGTGGCCGCGATCCGCGGTTTGCTGGCTTCAACCGGGTGCTGGACGCCGAGCGGCAAGTCGGTTCGCTGGTGAAACCGGCGGTGTATCTCACCGCACTGGAACGCCCGGCCAAGTACACCTTGGTGACGCCTTTGGACGATACGCCTCTGGAAATAAAAGGGCCGCGCGGCAAGCTGTGGCGGCCGCAAAATTACGACAAGCAATTCCATGGCACGGTGCCGCTGCACATGGCATTGGCCCAATCCTACAATGTACCGACGGTGAGGTTGGGTATCGACGTCGGTATCGAGCGGGTATTGGAGACCTTGCGCCAGCTCGGCATCGAGCGGAAGATCGACCCTTATCCGGCCATGCTGCTGGGCGCCATGAGCCTCACGCCCTTCGAGGTCACCCAGATGTATCAAACCATCGCCAACGGCGGATTCCATACGCCGCTGCGGGCGATCCGCGAGGTGGTAAGTGTCCAAGGCACGCCTTTGCAGCGCTATTCCCTGCAACTCGATCAGGCGGTGGATGCCGCGAGTATTTATTTACTCACCACCGCTATGCAGGAAGTGGTGACCGAAGGTACGGCGCAGGGTCTGCTATCCCGGTTGCCCGTCGGGCTCACGGTCGCGGGTAAAACCGGTACTACCGACGATTTGCGCGACAGTTGGTTCGCGGGTTTCAGCGGCGACCGGGTGGCGGTGGCCTGGGTCGGCCGCGACGACAATGCCTCGGCCGGTTTCACCGGCGCGAGCGGCGCCATGCAGGTATGGGGCGACTTGTTCGCCGCGCTGGAAACCAGTCCTTTGGCACTGGAAACCCCGGCGGGCGTGGCGTGGGTGTGGATCGATCCCGCCACCGGCTTGCTCAGCCAGGCCGATTGCGAGGGGGCCCGGCAATGGCCGTTCAGTACCGGTTCGGCGCCCACGGAATCGGCACCCTGTGGGCTGGGGGCGGAAGATCCAATTCAGCGATCCGTGGATTGGTTGAAAGGTCTCTTTGAATGAGCTTGATGAGTAAGATCAAAACCCGGCTGATACCGTATGGCATGATAGTGCTGTTACTCGCGGGTTGCGGCGTGTTGCCGCCCGCCGCGGTACGTAAACCGCCCGCGTCGCCCGCGCCGTTGATTAAACCCGAACCCACCCCGCCGAGGCCGGCCGAGACGGCGCCGCATTCCCCGCCCGCAATGGAACCCGTGCCCGACGTGCCGCCCGCCATCACGGCGCCCCTGCCGCCGCCGGCCGATACTACCGTGCAACCCATTCCTTCCCCTGTTGTGCCGGCACCGCGTGCCCCGGCGGTGGTCGCGCTGCTCGACAGTGCCGGACGGCAGGAGCAGGGTGGGCAACTGGAAAGCGCCGCGGCCACGCTGGAGCGGGCCTTGCGCGTGGCCCCCCGCAATGCCACCGTATGGTATCGTTTGGCGCGCGTGCGGTTGGCGCAAGGACAATGGCAGGCGGCGGCCAACCTGGCGGCCAAGTCCAATAGCCTGGCCGGGACGGATCCCGACTTGCGCCGACTCAATTGGACGTTGATCGCCAAGGCCCGCGATCGGCTGGGTGACAAGGCCGGCGCGCGCGCGGCACGTGGGCAGGCGGCGGCTCAGTAACGGCGGCACGAGCCCTGGGTTGCGGGCATAATAACCAAAATCAGCGATGCGACAGGTGGGGGACGGCGGTGGGGCTTTATCAAGTCGACAAACTCATGGGCGAAGCGCGCCGGCTGGCGCGGGACTACCGCCTTGCCATGGGTAAACCCTTGCCCGGTATCAGCGCCGAACTGGCGGTGCACGACGCCTGTCGTTTACTCGAACTCGAGGCGGCGCCGGCGGGTGTCGGCGGTTATGACGCCGTCGGCCGCGGCCGACGCGAGGGTAAACGCGTGCAGATCAAAGGCCGCGCCATCTTTGACGAAGGCAAGAGCGGACAACGTATCGGCCAGCTCAAAACCGAACAGGAATGGGACAGCGTGCTGCTGGTGCTCATGGATGAAAGTTACGAGCCTTATGAAATTTATGAAGGCGAACGCGAGGACGTGCTGAGCGCGGTGGACAAGACCAGCAGCAATCGCGGCAAGCGTGGCGCCGTGTCGGTGGCCCGTTTCAAGGCCATCGCGCGTCTGGTGTGGACCCGCGAAAACGGCGCTGAAGACGACGAGGTGTGGGACAATCAGGTCCGCCGCTGAACGCCCTACTGCCGATATCACCCCAATCTTATTGCCGGCCCATCATCTCCGATCAGCGGGCCGATGGAGTCGCGGTAGTTGCTGCCCGTGGCGATGCCGGTCCTGATCGCGTCTTGCGTGCTCATGAGCTTGCGTATGATGAAATTACCGATGTCAGTCGCGTTATACTTGGCCACCTATTTCTGAGCATCGAGCGCATCGGCCGCTCGCCCTGGGTAATCCATGATCAGTCCCGTTGACATACTCGGCGCCGACGGCCCGCTTGCCCGGCACTTGCCCGGCTTCGCGCCGCGCGCGCCGCAACAGGCCATGGCGGAGGCGGTGGCCGCCGCCATGGCGCGCCCCGAGGTACTGGTGACCGAGGCCGGCACTGGCACCGGTAAGACCTTCGCCTATCTGGTGCCCGCTCTGTTGTTCAATAACAAGGTCATCGTTTCCACCGGCACCAAACATCTCCAGGATCAATTGTTCCACCGTGACCTGCCTGTGCTGCGCGATGCGCTCAAGCTGCCGGTGAACGCGGCCTTGCTCAAGGGCCGCGCCAATTATCTCTGTCTCCATCGTCTCGATCTGGCGGTGAGTGACGGCCGTTTGCCGACCCGCGCCGACGTGGCGGATCTGACCAAGGTCAACCGTTGGGCGGGCCGCACCCGCCGCGGTGACATCGCCGAGGTGGACGACGTCGCCGAAGATGCGGCGATCTGGCCGTGGGTCACCTCCACTGCTGATAATTGCCTGGGCCAGGAGTGCCGGCGTTTTTCCGAGTGTTTCGTACTCAAGGCACGGCGCGCGGCGCAGGAAGCCGATCTGGTGGTGGTCAATCATCATTTGCTGCTCGCCGACATGGCGCTCAAGGAAGAAGGTTTCGGCGAACTATTGCCCGGCGCCGCCGCCTTCATCATCGACGAGGCCCATCAATTGCCGGAGGTGGCGCTGCAATTTTTCGGCACCACCCTGAGCAGTCGGCAACTCACCGAGTTGAGCCGCGACGTCGTCACCGAACACGCTCGCGAGGCCGGTGACATGGCGGATTTGCCGCGCGCCGCCGACATATTGGATCACGCCATCGCCGACACCCGCATCGCACTGGGGCCTACCAGCCGCCGCGCGGCGTGGCAAGAAGCGGCGGCGCAAGCGGCGGTGACCACGGCCTTGGCGGCCACCGGAACCGCGCTGGCCCGGCTGCAAGATTTATTGCGCGAGGCCGCGGTGCGCGGCGCGGGTCTCAATCAATGCTGGCAGCGCAGCGTCGTTCTGGCCGAGCGGCTGGCGGTATTCAACGGGCCGGGACAGGCCGACCACGTGCAATGGTTCGAGACCTATACTCGCAGTTTTTCCCTGCACCTCACCCCGGTCGAAGTGGGCGAGACCTTTCAAAATCAGATGAGCCGTTTCAAGGCCGCCTGGATATTTACCTCGGCGACGCTGGCGGTGGGCGACGATTTCAGCCATTTTTGCGCGCACCTCGGTTTGAACGACGCGCACACCGCGCGTTGGGACAGCCCTTTCGATTATCAGCGCAACGCCTTGCTCTATCTGCCGCCGCGCATGCCGTTGCCCGCCGCGCCCGACTACACCGCGGCAGTGATCGCGGCGGCCTTGCCGGTGTTGCAGGCCAGCGGTGGACGGGCGTTTCTGTTGTTCACCAGTCATCGCGCGTTGCAAGAGGCGGCGCAGCGTTTGCGCGATGTATTACGCTATCCCTTGCTGGTGCAGGGCACGGCGCCGCGTCGCGACTTGCTGCACCGTTTCCGCGAACTGGGCAATGCGGTGTTATTGGGCACCAGCAGTTTTTGGGAAGGGGTGGACGTGCGTGGCGAGGCCTTGTCGGTGGTGATCATCGACAAGCTGCCCTTCGCCTCGCCGGGCGATCCGGTGTTACAGGCGCGGCTGGACGCGTTGCGCCGCCGCGGCGGCGAACCGTTTCGCGATGCGCAATTGCCGGAAGCGGTGATCACTTTGAAACAAGGCGTCGGCCGTTTGATCCGCGACGTGGATGATCGCGGCGTATTGATGTTGTGCGACCCGCGTCTGAGCTCGAAATCCTACGGCAAGGTGTTTCTCGACAGTTTGCCCGCCATGCGCCGCACGCGCGTGCTGGCCGATGTGCAAGACTTCTTCGCCGGCGAAGACGCGATGAATCAGGCCAGCGTCCCGCGCCGCGCGGAGGAGATCAAATGAAGTTGCTGGCCATCGAAACCGCCAGCGAGGCCTGTTCCGCCGCGTTGTATCTCGACGGCGCGCTGAGCGAACGCTACGCATTGGCGCCGCGCGAGCACGCGCGTTTGATTTTGCCGATGGTGGACGAGCTGCTGCGTGAAGCCGATCTCTCGCCGGGCGCATTGGACGCGGTGGCCTTCGGCCGCGGGCCCGGCGCCTTCACCGGCCTGCGTATCGCCGCGGGGGTGGCGCAGGGCATCGCTTTCGGCGCCGAGCTGCCGGTGGTGGCGGTGTCGTCGCTGGCGGCGCTGGCGCAGGGCCTGTACCGCGAGCGCGGCGCGGCGCGGGTGTTGGCGGCCATCGATGCGCGCATCGGCGAAATATACTGGGGAAGCTATGAGGCGGACGCGGCCGGCCTGATGGTGTTGCGTGGCAAAGAGCTTCTGATCTCGCCGGGCGAAATAGCCTTACCCGACGGCGGCGATTGGTATGGCGCCGGCTCGGCATGGAAAATCCATGACGACATTTTGCGGACGAGCTTGTCGGGGCAACTGCTGGAGATCGACGCGGAACGGAATCCGCGGGCCTATGATGTCGCGGCCCTCGGCGTGGCCGCTTATCGCCGCGGTGAAACGATGCGTGCGGAACTGGCGGCGCCGGTGTATCTGCGCGATGAGGTGGCGGTAAAGCAGCGCTGAGGGACGTGTCCGCGGCGCAGGAGCGATAGGATGGAAACAAAAGCGCGAATTGAAATCGAGTTTTGCATGCAATGCCGCTGGCTGCTGCGGGCGGCGTGGATGGCGCAGGAGTTGTTGCTGACCTTCACTGAGGAATTGCGCGAAGTGGCCTTGGTGCCGGGGAGCGGCGGCATCTTCGAAGTCCGTGTGCAGGGTGAGACGTTGTGGTCGCGGCATATCGAAGGACGCTTTCCCGAAATGAAGGAACTGAAACAACGGGTGCGTGATTGCATCACACCGGGAAAATCGCTAGGCCATTCCGATCAAATGAGTGAGTGAAGTCGATGATGGGCAGGCCGATAGATTTATTGACCCGCTCTCGGCTTCTTTCTGTCCACGCGATACAAAGCCAGGCTTGCTTCGCCTCATCTTCAAGCGGATTATCTTTTTTGAAGATATTTTTCCAGTACCAGAAGGAGTTGCTTCGGCAGGCATTTTGGTCAGGCAATTCGGAATTGTAGAATATGCCTGGCTGGACCGATAAGGATGGGGACCGATAAATCGCCAAAGGAGACCGCACTATAATGAACGTCGCGTTTATCAATCCCTTCCTCGAATCGATACTGAATGTATTGAACACCATGGCGCAGCTCGAGGCTAAGCCTGGCCGGCCCATGATCAAAAAGGATGATGTCGCGTGCGGCGATGTGACCGGTGTGATCGGCATGACCAGCGCGCAGGCCAAAGGGTCTCTGGCGATTACTTTTTCCGAAGCGGCGATCCTGGATATCAGTAAACGCATGCTGGGCGAGGAGAGTAATGAAATCGATGCCACGGTGACCGATCTGGTGGGTGAGATCACTAACATGGTCACCGGCGGGGCGAAGCGTCTCCTCGCGGATCAAGGTTATGACTTCGACCTCGCCATTCCGGCAGTCGTCGCGGGTAAGAATCATAAGATCATGCATAAATTCCACGGTCCCAAGGTAATCGTGCCGTTTGTCACCGAGGCCGGCGATTTTTTCGTGGAAGTGTGTTTCGAAGCAATCACGCCGGGCTGAATCGCCCGCGGCAAATTCCACTTTTCCCCTTGGCGTATTAATGCTGAGGTCATATTCTCTTCATCGCATCACGGCCTTATCATCCGCAGCTCACGCTTTTAGGCTGATGAGGCCACGGAAGGCGGAGCGATGTCTTAGCCAGGCCGCTGCATAAGTAAGTTTTGGCTTACAATCCACCATCCAGCAGTGTTCGCGTTTTTCCAGCGGGATGATCCCCTATATGCCCAATCCAAGCCTGCATGTTTTGCAATTGACCGATACCCACCTCGCTGCCGATCCGGCCGCGACCTTGATGGGTGTCGAGGTGTTGGCCTCGTTGCGGCGGGTGGTCACGGCGGCGCGTCAAGACCACCCGCGACTCGATGCGGTGATCGCCACCGGTGATCTGGTGCACGACGAATCCGCCGCCGGCTATCGATTATTGGCGGACACCCTGGCCGGATTGAACGCGCCGGTATATTGCCTGCCGGGCAATCACGACGACCCGGCACTGATGCGCGAGGCCTTACGCGGGAGTGTGGCGCAGTACGCGGACGAATGGGTGGCGGGCCGCTGGTTAGTGTTGTTGCTCACTACCGCTCAGCCCGATCAGGTGGCGGGCTATTTGACCGCCCGCGAGTTGACGCGTGCGCGCGCGAGTCTGGGTCGCCGGCCCGGCCATTTCGCCCTGCTGTGTCTGCATCATCCGCCTGTGCCGATCGGCAGCGCGTGGCTGGACGCCATCGCTTTGCAAAACGGCGCCGAGCTGCTTGAGCTGGCAGCTGAATTTCCGCAGGTGCGCGGCGTGGTGTGGGGCCATGCTCATCAGGAATACCAGGCGGAATGGCGGGGCGTGCGGCTGCTCGGCACGCCGTCGACTTGCGTACAGTTCCTGCCCGACGCCGCGGACTGCGTGATCGACACCCGCCCGCCCGGCTACCGCTGGTTGCGCCTGCATGACGATGGGCGTATCGACAGCGGCGTCCAGCGGCTGGCGCTGTGATAAACTGCCCGGCCTATTCTAAGGCGGCGATGAGGTGAGGCGATGAAGTCATGGGGTAAGAGCCGGCTCGGCATGGCGTTGCTGATAATCGCGCCGCTGTCGGCGGCGGCGGAACTCAATATGGTGGAAGGCCATTGGGAAACCATCGTGCAAGTCCAGATGAAAGGCGGCAATTTTCCCATTCCGGCCATCAAGTCCAGCCGCTGCCTGACGCGGGATGACCCGATTCCCAATGCGCAATCGAATATGCGCTGTCAGATAAAAGACCGTGTCGTGGCGGGCAACGACGTGAGTTGGCGGGTCGAATGCCGCGACGACCAGGCCAGCATGGCGGGCACCGGCAAAGTGACTTATGCCGGCGAGACCTTCAGCGGCGCGATGGATATGCTGGTGAGCAAGGCCGGCGGCGATGAGAGCATGCAAATCAAATATACCCTGCGCGGTAACCGTGTCCGCGCCTGCGCCGCCGCGCCGGCCCGGCCGAAATAATGCGGCGAGGCGCGGTTTGTTACGCTAGCCGTTCCCCGTAGATCAAAATCATCGCAACCCGGCGAGCGAAGACCGAACCGGGCGGCTGCCTAAGGCTGTTGCCAGATAGCCATTTCCACTTCGACGCTGTTGGTTTCGTCGGTCAGCCACAGCTGTTTCTCTTGCACGGTGCAGTTGAGCCGCATATTCCGTTGCGCCAGCTTTTCCAGGGACGCGCTGACGGCGCGCGGTAGATTGATCACCGTCAGGTTCTTGCACCGCTCCAGCTGCGGCCGGTTTTTCTCCCACCACAATTCGGCGGCGTGGCCGCCGTAACTGTAAACGTAGACCTGACTGGCGCGGCCGCAGGCCTTGCGGATGCGCTTCTCCTCCGGTTGCCCCAGTTCTATCCAGCTGTCGATGGCGCCGGTCAAATCTTTTTGCCAGAGATCCGGTTCGTCCTGACTGCTGAGACCTTTGGTGAAAGCGAGATCAGGATGGGCGTGACGGGCGAAGGCCAGCACCCGTAGCATCAACCGTTCGTCGGTTTCCGAGGGATGGCGGGCGAGGGTCAGGCTGTGGGCCTGATAGTAGTGCCGGTCCATGTCAGCGATTTGCAGCTCGACTCTGAAGATGGTTGCTTTGAGGGCCATGCGTTTGCTCAGGCTGGTAAGCGATGAAAAATTAGGCCGCGCCGCATGCGCGGTGATGTCGTTTGCATTACTTTTTCATTTTCACTTTCGGTTTTGGTTTGGCCGATTTTTTCGGATGCGGTTTAGCGTGTTTGGGTTGGTCTTTGCGCGGCGCGGGCGCAGCAGCGGATTTATGCTCGCCTTGTTGGCCGTCGCCGGACAGCACGCTCAAGCGCAGCTGTTGGCCGCACACCCAGACCTTGGTTAAATGCTTGAAGATGTCCTTGGGCATGCCTGCGGGAAGGTCCACGGTGCTGAAGTCGTCATAGAGTTTGATGTGGCCGATGTTCTGGCTGTCCATGCCGGCTTCGTTGGCGATCGCGCCGACGATGTTCTTGGGCTGTACGCCGTGATCGCGGCCGACTTCCATACGATAACGCACCATGCCCGCTTCGACGGACCGTTCCGCCGTGTGGCCGCGCCGTGCTTCGTCACGGCCGCGCGGTTTTTCCTGCCGTTCCGCGCGGTCCGCGCGCGCGGCGGCCGGCGCGGTGGATTTTTCGGCGGCGGGCAGCAACGGCCGTTCTTTTTGGACGAGGTAGGCCAGGGCCGCAGCGATTTTATCGACGGTGACGTCATGTTCCCGTTGATAATCCGTGATCAGCTTTTCGAAGAAATCCAGTTCCTGCGCCGCGAGGGTTGCGCTGATGGTCTGCTTGAATTGTGTAACTCGGCGATCGGCGATGTCGGCGTGGCTGGGTAGCTGCATCGGGGTGATGGGCTGGCGGGTCGCGGTTTCGATGGCACGCAGCATGCGCTTTTCGCGCGGCGCGACGAATAATATCGCTTCGCCCTTGCGGCCGGCCCGGCCGGTGCGGCCGATGCGATGGACATAGGCTTCGGTGTCGTAGGGAATGTCGTAATTGACGACGTGGCTGATGCGTTCCACGTCGAGACCGCGCGCCGCCACGTCGGTGGCGACCACGATATCTAAACTGCCTTTTTTCAAACGCTCGACGGTCCGTTCGCGCAAAACTTGATTCATGTCGCCGTTCAGCGCCGAGCAGGAAAAACCGCGCGCCTCCAGACGTTCCGCCAGTTCCACGGTGGCGGTTTTGGTGCGGACAAAGACGATCATCGCATCGAACTCTTCCACTTCGAGGATGCGGGTGAGTGCATCGAGTTTGTGGAGGCCGGTGACCTCCCAGTAGCGCTGGCTGATCGCCGCCACCGTGCTGGTCTTGTTTTTGATCTTGATCTCCACCGGATCGCGTAGGTATTTTTGCGCGACTTTTTGGATGGCGGCGGGCATGGTAGCGGAGAACAGCGCCACCTGTTTCTCGGCGGGCGTGTGTTGGAGGATCTGTTCCACCTCGTCGATGAATCCCATGCGCAGCATTTCATCGGCTTCGTCGAGCACCAGGGTGGTGAGGCGGTCCAGTTTTAACGTACCGCGGCGCAGATGGTCTTGCACGCGGCCGGGTGTGCCCACCACCGCGTGCACGCCGCGCCGCAGCGCACGCAATTGCGTATCCATGCCTTGTCCGCCGTAGATCGGCAACACGTGAAAGCCTTTCAAATGACGGGCGTAGGTCTGCATGGCCTCGGCGACTTGTATGGCCAATTCTCGGGTGGGGGTAAGCACCAGCACTTGGGGTTGGGCGAGGCCGATGTCGAGCCGGCTCAGAATGGGCAGGGCGAAGGCGGCGGTTTTGCCGGTGCCGGTTTGGGCCTGGCCCAGCAGATCGCGGCCCGCCAGCAGCGGTGGAATGGCTTGGGCCTGGATCGGCGAGGGCGACTCGTAACCTATTTCGTTGACGGCCTGCAGCACGGGCGCGGACAGCGCGAGTTGCGCAAAATGGGTGATGACTTCAGTAGACATGCATGGACCTGTGGTTGAAGATGCCCCCCGAGGATATGGCGGTGAGGCGGCGCGCGGAGAATAGTCGGGGATTATACGCTATCGCGCTGGGTTTTTCGGCAGGCAGCGCGGCCGGAAACGGCTGTTTTATAATGATGGGCGACTCGGTTATGCTGGGCTTGCCGATTTAAAAATCGAAGGATCGCTTTATGTCACCAAAAAAGCCGCCCAGCGGCGCCGACCGTTTGAACAGCATCGTGGCCGATGCGCAGCGCAACCGCGAGCAGCGGGAACGGGATTACCGGGAGCAAGCCCTCAAACTTTATCCGTGGATCTGCGGGCGTTGCAGCCGCGAATTCAGCCGGGAAAATCTCCGGGAGCTGACGGTTCATCACAAAGACCATAACCACGACCGTAATCCCCCCGACGGCAGCAACTGGGAACTGCTGTGTATTTATTGCCATGACAACGAACACTCGCGGTTGACCGAGGCCGCCCGTCAAGGCGGCGGGACGGCGACGCCGGCCGGCCAGGACGGTCCGCGCGCCACCCATAACCCCTTCGCCAGTCTCAAGGATATGTTGAAGGATAAAAAGTAACAATGACGAGGGCCGTGATCGTGCAGATGTTGATTGTCTGATGGGATTCAGTCCGGGGATGAATGATGGACATGACAGCCTGGTACGTCTACATGGTGCGTTGCGCCGACGACAGCCTCTACACCGGCATCGCGACCGATCTCGCGGCCCGTATCGCCACACACAATGCGGGCAAAGGCGCGAAATACACGCGGGGACGGCGGCCGGTGGTGTTGATCTACCACGAGCCGCACCAGGACCATGGTGCGGCGTTGCGGCGCGAATGCGCAATCAAACGCCTACGACCGGCGGCGAAATTACGGCTGGCCGGTTTGGGCGGCGAGGTGGAGTGATGGCGCTGGTGGATTTGGAGTGTTGTCGATAATGAACAGCGAGTCCCGGCTCATCTCCGATCAGCACATTGGTGAAGAATTCTTCGCTGCGGTGGCGGGTGAGCTGGAACATCATCCCGCGGGGGTGAGTGAATATGACTTGCTGACGGCCTTGCGCGCGGAAGGCTACTTTTCCTTCATGGGTCCCTCGCCGGTGCCGCACCACGAATTGTTTTGCGCGCATTTCCTGTTGTTTCACGCGCTGTATCGTCTGCGCGACGATGCCTATCGTACGCAGCGGGCACGGCTCGACATCACTCCACTCAAAATCCGCTGGCAGCCCTATCGAGCCGCTGAAGGCGGGTTGGTGCGGCCAGATCCTTTGCGTGCCTATTATCTCGATCTCGCCAATTTGCAGGCGACTACCGCGCGCGACGTAGATGAGCTGCTGGCCTCGTTTTGGATGCGCTTGCAAAACCGCGACCGCCGCGCCGAGGCCCTGGCGCAGCTGGGTTTGACGGATCCGGTGGACGACGCTGCCATCAAGCAGGCCTACCGCCGTTTGGTGATGGAACATCATCCCGATCGCGGAGGGGACACGGCAAACTTGCAGGCCATTAATGCGGCGTTGGCGGTGTTGTTGTAAAAGGCGGCGGCCTGGGATGGCGTCCTTCTCGGTTAAGCGGACATTAACCTGCCGTTTCCCCGCTCACTCTGGAACGGCGCAGGGTAGAGACGAGTCAATATGCCCTTCATCTATGATGCCGAGTTGAATGCCGCACCGCTGTGGGTATCCCGCTGGTGTTATTCCCCCTGTCGGCGCTGATTACCTATACACCCCTGTGTGTCGTATTGCGCGCGCTGGCTTATGGCATAGTCAAAAACCAGCCGCCGACGGCTGAATGGCGGGATCGGCGATTCGATCCCGGCCCGGTGTTGCCCGGTCTGAGGGTATTGTCCGCGGGGCGGGGCCAGAGCGGGACGGAGCGGAGCGCCGGCCGGCGCTTTTCGTTATAATGCACGCCTCTTACATTCACGTCGCATGGGATTCTTGCTATGGCGCAATCGTCGGTTAAAAAAGTGGTTTTGGCCTATTCCGGGGGGCTCGATACCTCGGTGATCCTGACCTGGTTACAGGAAAATTATGACTGCGAGGTGGTGACCTTCACCGCCGATATCGGTCAGGGTGAGGAGCTGGAGCCGGCCCGTGCCAAGGCCCAACAGATGGGTGTGAAAGAAATCTATATTGACGATCTGCGCGAGGAGTTCGTGCGCGACTTCGTGTTCCCCATGTTCCGCGCCAATGCGCTGTATGAAGGTGAATACTTGTTGGGCACGTCGATCGCGCGGCCGTTGATCGCCAAGCGCCAGATCGAGATCGCCAAACAAGTCGGCGCCGACGCGGTATCCCACGGCGCGACCGGCAAGGGCAACGATCAAGTGCGCTTCGAGCTCGGTTATTACGCGCTCAAGCCCGATGTGCGGGTGATCGCGCCGTGGCGCGAATGGGATTTGACTTCACGCGAGAAATTGCTCGCTTACGCCGAACAGCGCGGTATTCCCATCGAAAAGAAAAAAGGCCAGCGTTCGCCGTATTCCATGGACGCCAATCTGCTGCACATCTCCTATGAAGGCGGCGTGCTGGAAGACACCTGGACCGAGGCGGAAGCGGACATGTGGCGCTGGTCGGTGTCGCCGGAGAACGCACCGGACAAGGCCGAATATATTGAATTGACCTACGCCAAGGGCGACATCGTCGCCGTCAACGGCGAGGCCATGAGCCCGGCTACGGTGCTCGCCACGCTCAACAAACTCGGCGGTAAACACGGCATCGGCCGCGCCGACATCGTCGAGAACCGCTATGTGGGCATGAAGTCGCGCGGCTGTTACGAGACGCCGGGCGGCACCATCATGCTGAAAGCCCATCGCGCCATCGAGTCGATCACCCTCGATCGCGAAGTCGCGCATCTCAAGGACGAATTGATGCCGCGCTACGCCAGTTTGATCTACAACGGTTACTGGTGGAGTCCGGAGCGCAAGATGGTGCAGCAGATGATCGACGCCTCGCAGGCGGCGGTCAACGGCGTGGTACGTTTGAAACTCTACAAGGGCAATGTCGGCGTCGCTGGCCGCAAGTCCGACGACAGTCTGTTCGACGCCAACATCGCCACTTTCGAGGATGACGCCGGCGCCTATAATCAGGCCGACGCCAGCGGCTTCATCAAGCTCAACGCGCTGCGCATGCGCATTGCAGCCAAGAAGGGCCGCAAATAAAAGATGTAGGGCGGGTTAGGCCGGAGGCCATAACCCGCCAATCGCGCCGTCAGGCGCTCCTTAATGAAGATTGATTTGAGGAACCTGTGCTTTAATCAGAGGTTCCCGCGGTACACGGAGGTACCGCCATTTTCAATGGCGGTTAGCCATTGAAAATGAAGGGAAGCGAAAATCTCATTTTTTTGCTTTTCACGCTCTGAAGAATTCCCGAATGGAATTATTCAGAGCTTCCATGAGTCGCTGCGCGACGTTTGGTGGGTTGCGGTGCGGAAATCGTACCCAACCCACCCTGCCTTAATGGAGTTGTTATGCGCATCTTGCACACCATGATCCGCGTCGGCGATCTGGACCGTTCGCTCAAGTTCTACACGGAAATGCTGGGCATGAGATTGCTGCGCCGCAAGGAGTATCCCGATGGCAAGTTCACCCTGGCTTTCGTCGGTTACGGTGACGAGAATGAGCAGGCGGTCATCGAGCTCACCTACAACTGGGGCGTCGACCAATACGAACTCGGCAATGCCTTCGGTCATATCGCGATCGGCGTGACGGATATTCACCAAACTTGTACTGCGATAAAGCAACGCGGCGGCAAGGTCACCCGCGAGCCCGGCCCGATGAAGCACGGCACTACGGTAATCGCTTTCGTCGAGGATCCGGACGGTTACAAACTCGAATTGATCGAGGGCCGTTGAGCCGCTGCGCGCGACGGCTGGATTGAAGACGGCTTCGCGGCAGCGAAAAAATAATAGGAAGTCATCATGACGACAATAAGTTCGGCTTGGAATTGGCAAGGGGTAGTGGCGGCGGGGATGCTGGCGGGTTTGACGGCCTGCGCGGGGGATATGTCACAAACCTTTCCTTTGGGAAATTACCAGATTACGGTGGCGACCGATCCCAGCCCGCCGCAAGTGGGTGAAGACGCCGAAGTGACGGCGCAATTCAAAAATCCCGACTCGTCCTTGGACGCTTGTCAGATGCAGTTCCGGCAGTTCATGCCCGAACATGAAATGAGCGCGGATGAGACCTGGCACGACATGAAACGGATCGGCAAGGACCAGTTCCGCGCCCGGGGCAGCGAGTTCCACATGGGCGGCGATTGGGAGCTGGAGTTCAAGCTGAGTTGCGGCGCCGACACCCGTTTGGTGACCGTGCCCTATATGCTGGAATGGCCGGAATAAGCGTGCAGTGCGCGAGCTCGCCTGGTCATGATCGATCGTGGACTGTTTTTTATGTTGCGTGGCGAGTCATTTCTAGCCGGTGGACCGCTTGCGCTACTGCATCGGCCCCGCTCGCGCTTGTGAGTAAGCGGCGGCCATGAATGTTTCCGCTCCGCTCGATTTCAACGGTGATCCGCCCCTAGGTGATAAATATGCCCGCATCGCGGCTGACGTGGCACGGCAAGGCTGGTCCGTGCAGGACGGATTTCTGGATGGGGAATCGACCGCCGCGCTGAAGATCGAAGCACTGCGCTTGCGTGAGTCAGGCGCTTACCGGCGCGCGGGAGTGGGGCGAGGTGAAACCATGCAAGTCCGCCCGGAGTTGCGCCGTGATCACATCGCCTGGCTGGATGGTATGGATGAAAACGACGCCACCCTGCACTATTTGCGCGAACTGGAAATCTTGCGCCAGGTGTTGAACGGCAGCTTGTTTTTAGGCCTGTTCGACTTCGAAGGTCATCTGGCGGAATACCCGCCCGGCGCCTTCTACCGCCGACATTTGGATCAACATCACGACAGCGACGGCCGGGTGCTGAGTTGTGTACTTTATCTCAACCGCGACTGGACGCCGGGCGATGGCGGTGAGTTGCGTTTGTATCTGCCGGATGAAGGCGGTCAACGCGACATCGCGCCGCGGGCGGGTACCTTGGTGTGTTTTCTAAGCAGCGTCTTCGAGCACGAGGTATTGCCCACGCACATGAGTCGCCACAGCTTTGCCGGCTGGTTCCGCCGCCGCGCCTTGTAACTGAGTTGGTGAAAAGCGACGCGGTTCCTACCAGCGGCCGAGTGTCGGACGATGTTCCCGCAACCACTCACTCGCCGGCGGTTTATGATAGGGTGGTCTTGATTGGTGGTCGTCAGTAGTGAGGTTCATCCATGCTTGCTTGTCCGTTATGCAACCCCGGTTTGGAGATCGTTTTATGGCGCGATGAACAGTGTCGGGTGATACTCGCCGGCAGCGCCGAATACCCGGCCTTCTGCCGGGTGGTGTGGCATGCTCATGTGGGTGAAATGACCGACTTGCCGCCGAATCAACGTCTGGATTTGATGAACGTGGTGTGGGCGGTCGAAGCGGCGCAGCGCGAATTGCTGCGGCCTCGCAAGATCAATCTCGCCTCCCTCGGCAATCAAGTGCCGCACCTGCATTGGCATGTCATACCCCGCTTTGAAGACGACGCGCATTTTCCCGATTCGGTATGGTCGGCGTCGCGGCGCGCCGGTGTTACTCACGAGGTGGATGCGATGCGGCTCGCCGCGTTGTTGACCGATATGCTGCAACAAGGTTTGGGACAGCGACGGCCCGATCTGGAATTGTAAGAACCCGTTCATGATCTCGATCAAGGGATGCAGCGCAAGGCAAAATCGATCGAAATAGCGCAGCATGCACCGAGTATGTGAGCATTTTGAGGGCGATTTTAACGCCGCGATGCGCCCTTCAGCGAGATCATGAACAGGTTCTAAGCGGTTGCCTATTGATATATCCGCTCGCCGTGGCGGATCCAGCCGCCTGCCCGCCGTCCCTGGGGATCGTGATGGGTCCAATGGACGACGCCGCCGCGGTCATTCCATTCATATTCACCGCGCAGACTCAGTTCATCACCCGCCGCCAGTGTGTCGATGCGTGGCGCGAGATCGATGTTGTGGCTCACCAGTACGGTTTGTCCCGAGGCCAGGCGAAGAATGAAGCGCTGATGATGTGCGCCGCGCCGGTCATCGGCTAGGAGTTTGACCACCGTGCCGCGGATATCCACTTGGATATCGGAACGCCGTTCGCGCCAGGCGGCGGCGAGCGACGCATCGCCGCCGTCCGCGCTGATCGCCGTGGTCGGCCGCACGGGCCGAGGTGCCTCGCCGTTGCTCAACGCGAAGTAAAGCGATGCGGCGGTGAGCAACAGCGCGGAGAGCGCAGTGATGAGTTTTCCGTTCATGACGACGCGCTCTCCAACCGCTCTAAATTTGTTTCTTTAAACACTCGAGATACGCCGCCTCGTCGGGCAGGACATTATTGCGCTGGGCGATCCAGATCGCTTCGGCCATGCACTCGGCGACGCGGTGATCGGTGGCGTGGGCGTCGCCGCTGCGCGCCGCGAGGGTCTGATAAAGAGCACGGATACCGGCCGGCCGGTCGGCGGCGATTTGTTCCTGCACGGCAATGTGTAATCCCAAATGCAGAAACGGATTGGATTGTCCCATCTCGGGGGTGTAGTCCTGGTCCTGCAAGGCCTTTGGGTCGTCGAACAACGGGTGATATTCCGGATGGGCCTTGATGGCCTGGGCGATCAATTGTTCCAGGGGTTGCATGGGCTGGTCCTCGCGGAATTTCCGCCAGCTGTCGCTGAACATTTGCCGGAGCTCGTCGCGGTTTTGGGAAAAGAACATAGATATCCTCGCGCTTAAATTACCCGTCGGCCGGGGTCTTGTCGCGGTATTCGCAGAGATCGCGGACCAGACAGACAGGGCATTTCGGTTTGCGGGCGACGCACACGTAACGGCCGTGCAGAATCAGCCAGTGATGGGCGTCGTGTTTGAATTCATCGGGTACGGTTTTCATCAACTCTTTTTCCACCGCCAGCGGCGTGCTGCCCCGTGCCAGGCCGAGGCGATTGGCGACGCGGAAGATATGGGTGTCCACCGCGATGGTGGGTTGGCCGAAGGCGGTGTTGAGTATGACATTGGCGGTCTTGCGGCCGACACCGGGCAAGGCCTCCAGCGCCTCGCGGGTAGAGGGGACCTCGCCGTGATGCTGCTCCACCAGGATCCGGCAGGTGGCGATGATGTTTTTGGCCTTGGCGTTGAACAGGCCGATGGTTTTGACATGTTGTTTCAATCCCAATTCACCCAATTTCAAAATGGCCGCGGGTGTGTTGGCGACCTTGAATAATTTTTCGGTGGCCTTGTTGACGCCTTTGTCGGTGGCCTGCGCCGAGAGGATGACGGCGACCAGCAGTTCGAAGGGCGTGTGGTGGTTCAACTCCGTGGTCGGCTTGGGCTTGGCCGCTTTGAAGCGTTCGAAGAGCAGCTGGCGTTTTTTCGGCGTCATGCGGTCTATCGTATCGATGTGGTGCCAGTGCTCAATGGGACACTGTGGTCGGCGGAACCGGATGAAAAGCCGTGGCTATTGTAAGCCTTGGCCCAGTGTTCTGGCCATCGCGGCCGGGGCTTGCGGTCAGTGATCGCTACGCGCTTGGTCGTCGTTCGGCAGCGGCGCCCGCCTCGCGGCGTGGTCTTTGCCGGCGCGTTTGAGGCGGGCCCGTTCGATGGCGGCGCGTATCTCGTTTTGTGAGGGACGGACCGGGACCGGCAAGACGTGTTCGGCGGCGGCCGGCAGCGCGGTACTGGTTTTGGCTAGTTGCCAGCGTGCGGTGCGTTCCTGTTTTTCGCGCGCCAGGCGTTGCAGGCGGGCCTGATGGCGGCGGCGGGCCAGATCGGCCTGTACGCTGAGTTGGGTCGGCACGCGGCGATACCAGGCGAGGAGAGGCCGGGCGTTCGCGGCGGGCTGCGCTAGCGGGACCATGCGGATACAATCGACCGGACACGGCGCCACGCATAATTCGCAGCCGGTGCATTCGTGGGTGATGACGGTATGCATTTGTTTGGTTGCACCCAGGATGGCGTCCACCGGACAGGCGAGGATGCAGAGGGTGCAGCCGATGCAGGTCTGCTCATCGATGACGGCGACGATAGGTTGCGTTTGCACGGAACCGTGGGCCGGATTGAGCGGTTTGGGTTGCACGCCCAGCAGCCTGGCGAGGGCACGGACCCCGCCTTCGCCGCCCGGCGGGCATTGGTTGATATCGGCTTCGCCGCGAAGCAGGGCATCGGCATAGGGCCGGCAGCCGGGGTAGTTGCAGCGGGTGCATTGGGTTTGCGGCAGCACGGCGTCGAGCTCGTCCACCGTCGGCCGGGGTCTAGGCCGTGAAACACGGCGGAACGCGAGCGCCAAGAGCAGTGCCGATAGCGAAAAGGCGATGATCGCGGTGAGCATGGCGGCTTATCGGGTGAACGGGCCCAAGTATCCCACAACGAAATTCGACATGAGCGTGTTTATTTCAGGCGCAGTCCGGGTTGGGCGCCGACGTCTGGCTCGAGCAGCCACAGTTCTTTACCGCCAGGACCGGCGGCGAGCACCATGCCTTCCGAAACACCGAAGCGCATTTTGCGCGGTGCGAGGTTGGCCACCACCACGGTGAGTTTGCCCACCAGCTGTTCGGCGGAATAAGCCGACTTGATTCCGGCGAAGACGTTGCGCTGTTCGCCGCCGAGATCTACCGTCAGGCGCAGTAATTTATCGGCCTCGGGCACGGCCTCGGCGGCGACGATGCGGGCGATGCGCAGGTCGATCTTGGCGAAATCATCGTAACTGATGACCGCTTGTATGGGGTCTTGCACCAAAGGACCCGTCGTAGAGGCGGCGGGGGAGGTGGCTTGCAAATTATCTCGGGAGGCATCGAGCATGGCTTGTACCTGGTTGGGTTCGACACGGGTCATCAGCGCCTGATAGGGCGCGATGGTGTGCGCCAGCAAAGGTGTTTGCGGGCTGTCCCAGCGCAGTTCATCATCTTGCAGGAAAGTTTCGGCCAGCGCGGTGGTGCGCGGCAGAACCGGTTTCAAATAAGTGATCAGCACCCGGAATAAATTCACGCCCAGGCTGCACACCGCGTGCAATTCCTGCTCGCGGCCAGGTTCTTTGGCGATTTGCCAGGGCTTTTTCTCGTCGATGTATTGATTGGCCCGGTCGGCGAGAGCCATGATTTCCCGTACCGCGCGGCTGTAGTCGCGGTTCTCAAAGCCGGCGGCGATGGACTCGCCGGCGGCAACGAATTCCTGATACAAGTCAGCATCGGGGCACTCGGCGGCCAGCCGTCCTTCAAATCGCTTGGTGATGAAACCCGCGCAGCGGCTGGCGATGTTGACTACTTTGCCCACCAGATCGGCGTTGACGCGCTGGGCGAAGTCGTCGAGATTGAGATCGAGGTCATCGACGCCGCCGCTCAATTTGGCGGCGAAGTAATAACGCAGATACTCCGGGTTGAGATGGTCGAGATAGCTGCGGGCCTTGATGAAAGTGCCGCGGGATTTCGACATCTTCTGGCCGTTCACGGTGAGAAAGCCATGGGCGAAGATCGCGGTAGGGGTGCGGAAGCCCGCGCCTTCCAGCATCGCCGGCCAGAACAAAGCGTGGAAGTAGACGATGTCCTTGCCGATGAAATGATAAAGCTCCGCGCTGCTGTCCTCTTGCCAATAGGCGTCAAACGACAGGCCGCTGCGCTCGCAATAGGCCTTGAAGCTAGCCATGTAACCGATGGGGGCGTCCAGCCACACATAAAAATATTTGTCCTCGGCGTCGGGAATTTCGAAACCGAAGTAGGGCGCGTCGCGCGAGATGTCCCATTCCTGCAAGCCGGCCTCGAACCATTCATTGAGTTTGTTGGTGACCTCGACCTGGAGGTGGCCGCCGCGGGTCCAGTCGCGCAGCATGTCGGTGAAATCATTGAGCTTGAAGAAATAGTGCAGGGACTCTTTTTCGATTGGACGGGCGCCGGACAAAACGGAGATCGCGTTCTTTAAATCCGAAGGCGAGTAAGTGGCGCCGCACACCTCGCAACTGTCGCCGTATTGATCCGCCGCGCCGCAACGCGGACATTCGCCTTTGATGAAGCGGTCCGGCAGAAACATCTGTTTTTCCGGATCGAAGGCCTGGGTGATGGTCCGCGTGCTGATATGGCCGGCCTGACGCAGGCGTTGATAAATCAGGGTCGCCAGCTCACGATTCTCCGGTGAGTGGGTGCTGTGGTAATTGTCGAAGGCGATGGCAAACCCGGCGAAATCGGCGCGGTGTTCCTCGCCGATACGTGCGATCAAGACTTCGGGCGAAATGCCTTCTTGCCGCGCGCGCAGCATGATCGGCGTGCCGTGAGCGTCGTCGGCGCAGACATAGTGGCATTCATGCCCTCGCATCTTCTGAAAGCGCACCCAAATGTCGGTTTGAATGTACTCGACCAGATGGCCCAGATGGATGGGGCCGTTAGCGTAGGGCAGTGCGCTGGTGACGAGTAGGGTGCGGCGTGTGGCGTCCATATGCAATGGCTTATCCAGAACAACAAAGAGCGCAATTATAGCTCAAGCAACGAGGCTTGCTAGGTAGGGACCGCATGCAGGTGGAGACTATAAAGCAAAAGGGGCGAAACCGCCCCTTTTGTCTCAATTATTGAATTTTAACGACTGGGTTTTCAGTTGCACTACGGAAGGCTTTCCAGTTTTCTAGATAGGGATCAAAGCCACCACCACCGAGGTATTCCCAAGTGCCCGTGCTTTGGCCTGGACCCGTCCCCGGTACCCAGCGATATTGGCCGGCGGTGACTTGGCTGGACTGAGCATCAAGCGCCATATTGAAGCTACCCGCACCACCAGGCAGACTCATGGTATTGGTCACGGCAGCGGCGGTATTCATATCGTCATAATTCAAAGCGCGCAAGTCAGTCTGAAAGAAGGCTTTAATTTCCGCATTGGCAACCGTCCTGTTCAACTCCTGAGTGATTCGAGGTTTGTTGCTTAAGCTGTCTTTTAAGAACTCCTGCTCAAATTGACCCTGGCTATTGGTTACATTGATGACTTGGCGCATTTCCACTAATTTGGGATTCGCGGTGGAATTGCCGGAAATGGTTTCATCGGGATCCAGGGGTTTCATGTTAGCGAAAAGTTCAGGTCGACGGCCAAAACCTTGAAATGTGATGTTCCCTCCACTGGAGGAGCCTAGAACATCTACAAAGCCCGTTCCCCAACGTACAGTGCTGTTGGCGCGAATGAAGGTTTCCTGGGCAAATTCACTAGTGGGCAAGCCGACCACGACGTGATAATAGGCTTGACCATCGGGGCCTATAATGCGTTCTTGCAAGAATGGAGTTTTGTCAGGGTCGGCAACCTCGGTTAAGGCGGACTGTATCGTACATGCAGTACCCCCTTCGCCGCGGTTGCAATTTGTCTGAGGGATACCCCCACCCAATTGATCCCCAATACGAGCCCAATTGAGAGCAAAATCCGCTTGGCTGGCTGACGCCCCCAATACCAGATAAAAGCTCACACCTACGGTAAGTGCTTTTTTATAATTAGACATTAGCCTCATCCCCCGGTTATACCGGTTGTGTGTACCCCCACCTGTCGCTATTTTTAACGTAGTTGCCTAACAAAAGTCAACCGTTATGTGTAAGTGGGGTTCGGAGCACATCGCAGATGTGCCGCGCAATATTAATTATTAATTGTAAACTACTCGAAGGTCAATATTTTAGTCGCCCCATTGAATGCGAAGAGCCATGGCTATTCATTTTAACGGGTTATGATTATCTTGACCGAATAACTTACTGGGTGTCGCTGCGCGGGGTTTCGGGCTTTTTGGCGTGGGCTATGGTGTACACTATTCCGCCTTGCGCCTATTAGGTGAAAATTCACTGTCAACATTTGAAAATTAGGGAGTTACGGGCAATGGCAGACATCTCGCGTCTCCAGGTGGAAATGGCGCTGAAAAGTTTCACCGATCCTTATATGAAGCAAGACTTGGTCGCCAGTAAGGCGGTCAAAAATATCGCGGTCAGTGGCGACCGCGTGACGGTGGAGGTGGTGCTGGGTTATCCCGTCGCGGGCCTGCGTGCGCAATGGATCGCCGAACTTCAAACCGAGGTGGAAGCCATCGAAGGCGTTGCCCATGCCGACATTCACCTCTCGTGGGAGGTGGTGGCGCACGCCGTGCAGCGCGGCGTGGCGACTCTCAAGGAAGTGAAGAATATTATCGCCGTGGCTTCGGGCAAGGGGGGGGTGGGCAAGTCCACCACCGCGGTGAATCTGGCTTTGGCCTTGGCGGCGGAAGGCGCCACGGTGGGCATACTCGACGCGGATATCTACGGCCCCAGCCAGCCGCGCATGTTGGGCGCGGACGGGCGCCCCGAGAGCAAAGACGGCAAATCCATGGAGCCGATAACGGCCCACGGCATTCAATCCATGTCCATCGGTTACCTGATCGACGAAGAGTCACCGATGATTTGGCGTGGTCCGATGGTCACCCAGGCGCTCACCCAGTTGTTAAGTGAGACCAATTGGCATGGGTTGGATTATTTGGTAGTAGACCTGCCGCCGGGCACCGGTGATATTCAACTCACCCTGGCACAGCGCATTCCGGTCAGCGGCGCGGTGATCGTGACTACGCCGCAGGACATCGCGTTGCTGGATGCACGCAAGGGCCTCAAGATGTTCGAGAAGGTCGAGGTGCCGGTGCTGGGTATCGTGGAAAACATGAGCATTCACATTTGCAGCCAATGCGGCCATGCCGAACATATCTTCGGCGAGGGCGGCGGCGAGCGCATGGCCAAGCAATATGATGTGGCATTTCTCGGCGCGTTGCCCTTGGATATCCGCATTCGTGAACAGGCCGACGGCGGCAAACCCACCGTAGTGGCCGATCCGGACGGGCCAGTCTCGCGCCTCTATCGCGACATCGCGCGGCGGGTGGCCGCGTCCTTGGCCTTGCGCGCGCGGGATTACAGCGGAAAGTTTCCCAATATCGTCATTCAAAATACCTGAGAGGCGATTCGGGCGGCGCAATGTTCCGCCGCAGTCGACGTCTCCAAAAAAACAATGGATATCAAACGAAGGTTTATTCATGAGCATCAAGTCAGACAAGTGGATCCGCCGCATGGCCGAACAGCAGGGCATGATCGAGCCCTTCGAACCTCAGCAAGTGCGCGAGAGAAACGGTGAACGCCTGATTTCCTACGGTACTTCAAGTTATGGCTACGACATCCGTTGCGCCGACGAATTCAAGATTTTCACCAATATCAATTCGGCTATCGTCGATCCGAAAAATTTCGACGCGAATAGCTTCGTGGATATCAAATCTGCGGTCTGTATCATTCCGCCAAACTCCTTCGCCTTGGCGCGCACTGTGGAATATTTCCGCATCCCGCGTAATGTGCTGACCATCTGTCTCGGCAAATCAACCTATGCGCGCTGCGGCATCATCGTCAATGTCACGCCGTTGGAGCCGGAGTGGGAAGGGCATGTGACGCTGGAATTTTCCAACACCACACCGCTGCCCGCGAAAATCTACGCGAACGAAGGTGTGGCGCAGGTGTTGTTTCTGGAGTCCGACGAGGTGTGTGAGACCTCGTACAAGGATCGCGGCGGGAAGTATCAAGGTCAGCGCGGCGTCACCTTGCCCAAAGCTTGAATTGATACGGTCCCCGGCGGGTTCAGCGCGCCGGCAAGCCTTTCACCGATTGGATGTCCATGCTCAGGCGGCTGCCGTCCGATTCCTGCTGCTCCAGCCGCACCGGCAGGTAATTGAGTGACGGGGCGCACCAGACCGTTGTGTCGCGTTTATCACCGAGCCGTTCGAGTTTGATGGCCTTCAGCTTGCCCAGCGGCGTCGTCACCGTTTCTTCGCCGAGAATATCGAACTGGTAATTCTTCAAACGGCCGCCGTCGGCGATGTTGTATTGCAAGCCGGCGCGGCCATTTTTCAAATCCTGCATGATCGCCAGTTGATAGAGCAGCTTGTCTTGCGCATTGGGCGGAATGTCCATGCGCCAGGGGTCGCCGTCGATGTTATTGGTCACCACCCGGCGTTCCCAGTCGAAGTTAAGTTTGACGCGTCGGGTTTTTTTGCCGCCGTAGCGATCGTATTTGTATTCGAGAGGACGCAATTGGCCGCCGCTGTAAGTCCACGTGCTGCGCTCTTCGATGCGGTCCTTGACCAGCCAGGCGATCATGCCGGTGGCGTAGGTGACGGACTCGAAAACGTAGCGGCCGTTGCCGATGGAACGCAGGCTGCGGGTGGCATTGCCCAAGGGCAGACCGTTGCGCTTCAAGACGTACTCGGCACTGAAGTTGGGGAAGGGCGCCGCTTCTTCGGCGAGTGCGGAGGGGCTTGCCCACCAGCACAGCAGCCAACCCGCTAAAAATAACCATCCTGGTTTGCGTAGGGATATCACCGTTTTTATCCGCTCGTTGTCTGATGTGATAGCCGCACCGGTTCGCCGTCGAGCATAGCCCGGTTTGCCTGCAATATCAGCCGCCCTTCGGCGAACCAGCGTATCACTTGCGGATAAAGTATGTGTTCAGCCTGTTGCGCGCGCGCCGCCAGACTGAGTGCGTCGTCGCCGGGCAATACGGCTATTTTTTGTTGCGCCACCAGCGGGCCGCCGTCCAATTCGGCGGTGACGAAGTGGATGCTGACGCCGTGTTCCTTCACCCCCGCTTCGAGCGCGCGCTTATGCGTATCGAGGCCGCGAAAGGCGGGCAGCAGGGACGGATGTATGTTGAGCAGGCGGCCGTGATAATGCGCGACGAATTCCGGCGTGAGGATGCGCATGAACCCGGCGAGCACCACTAATCGCGGCTGGTACTGATCTATCGCGGTTTGCAATGCCGCGTCGAACGCGGCGCGGTCGGGGTATCGTCGGTGATCCACCACCAGCGCCGGGATGGCCGCGCGGCGCGCGCGCTCCAAGCCGTAGGCCTCGGGTTTATTGCTGATGACGGCGCGGATATCCACCGGCAAGTCAGCGGTCGCCACCGCGTCGATGATGGCTTGCAGATTAGTGCCGTTGCCCGAGATGAGGACGACGATAGACACGCGCTGAATGCTGTCACTCATGAGGCGGTGAGGGTCACCTGATGAGTGGCGCCGCGGCGCGCCGCCACCTCGCCGATGCGCCAGGCCGTCTCGCCCAGTTCGCGCAAGCGGCGCAGCGCCCGTTCGGCTTCGGCGGCGGGCACGCAGACGATCATGCCGATGCCGCAATTGAACGTGCGGTACATCTCGTCGTCGGCGACCTTGCCTTGTGTTTGCAGCCAGCTGAATATCGGCGGGCGTGGCCAGCGAGTGGTGTTGATGAAGGCTTGGGTCTCTTCGGGCAGCACTCGTGGCAGATTCTCGGTGATGCCGCCGCCGGTGATGTGGGCGAGGGCATGCACCGGCACCTCGTTCAAGAGCGCCAGCAGCGATTTGACGTAGATGCGGGTCGGTTCGAGCAAGGTCTCGCCCAAACTCCGGCCATGGAACTCTTGCGAAAGATCGGCGCCGCTCACTTCGATGATTTTGCGGATCAGCGAATAGCCGTTGGAATGCGGACCGGATGAGGCGAGGCCGATCAGCGCGTCACCCGCCGCGACCTTGCTGCCGTCGATGATGCGTTCTTTTTCCACCACGCCGACGCAAAAACCGGCGAGGTCGTAGTCGCCGCCGTGATACATGCCGGGCATTTCCGCGGTCTCGCCGCCCACCAGTGCGGCGCCGGCCAGTTCGCAGCCGCGGCCGATGCCGCCCACCACCGCCGCCGCCACGTCCACCTCCAAATGGCCGGTGGCGTAGTAGTCGAGGAAAAACAGCGGTTCGGCACCCTGCACCACGATATCGTTGGCGCACATCGCCACCAGGTCGATGCCTATCGTGTCGTGTTTAGCGAGTTGCATTGCCAGTTTGAGTTTGGTGCCGACACCGTCGGTGCCGGAGACCAGCACCGGCTGACGGTAGCCGGCGGGGATCTCGAACAGCGCGCCGAAACCGCCGAGACCGGCGAGCACGCCGGGACGGCGGGTGCGGGCGGCGATGGGTTTGATGCGGTCGACCAGGCGGTCGCCGGCGTCGATGTCCACGCCGGCGTCGCGGTAGCTCAAGCCGGATTGGGGGGGCTGGGTAGTGCTCATGGGATGGTATTCGCCGTGTCGGTTCGCAAAATGTTGCGGGTATTGTAGCGGTTGCGCCGGCCCTTGTCCTCGGTCGCGTACCCGGCGGCGGGGAGAAGCGTGTATCATTTCGCCGGACGTGGCGTGTTGCGAAGGGTCTACGGAATCATGAATCAAGGGGTGATGGTTTGCATTTTTGCCGCACTGCTGGCGCTGTCGTCGCGCGCCGGGTGGGCGGTGGAGATGATCGACCTTTATGAGGCCGAGGTGCCGGTGGCCGATCAAGGCGCTGCCGCCCGTGCCGTGGCCAGTCGCGCCGCCCTGGCCGAGGTGCTGGTGAAGGTGACCGGCAGCGCGGCCGCCCCCGCCCAGCCCCAGTTCAAAACCTTGCTGCAGCAAGCCGAGCAGGCGATGCAGCGTTATGGCTATCGCACGGCGGAGACAGGACCCACCCTGCAAGTGAGTTTTGACCGACAGGCGATCAATCAACGTATTTATGATGCGGGACTGCCGGTGTGGGACCGTGAGCGCCCCCGAATTTTGTTGTGGCTGGTGCTCGAAGACGGTGGCGGGCGAACGCTGGTGGGTGGTGCAAACCGGCCCGAGATCCAGGTCGTGGTGCAAGAGCGGGCGCAACGCCGGGGGCTGCCGGTGAGTTTGCCCAAGCTGGATGACGAGGACCAAAACGCGGTCAATAGCGTCGATGTGGGAGGTCAGCTCAGTGAGCCGCTGATACAGGCTTCCGTCCGTTATCATGCCGACGCGATATTGCTCGGCCGGGTGTTTTCGATTGCTCCGGAGCGCTGGCGCGGACAGTGGAGCCTCCGCCAGGGCGGCAGCAGCACCCACTGGGAGGCGGGCGAGGGTTCACTGGCCGAAGTGGTGGCGGCCGGACTCAATCAAGTCGCGGAGAACATGGCCCAGCGTTATGCCCTGGTGTTGAAGCCGGGGGTGAGCAGCGTGGCGACTCTGGTGGTGGATAATGTGGTGAATGTTCAGGATTACGCCCGGCTGTCGCGTTATCTCGGCGGACTCGACCCGGTGGGCGGCGTCGCCGTGGAACGGGTCGAGGGCGCCCGCGTGGTGTACCGCGTACAGGTGCGCGGCGAGTTGCAGGGCCTCACGCTCTCCTTGGCCCTCGGCCGGGTGCTCACGCCGGTGGCGGCCGTGCCGGCGTCAGGCAATGTTTTGCAATATCGATTAGCACCGTGAACCTGCGTGATATCCCTAACACGATTAGTATGCTGCGCATGGTCCTGGTCGTCCCAGTGGCCTGGTTCTTGTTGACCCAGCGCTACACGGAAGCCTTACTCACCTTTTTGATCGCTGGCATCTCCGACGGTGTGGATGGTTACCTGGCCAAACGCTTCGGTTGGCGCAGCCGGCTGGGTTCTATCCTCGATCCGCTGGCGGACAAGCTGTTACTGGTCACCACATATCTAGTGCTCGGCTGGCTGGAGGTATTGCCGTTGTGGCTGGTTGTCACGGTGGTGGTACGTGATGTTCTGTTGTTCAGCGGCGCCCTGGCTTTTCATTGGCTGGTGGGCCGCTACGACATGGAACCGAGCTGGATCAGTAAATTCAATACGGTGACGCAGATCGTGCTCGCGGTCGCGGCGGTGGCTTCGCTGGGTTTGTTGCCCATGCTGGCGGGTATCGTGGAAGGCCTGATTTTCGTGGTGCTGATCACCACCGTGCTGAGCGGCGTCGACTATGTGTGGACTTGGGGCGTACGCGCTTACCGTAGCCGCCGGACGTCGCGATGAATTGACATATGAATGATGAAACGGAAACCGCAGTATGTTGACTGATACCCAAAAATGGCTGCTGCTGGCGGGCTTCGTCGTCTCCGCCATGTTGCTGTACTTGTTGGGGCCGGTGCTCACGCCGTTTTTAGTCGGCGCAGGTCTGGCTTATCTCGGTGATCCGCTGGTGGACCGACTGGAAGCCAAGGGCCTGCCGCGCACCCCGGCGGTGGTGGTGGTGTTCTCAGTGATGCTGGCGGTGCTGGCGTCAGCCTTCGTAGTGCTAGTGCCGCTGTTACAACAGCAGGTGGAAGTGTTGATCGATAAACTGCCGGGGTATCTCGATTGGCTGGAGCGAGAGGCACTGCCTTGGTTGCAACGGCAGTTGGGGTTCGCCGAACTGCGTTTTGATTTGGTGAGCATCAAGCAGGCACTGATGACGCATTGGCAGCAAGTGGGCGGCGTGGCGGCGGACGTATTGGGATCGGTGACCCGTTCCGGTCTGGCGGTCATGGCGTGGCTGGCGACCGTGGTGCTGATCCCGCTGGTGACTTTTTATCTGCTGCGCGATTGGGACGTGATGATCATGCGCCTCAGCGCCTTGGTTCCGCGCCGTCACCTGCCGGTGGTCACCCGGCTGGCCGCGGAGTGTGACGCGGTGCTCGGCGGTTTTCTGCGCGGGCAACTCACCGTGATGGTGCTCCTGGGAGCGGTATATACCTTGGGCTTGTGGCTGGTGGGCTTGGACCTGGCTTTGCTCATCGGCTTGTTCGCGGGGTTGGTGAGTTTCATACCGTATCTGGGCTTTATCTTGGGTGTTTTGTTCGCGGGCGTGGCGGCGCTCATGCAGTTTCAAGAGTTGTTCCCCCTGTTGCTGGTGCTGGCGGTGTTCGGCGTGGGGCAGGTGTTGGAAAGTTTCGTCTTCACGCCCCTGCTGGTCGGCGACCGCATCGGCTTGCACCCGCTGGGCGTGATTTTCGCGGTGATGGCGGGCGGACAATTGTTCGGCTTCGTCGGCGTGTTGCTGGCTTTGCCGGTGACGGCGGTACTGGTGGTGTTGCTGCGTTATGCCAAGGAGCGTTACCTGATCAGCCGGATGTACACCGGTGGTGACGGTGTTTGAACTGAGCGCCGATGTCTCGTCCCGGTAATTCCAATTTGTTCGCGCAATTACCGCTCGGTGTGCGTTTGCGGGCCGGGGCGGCCTTCGCCAATTATCATCCCGGTCCCAACCGCGAGGCGCTGGTGCTGGTGCGACAAGCGATCAGCGATGACGACGAGCCATGCCTGTATCTCTGGGGTGGCGCGGGCACCGGCAAGACCCATTTGCTGCAAGCCGCCTGTCATGACATTGCCGCGCGCGGCGCGCCGGTGGCCTATCTGCCCTTCGCCGAGGCGGCGCACTTCACGCCGGCGATGCTGGACGGTTTGGAACAATTGCCGTGGGTGGTGCTGGACGACCTCGATCACATCGCCGGTGACGCCGCTTGGGAGACTGCGCTGTTTCATTTATACAACCGGGTGCGCGAAACGGGCGGTCGTTTGCTGATGGCGGCGCGCGGTAATCCCGCTACGCTGGCGCTGAATCTGCCCGATCTGCGTTCGCGGCTGGCCTGGGGCCTGGTGTTGCAACTCCACGAATTGAGTGACGAGGATAAGGCCGAAGCGCTGCGCCTGCAGGCTCGCCAACGCGGTATGGAGATGCCGGTCGAAGTAGCGGTTTTTCTACTGCGCCGTTGCCGCCGCGAGATGAATGCGCTCTTCGAGCTGTTGGAACTGTTGGATCACGCCAGCCTGGCGGCGCAGCGCAAACTCACCGTGCCCTTCGTCAAATCCGTGCTGGATGCGCCGCCGACTTGAGTTCGCCGTGGATGGGACTTCGCGTTTGTGCCCTGAATGATTCACCGCCGAGGCCGCCAAAAAATATCGGTCGAACGAAAATGAGGTGAGATTGCGCGATTCTGCTGGCTGCGCAACGCGTTTCAACTCCCCGCCAAACACCGTGCGATGTCCGCCACCCGTTTGCCCAAACTGCGACACAGACGTTTTTCCTCGTCGGTGAGCGGCAGATTGCTGTCGCCGCCCGCGACGTGGCTGGCGCCGTAAGGCGTGCCGCCGCTGGTTGTGGTGGTGAGATCCGTCTCGCTGAAAGGCAGGCCGGTGATCAGCATGCCGTGATGGAGTAGAGGCAACATCATCGACAGCAGGGTGGTTTCCTGGCCGCCGTGCTGGGTGGAAGTGGAGGTGAAGACCGCGGCGGGTTTGCCGGTCAGGACGCCGGACAGCCACAGGCTGCCGGTCGTGTCCAAAAAATATTTCATGGGCGCCGCCATATTGCCGAAGCGGGTGGGACTGCCTAATACCAGTCCGGCGCATTCGCGCAGATCGTCGAGGCTGGCATAGGGCGGGCCCTCGGCGGGTATCGTGTCCGCCACGGCCTCACAGACCGTGGACACCGGCGGCACGGTACGCAAGCGGGCCTGCATGCCCGGCACCTCTTCGATGCCCCTGGCGATGAGTCGGGCCATGGCCGCCACGCTGCCATGACGGCTGTAATACAAGACTAGGATATCGGCCATCGCTGTACATCCGGTTGCGGGTAAAGCGCCATTCTATAGGCTGTCGCCTTGACAGCCCAGGGGGCGCTTGTTAGCTTCACGGAAAATATTGTTGAACTACAGTAAGTTTTCCGCGCAACAAAGCTATGACTTTCTCCGGATGGCAGATGTGAAGTGATGATGAAGCTGCGTTCCTACCTGTGGATACTCCCTCTGCTGATGCTGGCTGTTCTTTCCGGCTGCGCCAGCGCGCCCTTGCAGGAAATGAGTGATGCCCGTCAGGCCTTGCAGGCGGCGCGGGAAGCGGATGCCGGCGCCTATGCACCCACACGGTATGGCGAAGCCGAACAGCGCCTGCTGCGCGCCGAAAAAAGGTTGTCGTCGCGCGAGTACAAGAGTGCCCGTGGCAATGCGCTGACCGCCCGGCACGAGGCCATCGTCTCGCGCAATATGGCGCTGGCCATCAGCCAAGCCAAGCAAGTGTTGGCCGAGGCCGATCAGGAAAAAGCTTTATCACAGGAAGCCCGCGACTGGCTGACTCGGGCGGAAGCGGCGGCGGCTGCCGGCGATGAAAACGCAACGGTGAACGCCGCGGCCCACGCCAAGAAGCAAGCTTTGGAGGATTTGCGCCGCGCCCGTGAATCACGCCAGCAGGAACAGCAAGAAAACCGCTCGTGGCTGGAACAGGCCACTCCGCTGTTGGATGAGGCGAGACGGGCTGAAGCATCGATGAATGATGAACAGCGGCGCGTCTTGGCCGACGCCGTCGCGAACCATGAAAACCAGCAAGGTAAAGCCGCCTTCGACCGTTTTACCGCGCTACTGGCCGCGCTGCGCACCCCCCCCGTCGCGATCCCGCCCTCGACTCCCGTCACCAAGGAATACCGCGTAATGCACGGCGATACCTTATGGAGTATCGCGGCCAAGCCCGACGTATACGGTAATCCACGCTGGTGGCCGCTTATCTATAGCACCAACCACGCGCAAATTGCCGACGCCGATTTATTGCGGGCCGGCCAAGTTCTGAAGATCGACATTCGACCCAGTGAGGAAGCAATTTCACGCGCGGTACGGCATGCCGTCCAGCGCGAAAAATGGTCGGCGAAGGTGGCGGAGCAAACAGACCAGCTCTATTTGCGGGATACGCGTTAACTCCGCCCTTTCTCCAGCTCGGGATAGTGCCGGAAGATGTCGTCCTCATTGAACGGAATGCGCCGCGGCGAGGCGAGATAGGCCGCGATATTCGGCCGCTGTGCGATGCGTGCGTGCAGTTCGATCAGTGCGGGCACCTCCGGCTCCAGGCGCGCCATCATTTTCGGAAAGGCGTAACGCAGGCCTTCGACGATCTGGAACATCGACAAGTCGATGTAAGACAGGCGGCGTCCCAGCATGTAAGCCACGCCCGTTTGATTACCCGTCAGCATGCCTTCGAAATAGTGAAGAAACTGCGGCGCGCGTTGCCCGGTGAAGTAGCGCGCGCGGCGGCGCGCCGCGGCCTTCTGCTCGTAATAATAAAGATCGCTCGACAGCGGGTGATGGGTGGCGTGCACCTCCACGATCAGATCCTCCACGGTGAGCTGCAACTGATGCGCCCACAGCCGGCTTGCTTCCGCCTGAGGCGTCAACCGCAGGCGCGGGCCGAGATGCTGGAGGATGTTCGCGGTCTGCGCGATGAGCAGTTGGCCGGCCTTGAGGAACGGCGGCGCGAACGGCGGGCGTGCGAGTGTCGATCCTCGCAGTAGCTGCATCATCGCGGCAACGCCCCGCCCGCGTCCTCGCTCGCGCGCGACGTCCAGGTAATCGGCGCCGGCCTCTTCGAGCGCGAGCCGGATGAATTCGCCGCGGCCTTGTATGGAGGGCCAGTAGAATAATTCGTATCGCATGGATACCTCCGATTATATAAGCCGGGCCGTCGATGAATCCCAGGGGCATGGTTATGCTTAGGTTTCTCTCATCGGCTCCTCTGCCTTCAATGCCGGTTTAATCCATTCCGAGAGCAGGGTGTATGCGACGGCGAGAATCACCGGGCCGATGAAGACGCCGATGAAGCCGAAGGCCAGCACACCGCCGAGTACACCCATGAATACCAGCAGCAACGGCAGGGTGCCGCCGCGGCTGATCAGGTAGGGCTTGACGATATTGTCGACGCCGCTGATTACCACCAGGCCGTAGATAAAGAGGAAAATCGCCCAGCCGGTTTCGCCTTGGGAAAACAGCCACAGCGACGCCGGTACCCACACCAGCGGCGGCCCGACCGGAATGATCGACAGGAAGAAAGTCAGCAGGCCGAGCAGTACGGCGCCAGGGACGCCGGCGATCCAGAAGCCGATCAGGGCGAGAACGGATTGCGCGAGCGCCGTGCCGAGTATGCCGTTGACCACCCGCGACACGGTGCCGGCAGTGACTTCGAGCAAGCCCTTGGCGCGCTGTCCCGCCAGGCGTTCCATGACGGCGCGGACCCGCGCGGTAATGGCCGGGCCGTCACGATAAAAGAAAAAACAGATGACGACGCTGAAGGCGATGAGCACCACGCCATGCACCAGCGCGCCGCCCGCTTGTATTGCCATGTCCTTGATCGGCAGTTCGGTCATAAACTGTTTGAGCTGCAACAGGATGGCGCCTTCGTCTTCGCGCATCGTCGTCAGCCACCACGTTTTGATGTAACTTCCGATCACCGGCAACGACTCGACCCAATACGGCAACGCCGGCGGCGGTTGTTCGATGACTTCGCGCAGTGTGCGCACCATGCTCGCGGCGCTGTCGGCCAGACTCACGGCCATGAGGGCGAATGGGGCGACGATGGCGAGCAGCAGCAAGACCGTCATGGTGGCGGCGGCGGGGACGGAGCGGCCGTTAAATTTGGTGTGCAGCCATTCATAAACCGGCCAGGTGGCATAGGCCAGAATCGCCGCCCACAACAGCGAAGCGATGAACGGGCGCAGTACCAGTATGCTGCCGATCACCAGCAGGCCGAGCACGGTCATCCCGGCGATCATTTCTATACGATGAGTCAACTGCAACGGTAGATTTCCCTGGCGGGTGAAAGAAAAGATTTCTTCTCGTATTCGGCAGCAAGCTACGCCTTGCGCCGCGTGTTCGTCAAGACTGCGGTGAGTCAATGGCCGGTGCAGAAAAGGATCGGAATTGTGAGGCGTCGGTAAACTGGCCGGGTTATGACTTAAACCCGGCATAATATACCTCCGCGCTTTTGGTTCCGCTTTTGCACCGATGGGAATGAGGCAAAGCGAAGGACGGTTAGAAGCGGGAATGAATCGCCGTTTTTTTTCGACAGCTCTCCCTGTCGGGGTGTGATCACGCTGTCTTTTTTCCACCAAAAGGAACTCTACGATGGTTGGTACTCGCCAGGCTAAGAATTGCTTTTCAGATTGAACATGTCCTGCATCGTGCGATGTCCCGCCAGGCTGTGCGATATACCCAGGGCGATATGGCTGCCCCAGTAGATCCAAACCAAGGTGGCGATGAATTCGTGTATGCCGGCGATAAATTCCACGGTGGCATCCGGTTCGCCGCTTTCCGGAAACAGAATAAACAGCAGGCCGCCGGTCGCTACCATGCCGGTCACCGCCAGTAAACCGAGGCCGTGGATCAAACCCGGCAGACCGCCGCGCGGACCGCCTTGCGGAAGTTGGCGGTGCAGCAGCCCGCGCAGGTCCGACTTGACCTCGGCCCAGGCCGCGCCGCGCCAGGGGAATAGCCGCGCCAAACCATGCTCGGCGCGATTGCGCAAAGTCCACAGCCAATGGGCGAGGACGATTAACAAAGCCGTGATGCCCACCACCTCATGGGCTTCAAAGGCGGCGCGGGCCAGCGCGCTGGCCGACTCTTCATCGGGTGCTTCCATGAGCAGACTGATCGTCAATTGTAAAGTCACCGTCGCGGCCAGGCCTATGTGCAGGTAACGGGTTGGCAAATCCCACTTAGCTTGCTTCATGACAGACTCCTTAAGTTGCGCTTCGAACTGGCCTTGTAATCTACCCGGATAAACTTAAACCAAGCTTACAAACGGTAGAGCAAGCCACGCGGACTCTCCCGGCGCCACCAGCGGCGGCAGATCCAAGGTTTCGGGTCTATGCGAGTGGCCGATGAAAGCTGTTATACTTTCAAAAAGCAATTGCGACATGCGCTGCCTACGCATTTGATAATACATCATTCATCTTGCCTGTCGGCGAAACCGTGACTCTGATTTCACCATCGGCCGGCCTAACCGGGAGGCAATAACCGGTGAGCTGTCATCCGACGCCTAGGTTAGCGAATCGTCGCGTTCTTACTCCTCAGAGAAATCACTGATGGCCAGCAACGATCAGAAGATCCAGTTTTTTCGCCGGCGGATTCCAGCGTTCGAGTGTGTCCCGGGTTGCCACGACTGTTGCGGTCCAGTGACCACTTCCAGCGAAGAAATGTCTCGGCTTCCCGTCAAGAGCGCCGCGGAACATGAGACGGCGCTGGCCGAACTCAGCTGTCCTCACCTTGGCGGCCAGGGTTGCCAAGTTTATGCGGAACGCCCGCTGATCTGCCGTCTGTTCGGAACGACGCCGCGGCTCGCTTGTCCCCGTGGCAGACGGCCCACTGTAATGATCGATCCGGACTTGGAGCGGCGGATCCAGCGTTTTTTTACCACGACACGCCAAGTATTGGTTTAAGGCGGGGACATCAACGAAAGGATCGGTCTTGCAATGTTGGAGATTTTCTCTCGTCAGCGTGCCCGTCGCGAGCCGCAGTAGCTGCTAAAGCGAAGTGATGTGATTACCTTGGGTATCGAGGTGCTGGCCCTGTAAAAATAGTGGAAAGGTAATGCGTCCCGGACTGCTGTGCGACAGTAGCATCGTCTACCTGAGTGAAACAATGCCGTAACATCGGCAGCGGACTGATCGTCGCGCCATAGGTTTTGCCAACCAGCGCTCATTCTTAAGATGAACAGTCCGTTATGTTTTCTTTGACAAATAAATCAGAGCTTGCCTGGCTCAATAACGCCGATCAGATTGAAGGATGTTTGTGAGTTCGCTAAAGAGTATTAAAAGCCGGATATTGATTTTCACGATCATGGTCACGCTGATTCCATCGCTGGGCCTAGGTCTATTTTCGTTTCGGCAAAACGACGCCTTGATTACCGATAATGTAACCCACCAATTGCGTACCCTGGCGAGCGACGCCAGCCGCGAGCTGGCACGCTGGATCGTGGAGCGGGTGCAAGGCGTACGCGCGCTGGCCGGTTCCGACGCGGTGATCGATGGACTATCCCACCGTGCTGCGCCGCGGTCGGGCAGCGCGGCGGAACACGCTCAGACACTGACCCAATATCTGAGAGCAGTGCAGGAAAAATTGGATCCCTTTCTGGAGCTGACAGTGTTGGATCCAGCTGGCCAGGTAGTTGCCAGCAGTGCCTCCGCGCCCGCGCTTCCGGTAATGCGGCAGAACTGGCCGCCGGTGGCCGCCAGCGAGGGGCTGGTCATAGTTCCGCCACATTGGGATGAAAAATACGCTACTGCCACCCTCACCGTCGCCGTGCCGGTGTTGTCGATGGATAACCGTATTCTGGGTGTGTTGGCGGCGGTACTCGATCTGCGCCCCGCGCAGCCGCTACTCAAGTACACCACGAGCTCGATACCGGGTGAGGTAGTCATCTTGGATCAGGCGGGCAGACCATTGTTGAGCACCTACCACACCACGAGCCCTTTGACACCGATAGATTCGCAACTATTGCGGGAACTGCGCGAAGACGCAGGTAAACCGAGAAGCTTTACCGGGTTCGGTGGGCATACGGTGCTGGGACTCGTGGAGATACCGCGCGACTTGGCGTTTGTCGTGTTGGTGGAAAGGAACCGCGTCGAGGTTTACCAAGCGTGGGTGGTTTTCCGCGATCTGTTTGTGACATTGGTGATCAGCATCTCCCTGCTAGTGGGGTTTTTCACCTGGCGGATGGGGCGTTCCATCGTCACACCACTGAAACGCCTGACCGCCGCCGCGGATCGCATCGCCGCCGGTGATCTGACCGTACAACTCCCCGTGGCGCAAGACGATGAGATTGGTCACTTGACTCGAGTATTCAATCGGATGACCGATGATCTGCGCCATAGCCATGAGGAGTTCGAAGCGGCCAGCCGAGCCTTGCAAAAACAAAACGCGTTGCTGGAAACCCTGTCCATCACCGATAGCCTTACGGGTTTGTTCAACCGCAAGAAACTCGATGATATTTTGGCCGATCAATTCGAACGCTTCAAACGTAACCAACGCGTTTTCACGGTACTGATGCTCGATATCGACCATTTCAAAGCACTTAATGATACCCACGGCCATCTTGCCGGTGATCAAGTATTAGTGAACGTGGCGGCCATCCTTACGAAATCGATACGCAGCGTGGATTATGCGGCGCGTTACGGCGGCGAAGAATTCGTGATTGTTTTACCGGAGACCAACAACACGGCCGCGCTTGAAATGGCGGAGCGCATACGCGACCGGGTACAAAGCGCTACTTATCAATTCGATGGCCGGGTCACCATCAGCATCGGTGTGGCGCACAGCCGGCCCGGAGATGCAACGGCTGACGCGGTGGTCGCACGCGCCGACCAGGAACTGTACGCTGCCAAACGTGCCGGCCGCAACCGTGTTCACAGCGCGACGTGATAAGCAGAGTGCTCGGGATTTATGCGGGTAACACTTGTGTTTCTTAGCCTAACGCGCTTCAACTAGACTGCTCAACACCCACCCTGAATTGCCGTTCTCAGTTTGCACCCACAGCCATTCACCCTGATACGCGCGGGCGAAAATCGGTGTCGCTTTTTGCAGCACGCCGAGGACGGCGGCATTGGGGCGGGGTTGACGGCGCAGGTTACCATCGACTTTCATGCGCACATTAATGGCAACCGTGAAAGGTACCTCGGAGGTCATGCGTCTATCCGCACCGGAACCCATAGGCAAACCCGCTAACATATCGATGAATTGCCGGGCCTGTGTGGCGAGTTCGACACTAAGGCCATAATCGCCTTGCACGAAAGCGTTGGAGGCGCTGTCCAGTATGCGCTGCGCTTGCATTTTCTGTGTATTAAACTGTTCCGCACCGGGCGTGGCGCGTAGCTGGTCCATGGCCACCTCCACCTCGGCGAGCAGCGATGCGGCGTCGGTTTCAGTGGCGAAACGGCGCAATTTCACTTCGGCGCGCGCCGCTTGGCTGGTAGTTTCCCGCAGTAGCTTATTTTGGTTCTGTTGACGAGCGCGCAGCATGCTTATCGCAGCTTCTTTGTCCGCTGCATTGTTGTAAATCAACGAATCAATTAGCTCTAATAACTGCTGTAAGCGGGCGATCTCACGTTGCGGGTCTTCGCAAGATACCATCGGCGGAGGCGTCGGACTGGCAACGACGGGAAGGCTGGATACGGTGGGTTGTCGGGTGGCGCATGCGGTCAAAGTCAACCCACATAATGCAGCCATTGCCCATTGTGTGCCGCGCTGGCCCAATTTGAAATGCGGTTTTGGCATCGTAATTAATTTCGTCCATCTGAAAAATGGGTTCTATCCGTGTTAACCCGCCTCAGTTCGTAATGGCGAAAGCTGAATCCTCGAGTCATTGCGCCGGCGGTGATGAAGTATCAGCCCGACCTGGTGTGATGGGCGAGGCATTGTAACGCCTGAGACGGAGGCCAGCTAGAGAATCATGTGTCAATTTGACTATATATATATTACTTTAGCTAAAAATTTATTGTCGAACTGTGATGCCGTTCGCGACGGGATGATGTCTACACAACTGATTACAACTTATCTGAAAATTCGAATGGTGACCTCAAAACTGATGAGTCGCACTTAAATTGAATTGGTTGCATGTTGCTACCGCTCGGGTAAGTAGTGCTTCCAATATCGAATCATAGACATTGCCTTGGTTATTAACCCGGCGAGAATAAGTATCGGCTATGCGGCATAGCGGATCTTCTCATGCTGGAAATATTTCCTGACCCGCGCCGGCCGGCGTTGCAGCCTGCGCCTAGGCCGCGATGCCTTCCGCTTCAACGGTTCCTTGCTGCGCGCCGGCTGGCCGCTGTGTACGCC
>JAHFRV010000070.1 GCA_023266095.1 Gammaproteobacteria bacterium | reverse complement strand
CCACCGGCCGCACGGTAATCGGCTGCGGCTGCGGCGACGCGCCGCTGGAGCGCGCGACGAACAAGGGTTGGCCGCCGTTACTCACCGCCCACGAGGCCTGACTGGTACTGCTCAAATCGAAGCGCCAGAGGTTGCCGAACAAATCGCCCGCGTAAACAAAATCCACCATGGAGTCGACGTTGACATCCGCGGGTGCGGTGGTCGCCAGGCCATTGGGACGGCTGGTGGCGGTCGGATCCTGGGCTGTGCCCACCCCGGTGGTGATCTTGCGGATCAAATTGCCGTCGGCCATGTTGACCACGTACAGCACCGCCGCGCCGGTGGTGCTCACTTGGCCATCGGCCTCGGTGTTGTTGTAACCATTGCCGAAGACCGCGGCCCAGCGGCCGTCGGCGAGACGGACGATGACCGGCTGGCTATAGCTATAACCCATATCGGCGTCGTTGGCATCGCTGAATTCCCATTTGACGATTTGCGCGGCGTTGCCTTCAGTCATCGCCGAGGGATCGGTGACATCCAGGGCGAAGATGCCCTGGCCGCCGCCCCGCAGACTGCCGACCAGCATGGTGCGCCAGCTGCCGCCCACATACACATCGCCTACCGTCGGCGTGCCGTCCACATAGTAACGGTGACTATAGGTCGTATCGGTCAGACGGCCCAGACGGCCGTAGACCGCGCCGGGCACATAGGCCAGCCGCTCGACGCCGGTGAGGGCATCGAAGCCGTGCAACATACCGTCGTTGGCGCCCACATAGATCATGGGGCTGCGATTGGCATTGGCGTTGCGGAAAGTCCCATAGCTATCGAAGGAGTAGAAGAAGGCCGGCGCGCCGACGTAAACCGGTCCGGAATCGACGATATCGCCCAGCACGCCAGTGCGGTCGCGGAAAGTGCCGCCCGTGTTGCTCACCTCCTTGGTCCGGTCGCCGCGCAGATAATCCACCCGCAGCGAACCTTTGCTGTCATTCGAACCACTGCTATTGAGATTCAGCGAGGTCTGCTGCGTGGTGGCCAGCGATGCCCAGCGGAACGGTATACCCGCCCCGGTGTCGGCCTTGCGGGTAATGATCACCCGGTTATTCGGTACCGCGTTGTCGAGCACATCGGCCGCGTCCAGCGTCTGGGCGCCGATGACTCCGGTGGCTGAAATCGGCATATAACGCAATTGGCCGGTCCACGACAGACTCTCAAAACGGGCTTGGTAAACCGTGGCGCCCGCGCTGAGATTGGTGGTGTTGAAGGCCAGGGCCGACGCCGCGCTGGTGTGGGCCATGATATCGGCGATCGCTTCTTGCAGCGCAGCTACCAACGCATCGGGATCACTGGCCGACATGTACAAGCCTCGGCCGTTGAACGCCGCATGGCGTAAATCATCGATCTTCTCCGCATTCCCCGCGGTGGGGTTAGGCCAGGCGAATGCCGTGGTGCGGTCGGGCGGGTCGCTGGCGAGCGTGCCGCGCTGGCCGAAACTCACCGTGTAAGTCGCCATGTGTTGATGGCGCGCTTCGTCGAAGCCGGACACGATGGCCACATTATTGGCCAGACTCGGTTGAATATCGTTTTCATAATATTTCATGGCGATATCGCCCAGCGTATCGCTGTAGCTGTCGGCGTAGGCGCCGCCGTCGAACGCCGTGTTGGGATTGCCGTCGGTATTGCCCACCGATGGCACGGAGCCATTGTAAAAACCGTCGGTCATCATGATCGCGTAGTTCTGCTGACAATTGCCGCCCAGTGCCGCGGACAGCGCGGGACAACTGGAAAACAGCGTGTTCGTCGTGCAACTGAGGTATTTTCCGCATTCATTGAGCGCGGTTTGCAGCGGTGTGCCATTTGTGGAATTGATGCTGTAAAGGGCATCCATCAGCACCCGTTTATTACCGGTGGCGGGGTCATCGTTCATCACCGCGATGGCGCGTTTAACGCTATTGTTGTTATTGAGGGTCGACAAGCCCATCCGCACATTGCGGATCTCGGCGATGACCCGGCCGTAGGCCGCCTTGGCCACCAATTCACGGCTGCGGTAATAACTGAACCAGTTGGCGAAGTTTTGCTTGGTGGCGGCATCGGCGTTCTTGATCAGAAACTGCGTCTCTTCGCCGTTATCGAAAAGGCCGTCGCTGTCGGTATCGTTCCAGGTGTAGTAACGGAAGCCGTCGGGCTGACCGTCGCCATCGCGATCGGAGGTGCCATAACTGGAACCGTTACGGCTGGAGTTGTTGCGGGTGAGATCGATGGTGACCGAACTGGGGTTGTAAGGATCCAAACGCGCCGCGGTGATCGGCATATTAGCGAAGGGCGTGCCGCCGCTGTCGACACCGGCCCAGGGCGTGTAAGTGCGATTGGGATTGAAGTACAGGGTATTGAATTGATAATTGCGGAAGCGCCATTCTTGATCGTCCGCCGTATTGCAGTGCTGGGTCGTGTTGGTGAAGGTACTATAAGGCGAATCCACACCATAGGTATAACCATAAAAGGTTTGATCGGAAAAAGTACAATCCGCCGTGCCGTTATCATTTTGGTCACGGTGTTTGAACGTGCCCGTGCCGGCGGGGCTGGTGCCATCGGGCTGGGTGCCGGTAACGCGTCCGTCATTGTCGGCATCTTGCGTGATCGTTTCCCAATCCATGCTCCCCGAGTCATCGATGATCAGCATGATATTGGGTTGGGCGTTGGTGCCCATATACAGCGGCACGGTAGCGAGGTTGAGCAGAGCGGCCTGACTGGTCAACGACCACCCGGCGAATATGATCGCGCTCGCGGCGATGAGGCCGGCCGGAGTCAAATAGCTACGTATGTATCGAGTGACCATGCTACACCTCTTCAGTTAAACCGTTTCGCATAGATGCTTTGCAGAACCGCGCGGGTTGCGGCGTTTTGACCCGCGGCCTGCGCGCTGATTTCGTAATACGCCAAGCCGGCCTGTGAGGCGTAGTTGGTTGCCATGCCCACATCATCGGGTAGCCAGGCCAATTCCTGGGTTACGATCAATGGCTGGCTGGCCAGAGCAGGCAAGGGCGCCACATTATTGCGGAGAGTGCCGTATTGGGTTCCGTTGGTCGTCCACCACGTCGAGGGCTGCGTGTTGACCGTGAGGCCGTTATAAACGCCGTTATTCCATACCACGTTGCCGCCGGCGGCCCGGGTCAGCGGCCTTAATGACTGGCTATTCAACCAAAGCTCGATGTCTTTCAACCCGCTCTCGGCGGACTCGATGGCAACCGCGGAATCGCGCTGGTTGTGGACCACCTTTTCCTCCATCACCGCCTTGCTCATGGACGTCACGCCGAGCAGGGTCAGCACGATGAGAAACAACAAGCCGATGATCAGCGACGCCCCGCGCTGGCGATGAATGTTCGAGTAAAGATTGATAGTTTTCATGATGCCAACTCACTATTACGCAGTTGCACGGTGGTGGTATAAACCCGGCGCAGCCGACTGTCGTTGTAAGGACCGTACGACTGGTCCAGCACGGTATAGGTGCGGCTTGCCGTGTCGGGTGAAACGCTTTCGCTGCTGCTGAGCAAGATCGCGACGCGCATGCTCACCACATTCAGAACGTTGCTGGGAATGACCGACACATAGCGGTTGGCGGCCCCGTCGCCGTTGGTGTCTTCGCCGTAAAGAACCTGCATGCCTACCACACCATCCAACAATTGGACACCGTTGCAAGTGAGCACAGTCTGGCCGGCGACGGTCGCCACGCTGTAGGTATTCACCACCGGATTGGCCACCGCCGCGCCGGTGCAATCGAGCGGATTGGCGCGCTCATAACGTACCGTGAAGGAATCGCTATTATTCACACCGGTGTTATTGGCGCCCTGCACGCGGTTGGGCAAGGCGGCGGTTAAATTTTGTACGGGGTTTACCCCGGCTATGGTGGTGCGAAAGCCGGCCAGCTGCACATCGTCGCTCATCACTTTCATCGCGAAGCGGCCTTGCTCTTGCAACAGCGACATCGCCTCGCCGAAGCGGTGGGTCTGGCGGTTAGACAGAAAAATCTGGATGATCAGGCCGGTCATCAACAAGCCCAGGGTGAGACCGATCATCAGCTCGATCAGGGTCAGCCCGCGCTGACGTTTGCTCAAGGGATTTACTTTTGGCATCTTCATGGCGACCACGTCATGGTAACTTGATCATTGCTGCCGTCGCGCCGCGTCCAGGCCAGGCTGATCGTGTGTCTGCCGCTGGCATCGGCCGCGGTCACCGTACTGACGGCGCTCGGTAATAATTGCCCATTGTCGGTAACCCAGGTGTAGACGTCGAACTGGGCCACTTGCTGCGCCGTACAACCCGCGGTGATGCAACCGGGATTGGCGCCCGCCGCGTTGGCGGTGACATAACTCGCGACGGCCGGGGTATTGGCGCGCATCCGTTCCATCATGTCGTTGACCTGTTGTATGGCGATGCTGCGCTGAAAGGCGTCGCTCTGATTACGCACGCCGCTGATCTGCATTTGCGCCACGCCCATCAATCCGATCGCCATCACCAGCACGGTGATCAGCACCTCCATCAGCGACGAGCCGCGGGCGTAGCGCAAGGGGTGTAGCGGATAGGGTATACGTGTGTTCATACGTCCACTCAAGTGCAATTCGTTGCGGTAGTACTGATATGGCCGAAGGACCGGACCCGCACGCTGCGGCCGGGTTCGCCGACCCGGTTGTCACACACGGTAAAGCTGCGCTGGGCGCCGGCGGCAACTCCGTTCAAGAAACCGTTGGCCGCATAACCGATAGTGAGAACGCTTTCGACGCTGGTGATTTGTTGGGTGGAGGCCAAAGCGCCGAACACCCGCTGGATCTCACCGGCCGCCACGGCGTTGTCCCCATTCACGTCCACCCAGACTATCCAACCTTGATTCCAGGAGGTGCCATTGCAGGACGTGCCGCCGTTGCTGGCACAGATAGTGGCCACCGCCCCGCGCCGCATCGCTTCACTGCGGGTCAGTTGCAAACCTTTCACCAATTCTTCGCTGCTGGATGTCAAGCGGCCATTCAGCACCATATTGGTGAAGGAAGGCACCGCCATGCTCATGATGATGGCGGATACGGCGATGGTGATCATGAGTTCTACTAAACTGAATCCGCGTTGCATTTCAATCACCCATACTTCATAGCCACGACAGGCGGCTCATTCTTGAAGCGATTTCCATGCTAGAGCTTGATTCGGCCGACCGCTGCGATCTTTGCCCCAATCTATATATTGGGTTGACAACAACGGCCGTGAGCGTAGGGATCAAACTGGGCGTCCTGCCGCTTGAGTAGTAAATCGGTCAATGCCGGGAAACCTTGAGTGCACCAGACTGGAGATGGGCCCTGCTGTGCATTCAATAACTTGTTTGTATATGAATGGCACCCCGCCACAGGTCCGGAGAGCGAGGATAAGTTGTCGAATCCGCCGTGACACGAGCGCGCGCCGGCGACCGGCCAAGGCAGGCCCTGCAACATCAAACGGATTTAAAAAACCTACACGGAGAATTACAACGGCCGGGTGGGTGGTTTTTATAGAGGAATAAAAATAGGCGGGCCAGCGCAACGGGCCGCGCGGGTAAGTTGGCCGCATACCGCCGAGGGTGAATCATCCATGCCGGGAAATGAAAAAGCGGCGGCACTCGTTTAAGAATGCCGCCGCCCTTTCCCTGTTATTTGGACGTCCTTATCACTCCCGTCCGTTGCGGATTGTGCCGAACTATTCCGGCAGAAGCAACAGCAACTCGTTCAAGCGCGTCACGAACGCGGCGGGGTCCTCGACCTGCCCGCCTTCGGCCAGCGTGGCTTGATCGAACAAGATGCTGGCCCAATCGCCGAAGCGGCGTTCGTTGTGCTCTTTTTGCAGACGCGCCACCAGCGGGTGACCGGCGTTGATCTCCAAAATAGGCTTGACATCCGGCAGGTCATGCCCCGCCGATTTCAACATGCGGCGCAGGCCGGCGCCCATATCGTGCTCCTCACGCACCAGACACGCCGGCGAATTGGTGAGACGCTGACTGATGCGCACCTCCTGTACTTTTTCGCCCAAGGCATCCTTGATGCGCGTCAGCACATCTTTGAATTCCGACTCGGCCTTTTTGATCTCCTCGGCGGCCGACTCATTGCCCAGCTTGCCCAAATCCAAAGCGCCCTTCGCCACCGATTGAAAGTGCTTGCCTTCGAACTCGCTGAGATGGGACATCAGCCACTCGTCGATGCGGTCGGAGAACAGCAGCACCTCGATGCCTTCGCGGCGGAACACCTCTAAATGCGGGCTGTTTTTGGCCGCGGCGTAACTCTCGCCGGTGATGTAGTAAATCTTCTCCTGGCCTTCTTTCATACGCGAGATATAGTCGTCGAGCGAGACGGTTTCGGCATGATCACTGTTATGGGTCGAGGCGAACCGTAGCAGCTTGGCGATGCGTTCGCGGTTGGCGAAATCCTCGCCCGGCCCTTCCTTGAGCACCCGGCCGAACTCGCCCCAAAAGGTCCGGTATTTGTCCGGTTCGTTTTTTGCGAGGTCTTCCAGCACGCCGAGGAGTTTCTTCACTGAACCGGAGCGGATGGCCTCGACGTGGCGATTGTGTTGCAAAATCTCGCGTGAGACATTGAGCGGCAGGTCGTCGGAATCCACCACGCCGCGCACGAAGCGCAGATAATTGGGCAGCAATTGTTCGGCGGCGTCCATGATGAACACTCGCCGCACGTAGAGTTTCACACCGTGACGTTTGTCTCGGTCCCACAAATCGAAGGACGCGCGCTGCGGCACATAAAATAAAGTCGTATAGGATTGCCGCCCCTCGACTTGAGAATGCACATGGGCCAGCGGATCTTCGAAGTCGTGGGCGACGTGTTTGTAAAATTCCTTGTATTCCTCTTCGCTGATCTCTTTTTTGGAACGCGCCCACAAGGCCGAGGCGTGGTTGACGGTTTCGTCCTCGGCCTCGGCGCCGTCCTTGCTTTTGCCCTTCATTACCACCGGCAGGGCGATGTGGTCGGAATACTTGCGGATGATGGCGCGTAAACGGAAGTCGTCGAGGAATTCGTCCTCGCCTTCGCGCAAATGCAAAATCACCTCGGTGCCGCGGGTCGGCTTTTCCACGGTCTCGATGCCGTAACTGCCTTCGCCGTCCGACTCCCAGCGCACGCCGTGTTCCGCGCCCAAACCGGCGCGGCGCGTGTACACGGTGATCTTGTCGGCGACGATGAAACCGGAATAAAAGCCCACGCCGAACTGGCCGATCAACCGGGTGTCCTTGGCACGGTCGCCGGTGAGGGATTCGAGGAATTGCCGCGTGCCGGATTTGGCAATGGTGCCCAGGTTCTCCATCACCTCAGTGCGGTTCATGCCGATGCCGTTGTCGGACACCGTGACGGTACGCGCCTCTTTGTCGAAAGACACGCGTATCTTGAGATCACTGTCGGCTTCGTACAAGGCGTCATCGCCGAGGGCCTCGAAGCGCAGTTTGTCGCAGGCATCCGAGGCATTGGAGATCAGCTCCCGCAGAAAAATCTCTTTGTTGGAGTAAAGAGAGTGGATCATCAATTTCAGCAATTGGCGGACCTCGGCCTGAAAATCCAAGGTCTCCTTGTGCGCGGCTACAGTCATGGCTGCCTCCCTTTTTTAACCGGTGTATTCGTGATTCTGAAGTGCTAAAGTGAGCAAAAGAGGTGGGGATGGCCGCCGTGGATTTCAAGCCCGCGACCCGGCCCCGCCCAAGTCGGTGAATCATATCGAGAGGCGCCTGCCATGGACATCCGCACGGTCATCACTTCGCCTTTCGGCGATCAGCGCCCCGGCACCTCCGGGCTGCGCAAAAAAGTCAGCGTCTTTCAACAACCGCATTATCTAGAAAATTTTATCCAGGCCACTTTTGATGCGCTGTCCGATTACGCCGGCGGCACCCTGGTACTGGGCGGCGACGGCCGCTACTACAACCCTGCGGCGATCCAAATCATCTTAAAAATGGCGGCGGCCAACGGCGTGGGCCGGGTGCTGATCGGCCAGGACGGCATCCTCTCCACCCCCGCCGCCTCCTGCGTCATCCGCAAACACCAGGCCTTCGGCGGCATCATACTTTCCGCCAGCCACAACCCCGGCGGTCCCGAGGGCGACTTCGGCGTCAAATACAATACCGCCAACGGCGGTCCCGCCCCGGAGAAAGTCACCGAGGCCATCTACCGGCGCAGCACCGAACTCACCCAGTATCGCATCGCCGTTGCGCCGGACATCCCCCTCGACCGCCGCGCCCATCACCGCCTGAGCGGGATGGCCGTCGAGGTCATCGACCCCGTCGCCGATTACGCCCAGCTCATGGAGGCGCTGTTCGACTTCAACCGTATCCACGCCCTGTTCAACTCCGGGCTGTTCCACATGCGCTTCGACGCCATGCACGCCGTCACCGGCCCCTACGCCCGCGCCATCCTGGAAGAACGCCTCGGTGCGCTGCCCGGCACGGTGATGCGCGGCACGCCGCTGGAAGATTTCGGCGGCGGCCATCCCGACCCCAACCTCACCTACGCCGACGAACTGGTGACCATCATGAACCGCTCCAGCGCGCCGGACTTCGGCGCCGCCTCCGACGGCGACGGCGACCGCAATATGATCTTGGGCTCGCATTTCTTCGTCACCCCCAGCGACAGCCTCGCCGTCCTCACCGCCAACGCCACACTCATCCCCGGTTACGCCGACGGCCTGGCCGGCGTGGCGCGCTCCATGCCCACCAGCGCGGCGGTGGACCGGGTGGCCGGCGCCATGGGCATCCCCTGTTTCGAGACCCCGACCGGCTGGAAATTCTTCGGCAATCTGATGGACGCCGGCAAGGTGACCCTCTGCGGCGAAGAGAGCTTCGGCACCGGCTCCAATCACGTGCGGGAAAAAGACGGGCTGTGGGCGGTGTTGTTCTGGCTCAACCTGCTCGCCGTGCGGCGCGAGTCGGTGGAAGAGATCGTCCGTCAACACTGGGCCGTCTACGGGCGCAATTTCTATTCGCGCCATGATTACGAAGCGGTGAATGCCGCTGCCGCGCATGATCTGATGGCTGCGCTGCGCACACGCCTGCCCAGCTTGCCGGGCGAAACCTTCGGCGCTTACACCGTGGCGACGGCCGACGACTTCAGCTACACCGATCCCGTCGATCACAGCGTGAGCGGCGGCCAGGGCCTGCGCATCCTCTTCCAAGACGGCGCGCGCATCGTCTTCCGCCTGTCGGGCACCGGCACCGAAGGCGCGACCCTGCGGCTCTACGTCGAACGTTATGTGCGCGAACGCAGCGCGCATCAACAGGACACCCAGGTAGCGGTGGCGGAGCTGCTGACTATCGCGGAACGGATCGCCGGCATCCGCCGGCGCACCGGTCGGGACGCGCCGACGGTCATCACCTAATCGCGAGGTAAGGCCATGTCCTACATCCGCCGCTTCAACGAACTCGGCGTCGGCGATGTCGCCCTGGTCGGCGGCAAAAATGCATCGCTCGGTGAACTCTATCGCCATCTCGCCGCCGAGGGTGTGAAAGTCCCCAACGGTTTCGCCACCACCGCCGCGGCCTATCGTCGTTATCTCGCATACAATCAGCTCGATCAGCGCATCGGCGAGGCACTGCACGATCTCGATACCCGCGACGTGCGCGCCCTCGCCGTCACCGGCGCCAAGATCCGCCAGTGGATCATGCGCGGCGATATTCCCGACGACCTCGCCGCGGAAATCCGCATCGCTTACAAAGAACTCGCCGCCGAATACGGCGCGAGTCCCGACGTGGCGGTGCGTTCCTCCGCCACCGCCGAGGATCTACCCACCGCCTCCTTCGCCGGGCAACAAGAGACCTATCTCAATATCCGGGGCACCGAGAATTTACTGGCGACCTGCAAGCGCGTATTCGCTTCGCTGTTCACCGACCGCGCCATCTCTTATCGCGTCGATCAGGGCTTCGACCACATGAGCGTCGCGCTCTCCATCGGTGTGCAGAAGATGGTGCGCGCCGACCTCGGCGCCGCCGGCGTGATGTTCACCCTCGACACCGAAACCGGTTTCCGCGACGTGGTGTTCATCAACGCCGCCTACGGCCTCGGCGAAAACGTGGTGCAGGGCAGCGTCAATCCCGACGAGTTTTATGTGTTCAAGACCACCCTCGCGTCGGGTCATCGCCCCATTCTCAAACGTCAGCTCGGCAGCAAGGAACGCAAACTCATCTACGCGGCCGACGCCATGGCCGGCGTCTCCACCCGCAATATCCCGGTGAAAAAACAAGAACGCGAACGCTTCGCGATCAACGACGACGACGTGCTGCAACTCGCGCGCTATGCCGTGGCGATCGAGCGCCATTACTCACAGCAGGCCGGCCACCCCATGCCGATGGACATAGAATGGGCAAAAGACGGCCAGAGCAATCAACTGTTCATCTTGCAGGCGCGGCCCGAAACGGTACACGCCGCCAAGTCCAGCCATGCGCTCGAAACCTATCGACTCCAACAGCGCGGTCCGGTGCTCGCCACCGGCAAGAGCGTCGGCCAAAAAATCGCCGCCGGCACGGCGCGGGTGATACTCGAAGCCAAGGACATGAACGAGCTCAAGCCCGGCGAGGTGTTGATCACCGACATCACCGATCCCGATTGGGAGCCGGTGATGAAGATCGCCGCGGCCATCGTCACCAATCGCGGCGGCCGCACCTGTCATGCCGCCATCGTCGCGCGTGAACTGGGTATCCCCGCCATCGTCGGCTGCGGCGACGCCACCCAACGCATCACCTCGGACAGCGCGGTGACGGTGTCCTGCGCCGAAGGTGACGACGGCTACGTCTACCAAGGCGCGCTGTCCTTCCGCAAAGAAACCGCGGACCTCTCCAAGCTGCCGCAGCCCGACACCCACCTTATGATCAACGTCGGCAATCCGCAGACCGCCTTCGAGGTCTGTCAGTTACCCAACGACGGCGTCGGCCTGGCGCGCCTCGAATTCATCATCAACAACAGCATCCGCATCCACCCGCGCGCACTCATTGACTACGACAAACTCATGCCGGCGCTGCGCGCGCAGATCGACCCGCTGATCGCGGGTTATCCCGACCCTCAAAACTTTTATGTCCAGCGCCTCGCCGAAGGCGTCGGCACCATCGCCGCGGCGTTTTATCCCAAGCCGGTGATCGTGCGCCTCAGCGATTTCAAATCCAACGAATACGCCGCGCTGATCGGCGGCGAGGATTACGAGCCCAAGGAAGAAAATCCCATGATCGGTTTTCGTGGCGCTTCGCGTTATCCCTCGGCGAGTTTCGCCGCCTGCTTCACCCTGGAATGCGTCGCGATGAAACAGGTGCGCGAAGTGATGGGCTTGACCAACGTCGCATTGATGATTCCCTTCGTGCGCAGTGTGGCCGAGGCGCGGCAGGTGTTGGACTTGATGGCGCGGCACGGCCTGCGCCGCGGCGAACAGGGCTTGAAGATACACATGATGTGCGAGATCCCCGCCAACGCCCTGCTCGCCGACGAATTCCTCGACCTGTTCGACGGCTTCTCGATCGGTTCCAACGATCTCACCCAACTCACCCTGGGCGTCGATCGCGATTCCGGCATGGTCACCGGCTTCGACGAACGCAACGGCGCCGTGCTCAAACTGATGGAGATGGCGATCAAGGCCTGCAAGGCGCGGGGCAAATACATCGGCATCTGCGGCCAGGCGCCCTCGGATTACCCCGAGATCACCCGCTGGCTGGTGAGTCGCGGCATCGAGTCGATTTCACTCAATGCCGACAGCGTGCTCACCATGCTGCCGCAGGTGTTGGCGGCGGAACGGGAGCTGGGCAATCAGGCGCCTTGAAAGGATCAATAGGCTTAACGAAATAGTCACGCCGATTTATCAAGCTGCTCAAGCGCGGTCAGCTCCTCTTCACTGAATCCCGCCTGCAAGCGCGCCTCGCGGTGGAATGGCCCTTTGATCCGCCCCTTCAAGTACTGGCTGATCAGCTTGCGGAAGGTCGGCTCCGGCGCGAGATCGCGTTGTTCACAGAGCCAGCGGAACCAGCGCGAGCCGATTTCGACATGACCGATCTCATCACGCAAAATAATCTCCAGCAAGGCCACGGTCTCCCCGTCTCCCGCCCCGCGCAAGCGCGCCATGATGCCCGGCGTCACGTCGAGACCACGTGCCTCCAACACCCGCGGCACCAAGGCCATGCGCACCAGCACATCGTGAGCGGTGTCCATCGCGCTCTCCCACAAACCGTCATGGGCCTTGAACCCACCGTAGTCATAACCCAAACCTTGCAGCCGGGTCCGCAGCAGACCAAAGTGATAGGCCTCCTCATCCGCCACCCGTACCCAATCGTCATAGAACCGCGGCGGCATGTCGCGAAAACGATATACCGCGTCCCAGGCGAGATTGATGGCGTTGAACTCGATGTGAGCAATCGCATGAATGAGCGCGGCACGTCCTTCCAAACTGCTGAGCTTGCGCTGGGGCAGCTCACGCGGCGCCACCAACGCAGGTTGCGACGGCCGCCCCGGTTCGCCGATGGGTGCGGGCGGCGCGTTCTGCGTCAAGCTCAATTCGCCCGCGCGCCAACGCGCCGCGGTTTCACGGCTCAGCCGTGCCTTCTCCGTCGCATCGCATTCGGCGATACACGCCGCGGCACCGTCAAATACATTTTGCACGTTGACCTCGAGTTGGCATTAGTCGCACCATCGGCTTTAACTGCCAAGGCGCCAGACTCACCCAAGAAAATAGTTGGAATGATAAAAAAGCGATTCTCGTCATCATGGCGGCTCGCGTCGCTTAATACTACCGAAGACTACGGCGTCGGACGCTCCTTCAACCCCAGCACCAGATCCATCACATTGGTACCGGTCGGACCGGTGCTGATGAGATCGCCGCTGGCCTCGAGAAAAGTCCCGGCATCGGCGCGCCGCAAACATTCCGCGGCGTCCAACTCGGCCAGCTCGCCGCGCGCGAGGCTACCACCATCGACGAGCGCTCCCGCGTCCTCGCCGGCGCCGTCGCTGCCGTCGCTGCCCGCCGCCAACAGCCACACCTTATCATGCCCGGCCAGGGTCAGCGCCGCCGCGAGGGCCAGGTGTTGATTACGTCCGCCACGCCCGGGCCGCGGCGGCAACACCACCGTCGTTTCGCCGCCCCAGATATGCACGCCCGCCGGACCTTGCAACAAGTCAGCGGCAAGCCGCCGCCCTTGCGCCGCCGCGTCACCCCGTAAAGGCCCGTCATGCAGGTGTACCGCGTAGCCGCGCTGCGCCGCCGCCCGGGCCGCCGCCGTCATTGCCTGAGTGAGATTCGCGATGAGCTGCGTCTCCACCGTACTGAAACAGCCGGCAGCCGCGGGCGGCATGGGCGGGGCTTTATTCAACAGCTCGCGCAACCACGCGGGCAGGACCGGTGCGGAATCAGTGATCGCCGGCGGCGGCGCCAACAAACCGGAACCGATGTCCGCCGGCGCGTCGCCGGGCACGTCGGAAATCAACAATTGCAGTGCCGGCCGCCCCTCTAAATAGGTCGCCAGCCGGCCACCTTTGATGCAGGACAGCCGTTTGCGCAGCGCGTTCATGGTATGGATATCGAGACCGCTGCCTAGCAGCCAGGCGTTGGCCCGTCGCAGGTCGGCGAGACTCACGCCCGGCGGCAAGACCTCGACCAGGCTGGAGGCGCCGCCGGAGATCAGAAATAATAGCGGCGTATCCGGCGGCGCCTCGGCGATGAATGTCAACAACGCCGCGCCGGCATTCAGGCTGGCTTGATCCGGCAGCGGATGGCCGGCCTCCATCACTACCACCCGCGGATTGCGCGTCACCCCCGCCGTCAAGTGGCCGGGTTTGGTGATCAGTAGTGCGGCGCGCAACGCGGTAGCCAAAACGGTCTGCGCACCTTCCAACATGGCCGCCGCCGCTTTGCCGATGGCCACGACCTGTATTTCCTCTGTCCAAACGCGTTGCTTCAAACAGCGTTCCACGCAGAGCGAGCCATGCACGGCGGCCACCGCGCTGGCGTAGATAGCAAGTAAGTCAGCGGCCGGTTGCTTCATGGACAGGAAAGAAGCTTGCGCAACTCGCTGGCTGGTCGCATCGGCGCCGGCGACAGGATGACACACAATCAGGCTTTAACATTAGGGAGCCTCTGAACAATTCCACTGCTATGCGATAATACGCGCAGGCAATGAAACAGGACAAGCACATGCGGCAAAGGACCTTCAGCAGCGGTTTTGAGAAGCACAGCAAGCGGACGCGCAAGGAAAAATTCCTGAGCGAGATGGATCAGG
>JAHFRV010000069.1 GCA_023266095.1 Gammaproteobacteria bacterium | reverse complement strand
AAAGCCGCCGGTATCGCCAGCGGCAGCAGCACCCCGCACACCGTCAAGGTCGGCAAGGTGACCCGCGCTCAATTGGAAGAGATCGCCAAGACCAAAATGCCCGATCTCACGGCGGCGGATATGGATGCCGCGGTGCGGACTATTGCAGGTAGCGCCCGCAGCATGGGCCTGACCGTGGAGGGTGTGTGATGGCGAAATTATCTAAACGTATGAAGGCGATCAGCGCCAAGGTGCAAGCCGGTAAACTGTACGGCATCGACGATGCCCTCAACCTGGTCAAAGAATGCGCGAGCGCCAAATTCAGCGAATCCGTCGATGTGGCGGTGAACTTGGGTATCGACCCCCGTAAATCCGACCAAGTGGTGCGCGGCGCCACCGTATTGCCCAACGGCACCGGCAAAAGCGTGCGGGTGGCGGTGTTCGCGCAGGGCGCCAACGCCGAAGCCGCCAAACAGGCCGGCGCCGACATCGTCGGTTTCGAGGATCTGGCGGAGCAGGTGAAGGCCGGCAATCTCAATTTTGATCTGGTCATCGCCACACCCGACGCCATGCGCATCGTCGGTCAGCTGGGTCAGATTCTCGGTCCCCGCGGCCTGATGCCCAATCCCAAAGTCGGCACCGTGACTCCCGACGTGGTCGGTGCGGTGAAAAATGCCAAGGCCGGTCAGGTGCGTTTCCGTGCCGACAAGGCCGGCATCATTCATTGCTCGATCGGCAAGGCCAGTTTCGATGCCGCCGCCTTGCGTGAAAATCTGCAGGCCCTGATGGCGAGTCTGGCCAAGGCCAAACCCGCCACCGCCAAAGGCGTGTATGTGAGGAAAGTGACCTTGGCGAGCACCATGGGCCCGGGCGTGGCCGTGGATACCGCCACGGTGGTGCAGCTGTAATTTTTAGATGACGGCGGGAGGTGTACCGCGCCTTTCCGCCGGTGATGGCTTTGGGCTGTCGGTTTGATCCGGCAGCCGTCAAAGACCGCAGGTGTTCGCTTAATAGGTTGCAAAACAACCGGCCTGCGTAGACGGTCTGGCCCGAGACAGGATTTCCTGGCAAAGGTAGCCGTAAGGGAATGGGTTCACGTTATGAATCCATTCGTGTAAGGCGGAACGGCAAGCGGCCGCAAGGCGCGCACCGTTCCAATGAAGAGGAGATGGGCTCTTGTTAACGAGACTGGAAAAAGAGGCCATCGTCGCCGAGGTCGCCGTTGTGGCCCGCGATGCTCAGTCCGCCATCGCCGCGGAATACCGCGGCTTGAGCGTGGAGAAGATGACCAAGTTGCGTGTCGATGCGCGCAAGGCGGGTGTCTATGTCCGCGTCGTCAAGAATACCTTGGCGCGCCGAGCGTTGACGGGCACCGGTTACGAGTGCATGGGTGATTCCTTGACGGGGCCGCTGGTATTGGCCTTCTCCAAGGACGAACCCGCCGCCGCCGCGCGGATCATCCGCGATTTCGCCAAAGACAACGACAAGCTGGTGGTGAGGGCGATCGCCCTCAGCGGCAGATTGCTCGCGCCCGGCGATTTGGCGGCGCTCGCGACCATGCCGACCCGTGACGAAGCGATCAGCAAGCTGATGGCCGTGATGAAAGCCCCGGTTGAAAAACTGGCGCGCACCATCAAAGCCCCGGCGGACAAGCTGGTACGCACCATCGCCGCGGTACGCGAACAGAAACAATCGGCGGCCTGATACGGCGGCGTTATGCCTTCCGTTTGGCCAGGAAAAACTGAATAGACTATTTTTTAGGAGTTAAGACCATGGCTGTTGCCAAAGAACAAATCTTGGAAACCATCGCTAATATGACCGTGCTGGAAATCGTCGATCTGATTTCCGCCATGGAAGAGAAATTCGGCGTGTCCGCGGCCACGATGGCCGTAGCGGCCGGCCCGGCCGCCGCTGCCGCGGCCCCCGCTGAAGAGCAGACTGAGTTCAATGTGGTCATGACCAGCTTCGGCGAGAACAAGGTGAACGTGATTAAAGTCATCCGCACGGTCACCGGTTTGGGTCTCAAGGAAGCCAAAGACATGGTGGAAGGCGTGCCCGCCACCGTGAAAGAAGGCATTCCCAAGGCCGACGCCGATGCCATCAAGAAACAATTGGAAGAAGCCGGCGCCAAGGTGGAAGTCAAGTAAGCGGCCGCTGTTATCAGGACGGTACTGCTGAACGATATGCCCATTGGCATGAAGGTGCGCGGCTCATCGGCGATCGCGGGAAAGCGTTTTTTTTCGTGGCCGGTTCTGGTGCGCATCGGTGATGAAAGGCGCGGGGTCCGGCATGGGCCCCGCGTGTAGGATGGGCTGGCAGCATTAAGTTGCCGGCCTTTTCCTGTTACAAGTGATAGACCCGCATGCGATGCGGGGGCGGTTCGCATTGACAGCAGGCTTGGTGTCCTGATGTGCGAGCCAAGTAACGGTTGTGAGCAATACCGTTTGTTGAACTACTCCTCGAGGAAGATTAATGGCCTACTCCTTCACTGAGAAAAAGTCTATCCGTAAGGATTTCGGCAAACTCCCGATAGTTCTGGAAGTGCCTTATCTGCTGGCGATCCAAGTGGATTCCTACAAGCAGTTTCTGCAAGTGGACAGGACGCTGGAACAGCGGCTCGACCAAGGTCTGCATGCCGCGTTTAAGACGGTTTTTCCCATCACGAGTTATTCCGGCTCGGCGACGTTGGAGTATGTCAGCTACCGGCTGGGCACGCCCACCTTCGACGTGCGCGAGTGTCAGCAGCGGGGTATGACCTACGCCGCGCCGCTGCGCGTCAAAGTGCGCCTGGTCATTTATGACAAAGAAGCCCCGGCCGGCACGGTGAAGGACATCAAAGAGCAGGAAGTCTACATGGGCGAAATGCCGCTCATGACCGACAACGGCACTTTCGTCATCAACGGTACCGAGCGGGTGGTGGTATCGCAGTTACATCGTTCGCCCGGCGTGTTTTTCGAGCACGACAAGGGCAAGACCCATTCGTCCGGCAAGTTGCTGTTCTCGGCCCGGGTGATTCCCTATCGCGGCTCCTGGCTGGATTTTGAATTCGACCCAAATGATTTGGTATTTGTGCGCATCGACCGCCGCCGCAAACTCCCGGCGACCATGCTGCTGCGTGCCTTGGGTTTCAGCACCGAAGAAATGCTGGCGTTGTTCTTCGAGACCAACACCTTCACTTTCGACAAGGATGAAGTGAAGTTGGACTTGATCGCCGAGCGCCTGCGCGGTGAAACCGCGGCCTTCGACATCAAGCTCAAGGGCAAGGTCATCGTCGAAGCCGGCCGCCGCATCATGGCGCGCCACATCAAGGAGATCGAGAAGACTGCGATCAAGACCTTGGTGGTGCCGCAGGATTACCTGTTCGGCAAGACCCTCGCCCACAACGTGGTGGACGTCAACACCGGTGAGGTGATCGCCAACGCCAATGACGAGATCAATGCCGCCTTGCTGGAAAAGATCATCGACAGCGGCGTGACTCGGATCGAGACCCTGTTCACCAACGACCTCGATCGCGGCCCCTACATGTCGCAGACCTTGCGCGCCGATTCGACGCGCACCGAGCTGGAAGCGCTGGTGGAAATCTACCGTATGATGCGTCCCGGCGAGCCGCCCACCAAGGAAGCGGCACAGGCGCTGTTCCAAAATCTGTTCTTCAGCTCCGACCGCTATGATCTGTCGGCGGTGGGCCGCATGAAGTTCAACCGCCGCGTCGGCCGTCAGGAAGTGACCGGTTCCGGGGTGTTGACCAAGGACGATATCACGGATGTGTTGCGTACCCTCATCGCGATTCGCGACGGCAACGGCACGATTGACGACATCGACCACTTGGGCAACCGCCGCGTCCGCAGCGTAGGCGAGATGGTGGAAAACCAGTTCCGCATCGGCCTGGTGCGGGTCGAGCGCGCCGTGAAGGAACGTCTGAGCCTGGCGGAAACCGAAGGCTTGATGCCGCACGAATTGATCAACGCCAAACCGGTGTCGGCGGCCATCAAGGAATTCTTCGGCTCATCGCAGTTGTCGCAATTCATGGATCAGAACAACCCGCTGTCGGAAGTGACCCACAAGCGCCGTGTCTCGGCTCTGGGGCCGGGCGGCTTGACCCGTGAACGCGCCGGTTTCGAAGTGCGCGACGTGCATCCCACTCATTACGGGCGGGTCTGCCCGATCGAAACGCCGGAAGGTCCGAACATCGGTCTGATCAATTCGCTGGCCACTTACGCGCGCACCAACCCTTACGGCTTTTTAGAAACGCCGTATCGCAAAGTGGTGGGCGGCAAGGTGACCTCCGATATCGAGTACCTCTCCGCCATCGAAGAAGGGCAATACATCATCGCCCAGGCCAACGCCACGGTGGACGCCAAGGGTAATTTGACCGACGATCTGGTCTCCTGTCGTCATATGAACGAGTTCAATATGATCACCCCGGACCGGGTGAATTACATCGACGTATCGCCGCGCCAGATCGTGTCGGTGGCGGCGTCGCTGATCCCCTTCCTCGAGCACGACGACGCCAACCGCGCCTTGATGGGTTCCAATATGCAGCGCCAAGCGGTGCCGACCCTCCGCGCGGAAAAACCGCTGGTGGGCACCGGTATCGAACGGGTGGTGGCGCAGGATTCCGGTGTCACCGTCAACGCCCGCCGCGGCGGGGTGGTCGATTCGGTCGATGCCAGCCGCATCGTGGTGCGAGTCAATGATGAAGAGACTTTGGCCGGCGAAGCGGGCGTGGATATCTACAACCTGATCAAATACACGCGTTCCAATCAAAACACCTGTATCAACCAGCGGCCGCTGGTGAAGACCGGTGACGTGATCTCCCGCGACGACGTGTTGGCCGACGGCCCCTCCACCGATTTGGGTGAGCTGGCCCTCGGGCAAAACATGCTGGTGGCCTTCATGCCGTGGAACGGCTACAACTTCGAAGACTCCATCCTGATCTCCGAGCGGGTGGTGCAGGAAGACCGTTTCACCAGTATCCACATCGAAGAGTTGACCTGCGTCGCGCGCGACACCAAGTTGGGACCCGAGGAAATCACCGCGGACATTCCCAATGTCGGTGAAGCCGCGCTCAACAAGCTCGACGAGTCCGGCATCGTCTACATCGGCGCCGAAGTGGGGCCGGGCGACATCCTGGTCGGCAAGGTCACGCCCAAAGGTGAAACCCAGCTCACCCCGGAAGAGAAATTGCTCCGCGCGATCTTCGGTGAGAAGGCCTCCGACGTGAAGGACACCTCGATGCGGGTGCCTTCCGGCATGAACGGCACGGTGATCGACGTGCAAGTGTTCACGCGTGAAGGGGTGGAAAAGGATCAGCGCTCCAAAGATATCGAAAAAGCCGAACTCGAACGCTTCAAAAAAGACTTGTACGACCAGTTCCGGATCTTCGAGGAAGATATTTATACCCGCGTCGAAAAGCTGCTGTTGAAAAAGCCCGCGGCGGGCGGCCCGAAGAAGCTCAAGGCCGGCGGGGTGATCGCCAAGGATTATCTGGACGATGTGCCGCGCGAGAAGTGGTTCGAGATCCGCTTGCAGGACGAAGAAGCCGACAAGCAGCTTGAGGCCTTGGCTGACCAGCTCAAAGATCGCCGCAAGGAGTTCGACCAGCGCTTCGACGAGAAGAAAGCCAAAATCACCGCCGGCGACGATCTCGCCCCCGGCGTGCTGAAAATGGTCAAGGTCTACTTGGCGGTGAAGCGGCGTATCCAGCCCGGCGACAAGATGGCCGGCCGGCACGGTAACAAGGGTGTGATCTCGATGATCGTGCCGGCGGAAGACATGCCGTATAGCGCCGACGGCCGGCCGGTCGACGTGGTGCTGAATCCGCTCGGCGTGCCGTCGCGTATGAACATCGGCCAGATCCTCGAAGCCCATCTGGGTTGGGCGGCCAAGGGCATCGGCCAGAAGATCGGCGAGATGCTTGACGCCCACGTCAAGATGCAGGAGCTGCGTAAGTTCCTCGATCAGGTCTACAACACCAGCGGCAAAAAAGAGGACCTCGACAGTTTGAGTGACGCGGAAGTCATCGAGCTGGCCGGTAATCTGCGCCGCGGCGTGCCGATGGCGACGCCGGTGTTCGACGGTGCCTCGGAAAAGGAGATCAAGGGCATGCTGGCCTTGGCGGGCCTGCCCTTGTCCGGGCAGACCACCTTGTACGACGGCCGCACCGGCGATGCCTTCGAGCGGCCGGTCACCGTGGGCTATATGTACATGCTCAAGCTCAATCACTTGGTCGATGACAAGATGCACGCGCGTTCCACAGGTCCGTACAGTCTGGTGACCCAGCAGCCGCTGGGCGGCAAGGCCCAGTTCGGCGGTCAGCGCTTCGGTGAAATGGAAGTGTGGGCGCTCGAAGCCTACGGCGCCGCTTACACCTTGCAGGAGATGTTGACGGTGAAATCCGACGACGTCACCGGCCGCACCAAGATGTACAAGAACATCGTGGACGGCGACCATCGCATGGAGGCCGGCATGCCCGAATCCTTCAATGTGCTGGTCAAGGAGATCCGGGCCTTGGCTATCGACATCGAGCTGGAACAAGATTGATCAGGGTAACAAGCTAGGGCGGGTGAGGCGCGCGGTTTGCGCCGTAACCCGCCGAATGGAAGGGGACGCGGCGAGCAATCGCCGCACCCGCCATCGACCCGAAACTCGTAACTCGAACCATTTCGAGCAGGAGATACGATGAAAGATTTATTGAGCATATTGAAACAGCAGGGCCAGGTCGAAGAATTCGATGCGATCCGCATCGGCTTGGCCTCGCCCAACAAGATTCGTTCCTGGTCTTTCGGCGAAGTGAAAAAGCCCGAGACCATCAATTACCGCACCTTCAAGCCCGAGCGCGACGGTTTGTTCTGCGCCAAAATCTTTGGGCCGGTAAAAGACTATGAATGCCTGTGCGGCAAGTACAAACGCCTCAAGCACCGCGGCGTGATCTGCGAAAAATGCGGTGTGGAAGTGACCCTGGCCAAAGTCCGCCGCGAGCGCATGGGCCACATCGAGCTGGCGAGTCCGGTCGCCCACATCTGGTTCCTGAAGTCGTTGCCTTCGCGCATGGGCCTGCTGCTCGACATGACGTTGCGCGATATCGAACGCGTGCTTTATTTCGAATCCTTCGTGGTCATCGATCCGGGCATGACCCAGCTCGAGCGCAATCAGATGCTCACCGACGAGCAATATCTCGACGCGATTGAAGAATACGGCGACGAGTTCGACGCGCGGATGGGCGCCGAAGCGGTGTACGAACTCTTGTCCCGCATCGAGCTGGAAAAAGAAGTGGTCCGGCTGCGCGAGGAGATCGTCACCTCGGGTTCCGAAACCCGCATCAAAAAACTCACCAAGCGCCTCAAGTTGATGGAGGCTTTCATCGACTCGGGTAACAACCCGCAATGGATGGTGATGACCGTATTGCCGGTGCTGCCGCCGGAGCTGCGGCCGCTGGTGCCGCTCGACGGCGGCCGTTTCGCGACCTCCGATTTAAATGACCTTTATCGCCGCGTCATCAACCGCAACAATCGCCTCAAGCGCCTGCTCGACTTGAACGCGCCGGATATCATCGTGCGCAACGAAAAGCGCATGTTGCAAGAAGCGGTGGACGCGCTGCTCGACAACGGCCGGCGCGGCAAGGCCATCACCGGCACCAACCGCCGTCCGCTGAAGTCGCTGGCCGATATGATCAAAGGCAAGCAAGGCCGTTTCCGGCAGAATCTGCTCGGCAAACGCGTCGATTACTCCGGCCGTTCGGTGATCGTGGTCGGCCCGACCCTGCGTCTCCATCAATGTGGCCTGCCCAAGTTGATGGCGCTCGAGCTGTTCAAGCCTTTCATTTTCTCCAAACTGCAGCACCGCGGCCTCGCCACCACCATCAAGGCGGCGAAAAAACTGGTTGAGCGTCAGGGTCCCGAGGTGTGGGACATTCTCGAAGAGGTGATCCGCGAACATCCCGTACTGCTCAACCGCGCGCCGACGTTGCATCGTCTTGGCATCCAGGCTTTCGAGCCGGTGCTGATCGAAGGCAAAGCCATCCAGCTGCATCCGCTGGTGTGTACCGCCTACAACGCCGACTTCGACGGTGACCAGATGGCCGTGCACGTGCCGTTGTCGCTGGAAGCGCAGATCGAAGCGCGCGCCTTGATGATGTCCACCAATAACGTGTTGTCGCCCGCCAACGGCGAACCCATCATCGTGCCTACCCAGGATGTGGTGCTGGGTCTGTATTACATGACCCGTGAGCGGATCGGTGCCAAGGGCACGGGTGCCTTGATGGCCGACGTCAATGAAGTGCATCGCGCTTATCAGAGCGGCGCGGTGGATCTGCACGCCCGCATCACCGCGCGCGTCGTGGAATATCGGATCGATGGCATGGAAAAAGAGCGTGTGCTGCGTACGGTGTCCACCACCGTGGGTCGCGCCCTGTTGTCCGAGCTGTTGCCCGAGGGCTTGTCCTTCGACCTGATCAACCAGGATCTCACCAAGAAGGCCATCTCCCGTTTGGTGAATATCTGCTACCGCAAGGCCGGCTTGAAGGCCAGCGTGGTGTTCGCCGACCGTTTGATGTACACCGGCTTCTATTACGCCACCCGCGCCGGCGTGTCGGTGGGTGTCGACGACATGGTGGTGCCGGCCCGCAAGCGCGGCATCATCAGCGCTGCCGAAAACGAAGTGAAGGAAATCGAAAACCAGTACGTGTCTGGTTTGGTTACCAACGGTGAACGCTATAACAAAGTGGTGGATATCTGGTCGCACGCCAACGACCAAGTGGCCAAGGCCATGATGGACGAGCTGGGCTCCGATCTGGTGAAAGATGCCGATGGCAAAGAGGTCAAGCAGGCTTCCTTCAATTCTATATATATGATGGCCGACTCCGGCGCCCGCGGTAGCGCGGCGCAGATCCGCCAGCTGGCCGGTATGCGCGGCCTGATGGCCAAGCCCGACGGCTCGATCATCGAGACGCCGATCACCGCCAACTTCCGCGAAGGTCTGGACGTATTGCAGTACTTCATCTCGACCCACGGCGCGCGTAAAGGTCTGGCCGATACCGCGCTGAAGACCGCCAACTCCGGTTATCTGACCCGTCGTCTGGTGGACGTGGCCCAGGATTTGGTGGTCACCGAAGTCGATTGCGGCACCACCAACGGCGTGTTGAAGACCCCGCTCATCGAAGGCGGCGACGTGGTCGAACCTTTGCGCGAGCGGGTATTGGGCCGCGTGGTGGCCGAAGATGTGCTGGCGCCCGGCAGCGGCGAGATCGCTGTACCGGCCGGCACCCTGCTCGACGAAGCCTGGGTGGATCAGCTGGAAGCCATGAGTATCGATCATGTAATGGTGCGTTCGCCCATCAACTGCGAAACCCGCTACGGTGTGTGCGCGACCTGTTACGGCCGCGATCTGGCCCGCGGCCATCGGGTCAATATCGGTGAGGCCATCGGCGTCATCGCCGCTCAATCCATCGGCGAACCGGGTACCCAGCTCACCATGCGCACCTTCCACATCGGTGGTGCGGCGTCGCGTTCCGCGGCGGTCAACGCGGTGCAGGTCAAGTCCAAGGGCCGTATCCGTTTGCACAACATGAAGATCGTGAAGCACGGGAGCGGCAACAACGTGGTGGTGTCCCGTTCCGGTGAATTGACGGTGCTGGATGACGTTGGTCTCGAGCGCGAACGTTATAAAGTGCCGTATGGCGCAGTGCTCAGCGTCGACGATGGCGTCGGTGTCGATCCGGGCCAGGTGGTGGCCAACTGGGATCCGCATACCCATCCGGTCATCACCGAGGTGGCGGGCCGGGTGCGCTTCAGCGATTTCGTCGAGGGCGTCACCGTGACGCGCAATACCGACGACGTGACCGGTCTGTCGAGCTGGGTGATCACCGATCCAAAGGTTCGTGCCGGTGTGGCCAAGGATCAGCGGCCTATGGTCAAGCTGGTGAACGACCAAGGTAAAGATCTGTGTATCGCCGGTACCGAGATCCCCGCGGCTTATTACCTGCCACCGGGCGCCATCGTCAATCTGGAGGACGGTTCCAACGTGGGGGTAGGCGACGTCGTGGCCCGTATCCCGCAGGAAACGTCCAAGACCCGTGACATCACCGGTGGTCTGCCGCGGGTGGCCGACCTGTTCGAGGCCCGTAAGCCCAAAGACCCCTTCGTGCTGGCGGAGCTGACCGGCACCGTGAGCTTCGGTAAGGAAACCAAGGGTAAACAGCGGGTCATCATCACCGCCAACGATGGTACGCAGCATGAAGAGCTGATTCCGAAATGGCGTAACGTCACGGTGTTCGAGGGTGAGCACGTGGAGCGGGGCGAAGTCATCGTTGACGGTGCGCCCAATCCCCACGATATCCTGCGTCTGCTGGGTATCGAGCCCTTGGCCAATTACATCGTCAACGAGGTGCAGGACGTTTATCGCTTGCAGGGCGTGAAGATCAACGATAAGCACATCGAGGTGATCGTCCGTCAGATGTTGCGCAAGGTGGAAGTGGCCGACGCCGGTGACACCCGTTTGCTCAAGGGTGAGCAGGTGGATAAGGCCCGTTTGCTTGATGAAAACGAGCGGGTTCAGGTGGATAACAAACTGTTGGCCACTCAGACCCCTTTGTTGTTGGGTATCACCAAAGCCTCTTTGGCCACCGAGTCGTTCATTTCGGCGGCTTCATTCCAGGAGACCACCCGCGTGCTTACCGAGGCGGCGGTCAGCGGTAAGATCGACGATCTCCGCGGTTTGAAGGAGAACGTTATCGTCGGTCGTCTGATTCCGGCGGGTACCGGTCTCGCCTATCACACCGAACGGCGGCGCCAGCGCCAGCAGGCGAAGGATGAGGCGGGTATGGAACCCAGGAAGACCACCAAGGAAGACATCGAACGGGCGCTGACCAAGGCGCTCACCGCGTCGGAATAATTAAAAGCAATACCACGCCCCAATAGGGGCCGCGAAGCTCGCGGTCCCTATTGACAGCGTGGGGTGGCGGCCCTAAAATGCCGCTTCTTTCGTGGGGCGACATACGTTTGCCGTCTGTCACCTAACTAAATCATACAAATATAAGCGTTCTACCGAGAAGTGGGTGCCACTGCCGTGGGACAGTGGACGCTGAAGGGCGGACGTTTATGTTTTTTGGGCTGGAGTCGAGCAATTCATGGCAACGATGAATCAATTGGTGCGCAAGCCACGAGCGCGCAAACAGGAAAAAAGTAAAGTGCCGGCCTTGGGTAACTGCCCCCAAAAGCGTGGCGTATGTACCCGTGTCTATACCACCACTCCGAAAAAGCCCAACTCGGCGTTGCGTAAAGTTGCCCGCGTGCGTTTGACCAACGGCATGGAAGTGTCCACCTATATCGGTGGCGAGGGGCACAATCTTCAGGAGCACTCCGTGGTGTTGATCCGCGGTGGGCGTGTCAAGGATTTGCCCGGTGTGCGTTACCACACGGTGCGCGGCAGCTTGGACACCGCCGGTGTCGCCAAGCGCCGTCAAGGGCGGTCCAAATACGGCGCGAAACGGCCTAAGGCCTAATTAGAGAGCGGTGTAAGCTTATGTCACGTAGAAGAGAAGCGACCAAGCGTGCGGTGTTACCGGACCCCAAGTTCGGTAGCGAGTTTTTGGCCCGGTTCGTCAATTCATTGATGCAGAGCGGCAAAAAGTCCGTAGCCGAGCGTATTGTTTACGGTGCGCTGGACCGTGTGAGCGAGAAAACCAAGGGTGACCCGTTGGCGATACTCAATCAGGCGTTTGACAACGTCAAGCCTGCCGTCGAGGTGAAGTCCCGCCGTGTCGGTGGCGCCACGTATCAAGTTCCCGTCGAAGTGCGCTCCGATCGCCAGGCCGCCTTGGCCATGCGTTGGATTATCGACGCTGCCCGCGCCCGCGGTGAAAAGTCCATGGGTTTGCGGCTGGCCGGCGAAATTCTCGATGCCTCGGAAAAGCGTGGCAGCGCGGTGAAGAAGCGTGAAGATACCCATCGCATGGCGGAAGCCAACAAGGCATTTTCGCATTATCGCTGGTAAGCGGTTTGCGTCTGTATACAAGCTGATCGTAAGTTAAGGATTAAAGTCGTGGCACGTACTACCCCCATCGAGCGCTATCGGAATATCGGCATCATGGCTCATATTGATGCCGGCAAGACCACGACGACCGAGCGCGTGTTGTTCTATACCGGTGTCTCGCACAAAATCGGTGAAGTGCATGACGGCGCCGCGATCATGGATTGGATGGAGCAGGAGCAGGAGCGGGGCATCACCATCACTTCCGCGGCCACCACCTGTTATTGGTCGGGGATGGAAAAACAATTCCCCCAGCACCGCATCAATATTATCGACACCCCCGGCCACGTCGACTTCACCATTGAAGTCGAGCGTTCGCTGCGCGTGCTCGACGGCGCCTGCGCGGTGTTCTGCGCCGTGGGTGGTGTCCAGCCCCAATCCGAGACTGTGTGGCGCCAGGCCAATAAATATAAAGTGCCGCGTCTGGCTTTCGTCAACAAGATGGATCGGGTCGGCGCCAATTTTGGTCGCATCGTGGACCAGATCAAAAAGCGCTTGGGTGGCAACCCCGTGCCCATCCAGTGGCCTATCGGTTCTGAAGAAAACTTCAAGGGCGTCGTCGACTTGGTCAAGATGAAGGCCATCTACTGGAATGAAGAAAACCAGGGCATGACCTTCGAGGAAAAAGAGATCCCCGCCGAGCTGCGTGCCGAATGTGAAGAGTGGCGCGAAAAGATGGTGGAAGCCGCCGCTGAAGGTTCTGAGCAGTTGATGGAAAAATACCTGGACGGCCAGGCGCTCACCGATGTGGAAATTAAGCAGGGGTTGCGCGCCCGTACCGTGGCCAATGAGGTCGTTCCGATGTTGTGCGGCTCCGCCTTCAAGAATAAGGGCGTGCAGGCCATGCTGGACGCGGTAGTGGAGTACATGCCGTCGCCGGCGGACGTGCCCGCCATCAATGGTATGCTGGACGACGCCAACCACACTCACGCCGAACGTCATGCTTCGGACAGCGAGCCTTTCTCCGCCCTGGCGTTCAAGATCGCCACCGATCCTTTCGTCGGTACCCTGACATTCTTCCGTGTCTATTCCGGTGTGTTGAATTCCGGTGATACGGTCTACAGTCCGATGAAAAGCCGCAAGGAGCGTATCGGCCGCATCGTGCAGATGCACGCCAATAGCCGTGAAGAGATCAAAGAAGTGCGCGCCGGTGACATCGCCGCGGCAGTGGGTCTCAAAGACGTCACCACCGGCGATACGTTGTGCGACCTCGATAATGTCATTATCTTGGAGCGCATGGTGTTCCCCGAGCCGGTGATTTCGGTCGCGGTGGAACCCAAGACCAAACCCGATCAGGAAAAGATGGGTATCGCCTTGGGGCGTCTCGCTCAAGAAGATCCTTCGTTCCGCGTTCATACCGACGAAGAGACCGGTCAGACTATCATCTCCGGTATGGGTGAGCTGCACCTTGAAATCATCGTCGATCGTATGAAGCGCGAATTCAAGGTAGAGGCCAATGTCGGCAAGCCGCGAGTCGCCTACCGCGAGACCATCCGCAAGTCGGTCGAACAGGAAGGTAAGTTCGTGCGCCAGTCCGGCGGCCGCGGTCAATACGGTCATGTCTGGCTCAAGATCGAGCCGCAAGAAGCCGGCAAGGGTTATGAGTTCGTCAACGGCATCGTTGGCGGCGTAGTCCCGCGCGAATACATCCCCGCGGTGGATAAAGGCATTCAAGAGCAGATGAAGAACGGTGTGATCGCCGGTTATCCGGTGGTGGACGTCAAGGTCACCATTTTCGACGGTTCGTACCATGATGTCGATTCGAATGAAATGGCTTTTAAGATCGCCGGTTCCATGGGTTTCAAGGAAGGCGCGCGCAAGGCCAATGCTGTGCTGCTCGAACCCATTATGAAGGTCGAAGTCGTCACCCCGGAAGATTACATGGGCGACGTGATCGGCGACCTCAACCGTCGTCGCGGCATGGTGCTGGGGATGGACGATTCGGTGTCCGGCAAGATTGTTCATGCCGACGTGCCGCTCGCGGAGATGTTCGGTTATTCCACCTCCTTGCGCTCGGCGACCCAAGGTCGCGCCACCTACGCCATGGAGTTCACGCGTTATAGCGAAGTCCCGGGCAATATCGCCGACGCCATTATTAAAGAAGCATCAACTTAACATCGGTTATTGATTCAGTTATTGCGAGCAGATTGAGAGAGGTAGCTACCGTGTCCAAGGGAAAATTTGAGCGTAAGAAGCCGCACGTCAATGTAGGGACGATCGGTCACGTCGACCATGGCAAGACCACATTGACGGCCGCGCTGACCAAAGTGCTGGCGGAGAAATTTG
>JAHFRV010000099.1 GCA_023266095.1 Gammaproteobacteria bacterium | reverse complement strand
TGTCAAGGACTCGCAGAGCTCCACCAACAACATCACGGCCAACAACTCGATCAACGACGGAGGCAACGATGATATCGAGGCCGCGCCGCACTGGATCTTCACCGGCGTTACCGTGTCGGGGACGGTCTACACGGACGAGGGCGTCACGAACATCGGTCTGAACAAGGTCGTTCGCCTGATCAAAAACGGCCTCAACGCGGGGGTCTCCACGACCAATGCGTCCGGGCAGTACAGCATCATCACCGGTCTGAGCGCCGGGGATGCGATCCTCGTCTATGTCGATCAGAATGACGGCGCGGTCAACGACGGGACCACCGTGACGGTCAACAACGGCGCCAACCTGTCCGGGTTGAATATCTATATCAATCACGTGATCGTCCGGCACGACAACGCGGGCGCTTTGACCAACGCGCTGATGAACACCGCCAAGGGGGCCTATGCGGACACCGAGATACTCTACTCGGTGAGCGGCGGCAATCTCACGGTGAGCGGGGCCAGCACGGAGCTCTATATCCTCACCGGCCACACGTACACCCCCGGCGGCAACGTCACCACGCCGAATTTCGAGAGCAAGGGGACCTTCAATGGCGGCAGCGGCGCCATCGACAGCAACGGCGCCCTTGTCATCAGCGGCGGCGCCTTCACCGCCACCAGCGGCGTCACCAACATTGGCGGAAATTACACCCTATCGGCCGGGACGTTTACGCATAACAACGGCACGGTAACGTTCGACGCCACCAGCGGCACCACCCTCATCACCCCCGGCGGCCAATCCTTCTACAACCTCATCTTCAACGACGCCGGCGGCACCGCCACCTATCAGCTGCAAGGCGCGCTCACGGCGGCGAATGATCTGACGGTGACCGACGGTATTCTCGATACTAAGTCGGGCTCGAACTTCGCCATCACCGTCACTCGCGACTTCACCCAAAGCAGCCTCGGCAAGGTTCTGGCCCAGTCCTCCACGGTCACCGTTGGCCGCGACATCAGCCTCAATGGCACAGCGGATTCCACGAGCTGGAACGCCGCTTCACTGGTCATGACCGGCACCGGCGGGGTGACGTATAGCAATTTGCTAAACGGCTATGCGAACGGATTCTATAATCTCACCGCCGGTCAGAGCGGCAATACCACCACGCTCAATAACAAGATGTCAGTGATCAATCTGGTGACGGTCGGCACCGGAACCTTAACCGGTAATATTCAGCTATATCTCTACAAGACCGGCACCCCGCCCTTTGTCTTTGATCCGGCGTCAACCGTCAGTGTCGGCAATCTGCAATTCTTCGCGAACCCGGCCACTCAATATCTCCCGCCCCTGGCCAACGGCTATAGTTCGAATATAAGAATCTCTTATTACACAAACCTGACCCAGAGCGGCAATGTCACGATCAATCCGGGATTTAGTCTTATTCTTGATGGCGATTTAGACCCCGCTCGATGGATGACGTATAGCACTGCCGGATTTGCCCTCAACGTGGGAGGCAACATCCAGATCGGCAATGGCGGGGAAACCGCCCTTAGGACCTTTAATGGTACCGGCAGCGCCATCACCGTCGGGGGTAACTTTGATGTCGTCCCGAAAGGCGCCGGGACGACGCAGGCGGTGTTCACCTCCACCGGATCGACCGTGACCTTTAACGGCAGCGGCGCCCAGACGGCGCGCTTAACGGGAAGCAACTTCAACAATCTGGCCATCACCAACGCCAGCGCCGCCGGGGTGAGCTTTCTCGACGGTTTCAGCGCCGCCAATTTCACCGACACCACCGCCGCCTCCAAGCTCACCTTCAAGGCCGGGGCGGCGTATGCCGTCTCGGGAACCCTGACGCTCACCGGCACCAGCGGCAATGAGATCGTGTTGCTGAGTGATACCCCGGCGTCGCGATTTACCCTGAATGTCACCGGCGGCGCGCAGTCGGTGAGTTATGTCAGCGTCAAGGACTCGCAAACCTCAACCAATAGCGTGACAGCCAGTGCCTCGATCAATGTCTCCGGAAATGACGATCTTGAGGCGGCGCCGCACTGGATATTCGACTCCTGCCCCATGGTGACCAGCACAGCGGATACCGGCACAGGCACCTTGCGCAGTTGCATCACCTATGCAAACAGCCACCCCGGCACAACCATCACCTTCAATATCGCCGGCTGCCCAGGAGGCATATGCACCATCAGTCCCGCAAGCGGCTTGCCTGCTATTACCGCCAATGGGACCACTATCGACGGCTATTCCCAAACCGGGGCACAGGCCAACACGGTAGCCGCACCCGGAGCATCCAATGCAGCCCTGAAAATTGAGCTCAGCGGCAACTCGTCCGGCGGTGCCACGGCTTTCAACCTCCAATCAACGGGCAATCTGATCAAGGGCCTCGTAATCAATGGAGGGTGGGGCATTGCCGTCGCCTTGAATGCCAACAACAACACGATCAGCGGCAACTATCTCGGTACGAATGTCGCGGGCACAGCTGCTTCAGCCACGAAGCTCACCACGGCAGTATATGGCGTGTCGAGCGGCAACATGATCGGCGGCGCCGGCGTCGGCGACCGAAATCTGATTTCCGGTTTCGCCAGCCCCAACAATTCCATCTGGCTTCTGACGACTGGAGCAACGTCAAACCAGATTCTGAATAACTACATTGGCACGAACGTCAACGGGACAGCGGCAGTGGCAGGCTACAACGCTGTTGTGTTCACCGATGGTGCCTCAAGTAATACCATTCAGGGGAATTTGATCTCCGGAAATTCGGTCGGCATCTGGATAGAGAAGAACACTGCCAACGCGCCGAATTTGAATACCATCACCGGGAACAAGATCGGCACTGACATCAACGGTACTGCTTCAATTCCCAACACAACCTACGGCATCTACATACTCAGCGGCGCCACCAATACCACCATCGGCGGAGTCAGCAGCAGCGCGGGGAATACCATTGCCTTCAATCCTTTAGGCATCAGAATAACCAATACTGCCTCCAGCGGGACACAGATAACCGGCAACACCATTACCGGCAATACCTTGACTGCCGGCATCCAAACAACGGAACCCGGGACTGTGATCAGGGAGAACCTGATCAAAAGCAACACCGGCCCCGGAATCAATCTGAGCAACGCAACCGCAACCGGGGTGAAGATCTACAACAACACCATTAATGCCAATACTACAGCGGGGATCGCGCTCGTCGCATCAAGCACCGCCACCGTCAAGAATAATCTCCTTACCAGCAATGGCACCTGGGGCATCAACAACTCGGGCACCATCACGGCGAGCAACAACGGCTATTTCAGCAACACCTCCGGAACCTGCACCGGCGGAACCGGCTGTCCCGGAACGAGCAACATCACGAGCGACCCGCTTTACATCAATGCGGCCGGAGGCAATTTTAACCTCACCGCCTGTACCAGCCCGGCGATCAATGCAGGCGTTGACCTTGGGGCGGATGAGTTTGACCGGACCGCCGGCGCTAACCCGAACTACTACGGTCCGCTGCCGGACATGGGTGCCTACGAATCCACCTGCGCCGCCACCACGATCGGCGACGGCACCAGCCCCGCGAGCAGAAGTGTCGGCCGCAGCACCACCCACCGGGCGGTGGATGCCTTCACGCTGTCCACCAGCAGCGGCACCGATACCCTGACCGCGCTCACTGTCACCCTCAGCGGCAGCGGTGCGGCGGCGGATAT
>JAHFRV010000098.1 GCA_023266095.1 Gammaproteobacteria bacterium | reverse complement strand
CGGATTTGCTGGTGATGTTGCCAATGGCATCGTAGTTGAAGGTGGTGAGGGTGTTGATCGCGCCGCCGCTGCCGATGGCTGTGGCACTGCTTACCCGGTTGAGGCCGTCGTATAAGTAGGATTCAGTCAGGGCAACATTCTGGTCTATACGAGTCAGCAAATTACCGATAGGGTCATAACCGTAGCTCATGTTTTGCACGCCCACGCTGGTACCGGCTCCGGCAGTTTGACTGTTCAATCGCCCCGTCTCAGGATCGAATACCTGATTAGTGACGACACCATTACCGTAGGTCTGTTGCGTCAGGTGGCCTGCGGCGTCCACGGTGTTGGCAGTCCAGTAGACGGTGGTAGGAGTGGCGGCATTAACTACCTGAGTTAAATAGCCATCGACGTTGTATTTGTTCTGGATAGCAAAGCCGGTTGGATAGGTTTGTGTGTCCACGCGACCATTCTTAGCGTCATAGGTCGTACTGATGACGTAAGGCTGGACCGGGTCGTCGAGTATCGCGGAGACGCTGCTGGGGCGACCCAGCGTGTCGTAGCTGTGCGTGCGGCTGTAACCGTTGGTGGAACTGACGGTGGCGATCTTACCTATGCCCTTGGCGGCGGTATCGTAGGTCCAGGTCGAAACCAGGTCGGGTTCTTGGCGACCGGTCATACGGCCGAGCACATCGTACTGCATGGTGGTGGTTTGCGCCTTAGCGTCCACTTGGCGTATGAGTTCGCCCAACGCGTTGTAATAGTATGCCCATCCGCCCATGTCCGGATCGGACATCGCGGTTTTGCGGCCTCTGATGTCATAGGTAAGTGTGGTGGTATTACCCAGTGGGTCTATGGTTTGAGTTAGATTACCAAACGAGTCATATTTGTACGTAACGATCTTGCCAGCATTGTCGGTTATAGAAACCGTTTGACCTTGGCTATTCTTGATGGAGATCGTTGTTTGAGGAGGGAGTCCACTTTGCTGATACTTGCTAACAGTGGTGGTAAGCCCGTTGTAGGTCGTAATGGTATTGCCGGCAAAGTTTGTCGATACTGAATAGTTTGGCGGATTAAAAGTGGTGAGGCGCCCAAGAGCATCGTAGATGAAAGTGTTACGCGGAATAGCGTTCACTGCTCCAAACATGCGTTCGTAGGGCAAGAAGCTGGATGTCACTTGACCATTGATGTCGAAAACTACGCGGTTTTCGTCTATCCAGTCGGTGTTGGCCATATTGCGGTGACTGGTCATATACTGTCGATTGAGCACGTCGAAATACGCATAGCTGGGATTTGTGATGAAGCTGTTTGTAACGTTACTTGTGGTAACGGCAATGCAGTATCCGCTGCTGTCCGGACCTGGATTAGGACAGACCCCTGCCTGATAGTAGTTCCAACTTGTAGTGGTTGAATCAGCTCGGGTTTCAATCGTCTTGCGGCCGAAGGTATCGTAACTCCAACTGGTATTGAGGAGATTGGGACCGAGGATGCTGGTGACACCGCCAAAACGCGCATCATAGGTAAGGGTTTCGGTGTGGCCTATGATGGCATTGGTGGTGTTGATAGCGAATTGACCTTTGGCATCGTAGGTGCTTCTGCTGGTACGCGTCGCGATCACGCCATCCGAGCCTAATGCAGGGGCTACAGTTTCTCCCGCGCTGCCGTTGCAGTTGCGGGTGGTGGCGGAGGTTCTATTGCCAAATGGGTCGTAAGCATATTCGGTGACCAGGCACAATTGCGAATTGTTCGGCTCAATAATTTCTTTGGTCAAAGAACCGGTTACTGGATCGTAGCTAAAGCTGGAGGTACGCGTTTGCGTGCCGTTCACCACTGCGATTTGCGACGAAGGTATGGCTATCGTGACACCAACTGGCGTCGAGGTAGTAATTACGCCCTGATTGTCGTATGCCTTGGCGGAGTAGCTGTAGCTCCCTGCCGTCACATAATTTAAGTTCATTGGAACATTCAAAGTTTTGGTAAAAGGTGGAGGAATCATCTCACCGATTTTTGTTGCACCATCGTAAAATTCAACTCTAGCAATACCTGAGTCATCAGTTGCAGTCGCTGCCAAAGTAATAGTAGCGGGCGCGACATAGGCAGGAGCCTGTGCGGTAATAGAAATTGTTGGCGGGATATTGATGGGAGTTACACTGTTTGAGACTAATGATGCCGCACTGGCGCCCGCCGCATTGCGCGCCGTCACCGTGAAGGTGTAAGCCGTGCCGTTGGTCAGGCCGGTGACCGTAATCGGGCTGGCTGTGCCATTACCGACATGGCCAGCATTGGAAATAGCGTAGTATGACGTGATCGCCGAACCACCATTCGAAGCCGGTGCGGTAAAGGTGACGGTAGCCGATGTATTTCCCGCTGTGGCGGCACCGATGGTCGGTGCGCCAGGTAATGCCGCAGGCGTCACGCTGTTGGAAGCTAATGATGGGGTGCTGGCGCCCACCGCATTGGCCGCCGTCACCGTGAAGGTGTAAACCGTGCCGTTGGTCAGGCCGGTGACCGCAATCGGGCTGACTATGCCAGTAGCAGTCAAGCCGCCAGGACTCGATGTCACGGTGTACCCGGTGATCGGCGATCCGCCATTCGAAGCCGGCGCCGTAAAGGTGACGGTAGCCGACGTATTTCCTGCTGTGGCGGTGCCGATGGTCGGTGCGCCAGGTAATGTCGCTGCTGGAATTACGCCGTTAGAGGCTAACGATGCCGCACTGGTGCCCGCCGCATTGGTTGCCGTCACTGTGAAGGTGTAAGCCGTGCCGTTGGTCAATCCGGTGATGATATGGCTCAAGCCGGCCGTGCCCGCATTGCTGTCCAAACCACCTGCCGGACTCGAGGTCACGGTGTACCCGGTGATCGCCGATCCACCATTCGAAGCCGGCGCCGCAAAGGTGACGGTAGCCGATGCATTGCCGCCTGTGGCGGTGCCGATGGTCGGTGCGCCAGGTACTGTCACTGCTGGAATTACACTGTTGGAGGCTAACGATACCGCACTGGTGCCTGCCGCATTGGTCGCCGTCACCGTGAAGGTGTAAGCCGTGCCGTTGGTCAATCCGGTGATGACATGGCTCAAGCCGGTCATGCCCGCATTGCTGTCCAAGCCGCCTGCCGGACTCGAGGTCACGGTGTACCCGGTGATCGCATATCCGCCATTCGAAGCCGGCGCCGTAAAGGTGACGGTAGCCGATGCATTGCCGCCTGTGGCGGCACCGATGGTCGGTGCGCCAGGTACTATCCCTGTCGGAATTACACTGTTGGAGGCTAACGATGCCGCACTGGTGCCCGCCGCATTGGTCGCCGTCACCGTGAAGGTGTAAGCCGTGCTGGCGGTCAGGCCAGTGACCGTAATCGGGCTGGCTGTGCCGGTAGCGGTCAAGCCTCCGGGACTGGAAGTCACGGTGTACCCGGTGATCGCATATCCGCCATTCGAAGCCGGTGCGGTAAAGGTGACGGTAGCCGATGCATTGCCGCCTGTGGCGGCACCGATAGTCGGTGCGCCAGATACTGTCCCTGTCGGAATTACACTGTTGGAGGCTAACGATGCCGCGCTGGCGCCCGCCGCATTGGCCGCCGTCACCGTGAAGGTGTAAGCCGTGCCGTTGGTCAGGCCGTTGATGACATGGCTCAAGCCGGTCGTCCACGCGTTGCTGTCCCAGCCGCCTGCCGGACTCGAAGTTACGATGTACCCGGTGATCGCCGATCCGCCATTCGAAGCCGGTGCCGTAAAGGTGACGGTAGCCGA
>JAHFRV010000097.1 GCA_023266095.1 Gammaproteobacteria bacterium | reverse complement strand
ACAACGTGCGGATGAAAGTCAACCTGATCGCGCCGATCGCGATGGAAGAAGGCCTGCGCTTCGCCATCCGCGAAGGCGGCCGTACCGTCGGCGCCGGCGTCGTCTCTAAGATTGTTGAGTAAAATATAATGGCCAATCAAAAAATACGTATCCGCTTGAAAGCGTTCGATCACCGCTTGATCGACCGCTCGGCGCGCGAAATCGTGGAAACGGCCAAGCGCACCGGCGCCCAGGTCCGCGGCCCGATTCCGCTGCCGTCGAAAAAGGAGCGCTTCACCATCTTGATTTCGCCGCACGTCGATAAAGACGCGCGCGATCAGTATGAGATCCGCACTCACAAGCGGCTGATGGATATCGTCGACCCCACGGACAAAACCGTGGATGCCTTGATGAAGTTGGATCTGGCCGCCGGCGTGGATGTGCAGATTAAGTTGCATTAATAAGAAGTAGCAAGTAGCAAGGTCGGGGCGCGACGCGCCCCTATAAATACGAAGAATCTTCTTTGACTTGAAACCTGCTACTTGAGACTTGCTACTGGAGTTTAGATATGGCAATCGGACTAGTTGGGCGCAAATGCGGAATGACCCGTATCTTCACTGAAGACGGGGTGAGCATTCCGGTGACCGTGGTCGAGGTCGAGCCGAATCGCGTCACGCAAGTGAAGAGCGCGGAGACCGACGGCTACGCGGCGGTGCAGATCACCGTGGGCACGCGCCGTCCGTCGCGGGTGACCAAAGCCATGGCCGGACATTTCGCCAAGGCCGGGGTCAATGCGGGTCGTGGTTTGTGGGAGTTCCGTTTGGGTGAAGGCGAGGGTGCCGATCTGGCGCCGGGCAGCGAACTCAAGGTGGATATTTTTCAGGCCGGACAAAAAGTCGACGTGACCGGCGTGTCGCTCGGTAAAGGCTTCGCCGGTACCGTCAAGCGTCATCACTTCACCATGGGCGATGCGACTCACGGTAACTCGCTGTCGCATCGCGCGCCGGGTTCTATCGGTCAGCGCCAGACCCCGGGACGGGTGTTCGTCGGCAAGAAAATGGCCGGCCATCTGGGTAATGTTCAGCGCACCCAGCAGAATCTGGAAGTGGTGCGGGTCGATGCCGAACGTAACCTGCTGCTGATCAAGGGCGCGGTGCCCGGGTCGGAAGGCCGAGATGTGATCGTGCGTGCGTCGGTGAAGTTCGCGGCGAGAGGAGACAAGTGATGGAACTCAGCATACTCAACGCGGCCGGCGTCAGTGCCGGCAGCGTCGCGGTGCCCGAGGCGGTGTTTGGACGTGAGTTCAATGAAAACCTCGTGCATCAAGTGGTGACGGCGTATCTCGCCGGTGCCCGTGCCGGCACGCATGCCCAGAAGACCCGCGCCGCCGTAAGTGGCGGCGGTGCCAAACCCTTCAAGCAAAAAGGTACGGGTCGCGCCCGCGCCGGCACCATCCGCAGCCCGTTGTGGCGCGGCGGTGGCAAGGTATTCGCCGCGGTGACGGCCGATTATTCGCAAAAGGTCAACAAGAAGTCCTACAAGGTTGCTTTACGTTCGATTTTTTCCGAGCTGGTGCGTCAGGACCGCTTGGTGGTGGTGTCGGACTTGAGTCTCGAACAACCCAAGACCCGTGATCTGGTCGCGAAGCTGAAGGCTCTGGGTATGGACAATGTGTTGATCGTGGCCGATGACGCCAGCGAGGCGTTGTACTTGGCCGCGCGCAATCTGCACAAGGTCGAAGTGCGCAATGTGCTGGAGATCGATCCGGTGTGTTTGATCAAGTTTGACAAGGTGCTGCTCACCGCCGGCGCCGCCAAGCAAATCGGGGAGAGCCTGGCATGAGCAATGAACGTTTGATGAGGGTGCTGCTGGCGCCTCACGTCTCGGAAAAAAGCACGCTGGTCGCCGATAAGGATCGCCAGTTCGTGTTCAAGGTGGTGCGCGATGCCAGCAAGGACGAGATCAAGAAAGCGGTTGAGCATTTGTTCGGCGTCGAAGTCGATCAAGTTCGTGTGGTGAATAGCAAGGGCAAAGTGAAGCGCTTTGGCCAGATGCTCGGTCGCCGCTCCCACAGTAAAAAGGCTTACGTTAAATTGAAGCCGGGTTTCGATATTGAATTTGCGGGTGCCCCGTAAGTCCTCCCGCGCTGGCTGAATAGAAGGATGTAATCGATGGCACTGGTTAAAGTGAAGCCAACTTCCCCGGGCCGCCGCTTTGTAGTCAAAGTGGTGGAGCCGAAGTTGCACAAAGGCGGGCCCCACGAGGCGCTGGTCGAACGTTTGAATAAGAACGGCGGCCGCAACAACCTGGGCCGGGTTACCGTACGCCACCAGGGCGGCGGTCATAAGCAGCATTATCGTGTGGTGGACTTCCGCCGCGACAAGCTGGGGATACCCGGCGTGGTCGAGCGTCTGGAATACGATCCGAATCGCAGTGCCCATATTGCATTACTGCTGTACGCCGACGGCGAACGCCGCTATATTATCGCGCCCAAGGGTGTCGAGGCGGGTGCCAAGCTGATCAGTGCGGTGGATGCGCCGATCAAAGCCGGTAATTGCCTGCCGCTGCGCAACATCCCGGTGGGTACCACCATCCATTGCCTGGAGATGAAGCCGGGTCGTGGCGCGCAGTTGGCGCGCAGCGCCGGCGCCGGTGTGCAGCTGATGGCGAAGGAAGGTGCTTATGCTACTGTGCGTTTGCGCTCCGGTGAAATGCGCAAAGTACACGTGGAATGCAAAGCCACTATTGGCGAAGCGGGCAATACCCAGCATAATCTGCGCTCCCTGGGCAAGGCCGGTGCCAAACGCTGGCGCGGTGTGCGTCCGACGGTGCGTGGTACCGCCATGAATCCGGTGGATCACCCGCACGGTGGTGGTGAAGGGCGTACCAAGGGCGGCCGTCATCCGGTGAGTCCGTGGGGTATGCCGACCAAGGGTTACAAGACGCGCGGCAATAAGCGTACCGACGGAATGATTCTGCGGCGCCGCGGTAAGTAATGAAGATTTTTATTCAGGCTTGGGAGACTTCCAGTGCCACGTTCAGTTAAAAAAGGTCCATTCATTGATCTCCACTTGGCTAAAAAAGTGGAGGAGGCTGCGGCGACGAACAGCAGAAAACCCATCAAAACGTGGTCACGGCGTTCCACCGTGCTGCCGCAGATGATCGGTTTGACGCTGGCCATCCACAACGGCAAGCAGCACATACCGATTTTGATCAGTGAAAACATGGTCGGCCATAAGCTCGGCGAGTTCGCGGTAACGCGCACCTTCCGTGGTCATGCCGGCGCGAAAAAAGCGAAGTAACGGGGACGATAGAGATGGAAGCAGCCGCAAAATTACGCTATGCCCGCCTCTCGGCCCAAAAAGGCCGTCTGGTCGCCGACCAGGTGCGTGGTATGCCCGTTGATCGCGCCTTGAATCTTTTGGCGTTCAGCCCCAAGAAGGCCGCGGGTATTTTCAAAAAGGTGCTGGAATCGGCGATTGCCAATGCCGAGCACAATGAAGGCGCCGACGTTGATGAACTCAAGGTCACCAAGGTCTTCGTTGACGAAGGCCCCAGTCAAAAACGTATCCGCGCACGGGCCAAAGGCCGGGCGAATCGGATCCTCAAGCGGACCTGCCACATCTCTGTGGTGGTCGGTGATAAGTAAAGCGAGGCGGTAATGGGTCAAAAGGTAAATCCAACGGGTATACGTCTGGGGATCGTCAAAGATTGGACCTCGACGTGGTATGCCGATTCCAAGCAGTACGCGGACTATTTGT
>JAHFRV010000068.1 GCA_023266095.1 Gammaproteobacteria bacterium | reverse complement strand
GCCGGGCGCCCGCCAGTTCACCCGCGCTACCGGCCAAGGCGGCCGCCACGGAAGCAATGGCGACCACTGCCGCCGCGGAACCCGCCGCCCCGGCATCCACTGACCCCGCCGTGCCCACCGCCAGCGCAGTCGTCGTCAGCCCGGCCGAATCGGCCCCGGTTGCCGCCGCACCCGTGGCGGACACGGCGCCCGCCGCCACTGCCGCCGCCGCACCGGCCACTGAAGCACCAGCCGCGCCGGCCGCCACGGCGGCTACCCCCAGCGACACCCAGATCGCGGCAAAACTATTACCGCTGCCGCCTGAAGACGTCATCAAGACCGTGAGGAAACTCACCAAACACCCGCGCGTGCTCTATATGAGCAGCAAGGCGCAATACAACTATTACGTCGGCGGTCAATTCAACGCGGAATACAGCCCCGGCAAACAGATATTCACCATCAGCAACGACACGCGTCAGGACCAGCCCGTCACCTGCCAGTACGGCAAAGACGGCGAGCTGATCGACAAGAAAAAGGCCGACCCCGACACGGTGAACCGCTGCGGCGAGCTGGTACACGCCTTGTCCGATTACCTATCCAACTAAACTCACAGTTTGTCATGGCGCCCAGTCCCGGAAAGCATCCGCGACTGGGCTGCTCCTCCCTGTCTAATCCGACCGGGCCACTCCCTCCGGCCCAAACCCCCCTCGCGTCGAGCATAGGGTAGGCGAGCACGCAAGCGGCCTCGCGGCCGGCTTTACCCGGTCAAACCGGTAGTGCACACTAGGTTCGCGATCACCGCCGGCAACGACGGCCGCCCGGCATAAAACATAAAAAACTCAGGGAGGGGAAAACGTGGCCAAACACATCCTGTTTCTCGTGCACGGCATGGGCGACACCCAGCCCGGCTGGTCGCAGGACATCCAGCAAATCATCCGCAGCAGCTACGCGCGTTACCCCGGCCTCAGCCTGCTGGTCCCCTTCGACACTAATTTCAGTTTTTGCGAGATCAATTACAACGATAAATTCGACGCCCGCCGCAAGGCGTGGGCGCAGAACGCCCAAACCGTGCTGAGTGCCCTGGCCCAGAGCGGGCTCGACGCCCCGGCGGTGAAACTACTCACCACCTATTCAGCGGAAGCCGGCAAGGAAAATTTCCTCGCCACCCATGTCCTGGACGTGTTGCTCTATCGCTTCATTCCGCAAATCGCCGAGCAAATCCGCACCTCGGTGCAAAAACAGATTTTACAAACGCTCGCCGCCCAGCCCGAGAACGAAACCATCAACTGGTCGATCATCGCCCACTCGCTCGGCACCGCGGTGACCCACGACACCCTGCATGCCATGTACAGCGGCGGCAGCTTACCGTCCAGCGTCACCCGGCCCCGCGTGATAGCGATGATCGCCAATGTCAGCCGGGTGCTGGAAACCGGCGCCGACGTCTATACTTCCAAGGTCCGTGCCTGCATCGATCCGAGTAAGGGCATCTGCGATTATTTTCTCAACGCCCGCCACGAATGGGATCCGATACCGGTGCCCAAACAGTTCAAACCGGTCGACGACTGGCCGGATCTCGCGACCCGCCACGAACAGCGTTTCCAGAATCTGGTCATCAATGCCATCGGGGCGAAAAACGTCCATGATTTCGCCCACTATTTGAAGAATCCCAAAGTGCACATCGCGCTGTTTCGCGCCCTGACCTGGAACAATCTCATCGACGAGACCAGTGCCGCCAGCGCCATCGCCCAATACGAGGCCAGCACCCCGCTCGCCCAGTTCCAGAGCTTGAGCACCAAACTTAAACAGCTGTGGCCCAACGAACAGGCGAGCTGGAAGGAAATCATCACTTGCTTCCGTAAATTCCAGGAACTGGTTCAGAGTGACATTTGAGGAAAGCCGCCATGCCTGCCACCCCCTTCCGCGCGTTCATCTTATTGTTGTGGCTACTGCCCATCGCCGCCCAGGCGCAAGACGATGACTGCGCCGCCATCGACGCGCCGCCCATCGCCACCACGGTGGCGCCGCGTGACCGCCTCAATGCCTTGGAACAGCGAGACTGCCTCGGCGGCAGACTGGATAAAGCCGACCTCACCCGCGAGATCGTCAGCGGCTTGCCCGATGGCCGCGCGCCGCACAGCCCCGGCGTCAGCGACGTGGAACGCGGCATCGCGACATTGCAAACCTTGGACAAAATCAACGCGGCGATAGAAACACAAATCGCCGCCTTGCCCGCCAGCGTAGCGACCGCCGGCGGCTCACGTCTGCGCACCCTGCAAGACGCCTTGTTCACTGCACGTGACCACGTCGCCGCCGGTGGCGAAGGAGAAGGCTTGCATCGTCCCGTCTACTGGAAATTCGATCCCAACAGCGGCGGCTTCACGCAACTGCCCGAGCCCGCGCCGCACATCGACATCTCCTTGCATCGAGGTTTTCTCGACGAGGGCTGCGTTGAACGGGATAGCGCCTTGTGCGCCGACACCTATGCGACGAGCCAGCAAATCGTGCGTGACGCGCACCTGATAGAACGCGTCCTGACCTATTACGCTGCGCCGATCATCGACATGAATTATCGCGAAGCGCTCAAGCGGGACAAACAATGGGACGCCTATTTCGACGAAGCCCTCTTTCAATATCCCTGGGAACTGGTCATCAACGGCCTGTGGCTCAACAAACACGACCCTCGGCCGCGGGACGCGGCGGGCAATCCCCTGGGATTTCTCACTCCGCCCAGCGCGCAGTGGATCGTCTTCCATCCCAACGTAGGTTTCGAGTATCTCGGCGGCGCGGCGGACGGCAATCAATTCGAGCCCACCGTGTTCGTCGAACTCGTCGGCTACAACCGCTGGCGCTGGAGCGCCGCGGGTGAACTCGAAAACGCCCTTGGTCTCTCGCTCATCACCAGCTACAGCGACCGCGCCGGCGCCGATGATCTAGCCTACGGCGTGATGCTGCACTACCACAACAGCTGGTCCCTCGCCGTTACCCGCCACGACGAGGAAACCGGCGTGTTGCTGAGCGCCGATCTCGCCCAATATGTCAGCAGCACATCGGAAAAGGCCCGCAAGTTAATACGCTTTGGAAAATGAGTACGCCGCCGGCTAAACACATCCAGCCATTAAGCAGGCAATCCAATCCACCGCAAGATCACTGCTTCCCCTAACAGGGGGAAGTTGAGAGAGGGATCGCAGCGCTGAGCAACAAAGCTTACATCCTCGATAAGTCCCCGGCTCCGCCGAGTTGTTACCTCAATAAATCACACCACCCGATTGCGTATCTCCCCAGCGAGAAAGGCCCGGATATTGGCAGCGATTTCCTGCACCAGCCGTTGCCGCGCCTCACGACTGGCCCAGGCGATGTGCGGTGTGACGATGAGATTGGGAATGTCCGGCGCGAGCAGCGGATTCCCCGCGACCGGCGGCTCGCTGGAGAGCACATCGACGCCGGCGCCGCCGAGCCGGCCCGCGCGCAAAGCCTCCGCCAGCGCCGGTTCATCGACGATGCCGCCGCGCGCGGTGTTGATCAGCAGCGCAGCCGATTTCATGAGTGCGAGTTCCTCGGCACCGATGAGGTCGGTGGTCCGCGGGTTGAGCGGCAAATGCAGACTCAACACGTCGACCTGCTGCAGCAGCACGCGCAGCGGCAGGCGCCCGTTCTCCGCAGAACCACCGGCACGCGCGGCGACGAGAATACGCATGCCGAACGCTTCGCCAACGCGCGCCACGGCCCGGCCGAGTTCGCCGTAACCGACGATGCCGAGTGTGCTGCCGTGTAGTTCAGCGATAGGAAAATCGAGCATCGCGAACTGCGGGCTCCGCTGCCAGTGCCCCGCGCGCACGGTGTCGCGATAGGCCGGCAACTGCCGGCGCAGACTCAGGATCAGCGCGAAGACATGCTCGACCACCGACGCCGTGGCGTAACTGCGCACATTGCAGACCTCGATACCGCGTCGCTGCGCGGCCGCGAGATCGACGTTGTTGGTACCGGTCGCCGCGATGCAGATGAGCCGCAGCTTGGGCGCGCGCGCGAGCGCCGCCGAATCGAGCATGGCCTTGTTGCTAATCACCACCTCGGCCTCGGCGATGCGCTCGCCGACATCTACGTCGCGCGTAAGGCCGTGAAACACCCAGTCGGGCAGCGTTTCGGCCAAGGGCGTGATATCGATGTCGCCGTTGTCGAGTGCGTCTCGATCCAGAAAGACACCCCGCATGATGTTCCGCCTCCTATGATCGTGCAGTAAATAAGGGAGTGGACGGCCGGCGGCCACCTCCGCCACTGAGCCGCGCCCACTGTCACCGGACAGTCGACAGTTTAAGCGGCTGCATGGCGCTGGCATCGTATCGTGAACCAGCTAATCCACCAAAGGAGATCGTCATGGCCAAGCAGAAACAGCAATTCCCGCCCCAGCACCAGGAACACAGCCGGGATATCGGTCCAAGAGGGGGCCTGAACCCGCGAGCAGGGTGCCGTTTGTGCGACAGCGCCAAATTAGAGGACCAGGTGGCGCTCATTACTGTCGGCGACAACGGGACATTGGCCGCGCCGTCACGATGCTCTTCGCGCGCGAGGCGCCGACGCCGCCATTCTCTAACTCAATCAACACGAAATTGTTATTCCCTTCATTCGCCTGCCCACCGCGCAGCGCCTGGACGCAGCGTGGATAATCACCCCGCCCCACTTCTCCTCTTTCTCAGGCCCCGCCCACTCCAGGGCGGCTAAACGTTTTCATTATCCCAGCCGTTAACCCGCTATGGCAGCGGTACCCGATGGATCGCTCTGCGCCATGAGAGGGAGATGACATGATTTGTTCAGTTGTTTTATCGCCATGAGACTCGCTCCCAAATTGACCTTGGGATATATCCTGATCGCCTGCTTGACGGTGGTCGTCGGCGGCGTGGGCGCCAGGGACGCGCTCCACACGAAAGACAGGTTCGACAGCGTACTTAAAGACGCTGTTCCTACTATCAATAAGCTTGAAGAAACGCGCTACTACGGCGCCCGCGTCATGGCCTCCACCGCCGAGATCCTGTTTCTCCAAGCGGAAGCGGAAAACCATCAGGATGAACACGGTCATGACAAGCAGCCCCAGGACACATCGGAACATGAAGAGCTGAATGACGAGGCCATCGCCCCTTTTGAGCGGGCAATGGCCCAGTATGAACAAGAGGTGCGCCGCGCCTTCCCGGACGAGATGGGTTACGTCGAAAAGGTCAAACAGGCGGAGGCCGCACTCAAGGCACGCAGCCTCGAGGCCATCACCACCCGACATGACCATGCAACCGGCGGCCACGGTATAGAGGTGGCCAGGACGCGCATGGAAGCAGCGGAACAGGTCTTTCTCGACAGCATCGACACGGCGCTGGAACACGAAGCCGACGAGATGGTGGATAAATATGCCGAGGTGGATGCCGCCTTTCAGCGCTCACTGCTCCTCATCGGCGTATTCAGTGCGCTGTCCTTTATCGCCGCCATCGGCCTGGGCATGCTCATAGCGCGCACCCTGTCGCGACCCATCGTCGCGCTCAAGGATGCAGCGGTTGCGCTGGGTAATGGCAACCTGGAGGTGCGTGTTGCCAACTCCTCCACGGACGAGGTGGGTATCCTGGCCCGCAGCTTCAACAAGATGGCGGACTCGCTGAGCTCGACCACGGTGTCCAGGGCGTATGTGGACAATATCATCGGCTCGATGCTGGACAGCCTGATCGTCCTTGACGCCGAGGGGCGCATCGTCCGCGTGAACCACGCTACGTTGACCCTGCTGGGATACACGGCAGAGGAGTTGTTGGGCCAGAACGCTGGGCTGGTCGTGCAAGACGACTTCCTGCCGAGCTTCCGCGCCGCGGATTATGCCCCATTCTCTGTAGAGGGCAACGCGGAAACATACTACCGCAGCAAGGACGGCCGGCTAATCCCCGTGCTGTTCTCCGTCGCCGTACTCAAGACCGACAGCGAGCACATTAATGGGCTGGTGCTGGTCGCTCAGGACATCACCGAGACCAAACGCGCAGCCGATGAGTTACAGCACCGGGCGGAAGCCCTGGAGCGCACCAACAAAGAGCTGGACCAATTCGCCTATGTGGTGTCGCACGATCTCAAAGCGCCGCTGCGCGCAATCGCCAACCTCTCGCAGTGGATAGAGGAAGATTTGGGTGAGGGCATCGCGGCGGACACCCGCAAACAAATGGATCTGCTGCGCGGACGCGTGCAGCGCATGGAGGGACTGATCAACGGCATCCTGGACTATTCGCGCATCGGCCGCACGGCCGTGCAGCTGGAGAATGTCGAGACCCACGCCTTACTCAAAGAGATTACTGACGGTCTGCCGGTACCGCCGGGCTACACCATCACGGTCGCCCCCGATATGCCGCGTTTGACGACGTCGCGGGTCCGCCTCGGCCAAGTCTTCGGCAATCTGCTCAGCAATGCCATCAAATACCGCAGCCGCGACGACGGGCGCGCCGAGGTCACGGTGCGCGATGCAGGAGATTACTACGAGTTCGCGGTCGCCGACGACGGTCCCGGCATCGCGCCCGAATTCCATGAAAAAGTTTTCATCATCTTCCAGACCCTGGCGGCCCGCGACAAGGTGGAAAGTACCGGTATCGGACTGACCCTGGTGAAGAAGATCGTGGAGGAGCAAGGGGGCCATATCACCTTGGAATCGGCCGAAGGCAAGGGCTCAATCTTTCGATTTACATGGCCGAAGACACTACAGGAGGCAAAAGCTGTATGAACACTCAGAGACGTTGGTCATCTGGAAAATTGGCACACTCGCTGGCAGGCACGGCAGCTGGCCTGTTGCTGTTTTTCAGCGCCGCCGCCCATGCGGACTCCGTGGAGATATGGGGCGCCACCGTGGCGCAAAAGCGCATTCTGGAGCCCGCCGCCTCCGCGATCAAAGAGGCGACAGGGGTTGAAATCAAGGTGCTCGGCATGAACACGGGCAAGGGGCTGCTCGGCCTGGCCGAGGGCAAGGTACAGCTATGCAGCGTGGCCGAAACCCTGGAGAAGGCCATCGAGGCGGCCAAGAAGGAGACTGAAGAGTCCGGCAAGACAGTGCAGATCCCAGCCAATCTGAAATACTACGAGATCATGCGCGATGTGGTCGTACCCATCCTGCATAAAGATAATCCCGTCACGCGCCTGAGCTGGAAACAACTCACCGACATCAACACCGGAAAGATAAAAAACTGGAAGGAAGTGGGCGGTGCCGATCTACCCATACGCGTCGTCACCGAATTGCCGAGCGACGCCACACGTTCGATGTTCAGCCGGATCGTCATGGGAGGTGCCGAATACACCGCCGAGGCGGTAGAGATCAAAACACAACGCGACGCCATTAATGAAGTATCCAAATACAAAGGATCGATCGGCGCCGTCAGCGAGTTCTTCTTCAATCAGGATGCTAACAATACCAAGAAGGCTGAAACCGAAAACCCGGCCGCGATCTCCCGCCCGATTGCGTTAGTGACGATAGGCGAGCCCAGCGGTGATGTGAAGAAGCTCGTCGACTATCTCCGCTCCGACGCCGCCAAGAAAAACTTTAAATAACACCCAGGATAAGAACCCGCGATGTCCGCCGTGTTAGAAGTGCAAACGCCAACCAGGTCACCGGATACAACCGGCCAGACCCTGCCGCGATCTGGGCGGACCTGGGGCCTGCAGGTCAAGCTATTCCTGTTACCGGTGGCGGCGCTCAGTCTGGTGTTGCTCCTAAGTGGGGTTCTGGTTACCCAAAAGTTCTTGGACGATAGCGACGAACGCCAGGGACATCATCTGGACACCTTGAGCGATGTCATGGTGGAAATTTACCACCACCAGGTGGATACCCTCGACGCGGTGATGAAAATGACGGTATCCGACCGCTCTTTGTATGACGGCTGGTTCGCCGCGCAAATGCAGGATTACGCCTTTGGCGGGGAGTTCCTCGCCAAGGCCAAGCGCTTATCGCAGGCTGATGCGGCTGTTATGGTGGCGCACGATGGCACCATCGTGCTGGGCACCGAGGCGGCGGCCGCGGGGCGTGCGGTTCCCTACCTGAACTTGTTGGCCCCCATCTTAAATCACGCCCCCATTAATTCCGGGCAACGCGATTCCGAACTGGGCCGCATGACTCAAAAACAGCTTTATTACGACGGCAAGACACTGCATCTGATCGTCGCCGGCCCCATCCTAGACGTGGAAACGGTAGTGGGCGCCATCGTGTTTGAAACGCATCTTGACTCACGGTTTCTCTCACGTCAGAAACAGTTCTTCGGATCCTCCTTTGAACTCACCCTCACCCAGGAGGACCGCTTCCTTGCCAGTACCGCCTCGCCCTGGGCCATACCCCACGACTTGATCGGCCCCCATTTCGACTTCCAGGGCGACATCGGCGGCAAGCGCTATCTCAGCGACTTTCGCGCCCTAGGCGACACCAACTATTACCTTGGCCTAAGCCAGGACATGACGCAGAACCTCGCCGCCGGTCGCACCATGATCCAGACCAACGTAGCCACCTTCATCATTGCTATCGGCGTCGTTGCGGTGTTAACCGCCTACGCGGTACGCCGCATCCTGCGTCTCAAGGACGCGATACTCGGCGTCATGAAGGGCGGCTTACGGAAGAAAATCTCCGTTGACGGCAAGGATGAACTGGGCGTCGTCGCGCAAGCGTTCAATGAGATGGTGACCGTATTGAACAGCACTACCGTATCCAAGTCCTATCTGGACAACATTATCCGCTCCATGCGCGACACATTAATCGTCGTCGACAATGATGGGATGATCGCCAACGTCAATGACGCGACCCTGAAGCTGCTGGGCTACCAAGCAGAGGAACTCATCGGCCAGCCCGCGGGCGATGTCATCCATGATGATTTTCTGCCCGGTTTTAAAGCCGCGCAATTCGGGGCGCTCGCTATTGAGGAAAACGCGGAAACGGCCTACCGCGCGAAAGACGGCAGAGACCTACCGATGTTGTTCTCCGTGGCGGTATTGCGAGATGCCGACGGCACAGTCCAGGGGCTGGTGTTCGTGGCCCAGGACATCAGCGAACGCAAGCGGGCCGAACAAGCCCTTGTGGAGAGAAGCGCCGATCTCGAACGCATCAACAAAGAGCTCGACCAATTCGCCTATGTGGTGTCGCACGATCTCAAAGCGCCGCTGCGCGCAATCGCCAACCTCTCGCAGTGGATAGAGGAAGATTTGGGTGAGGGCATCGCGGCGGACACCCGCAAACAAATGGATCTGCTGCGCGGACGCGTGCAGCGCATGGAGGGACTGATCAACGGCATCCTGGACTATTCGCGCATCGGCCGCACGGCCGTGCAGCTGGAGAATGTCGAGACCCACGCCTTACTCAAAGAGATTACTGACGGTCTGCCGGTACCGCCGGGCTACACCATCACGGTCGCCCCCGATATGCCGCGTTTGACGACGTCGCGGGTCCGCCTCGGCCAAGTCTTCGGCAATCTGCTCAGCAATGCCATCAAATACCGCAGCCGCGACGACGGGCGCGCCGAGGTCACGGTGCGCGATGCAGGAGATTACTACGAGTTCGCGGTCGCCGACGACGGTCCCGGCATCGCGCCCGAATTCCATGAAAAAGTTTTCATCATCTTCCAGACCCTGGCGGCCCGCGACAAGGTGGAAAGTACCGGTATCGGACTGACCCTGGTGAAGAAGATCGTGGAGGAGCAAGGGGGCCATATCACCTTGGAATCGGCCGAAGGCAAGGGCTCAATCTTTAGGTTCACATGGCCGAAGCAAACAGAGCAGAGGGCAGCAGCATGAAGGGAAAATCAGTGAATGTACTTTTAGTGGAAGATGATGATGTCGACGCCATGAATGTCAAACGGGCGTTCAAAAAGGCCAATATCAGCAACCCGTTGTACCATGCGGAAAACGGCCTGGTGGCCTTGGATATGTTACGCGGCACGGGCGGCGCGACCAAGATCATCCCCAAGCCGCGCATCATCCTACTGGACATCAACATGCCGCGCATGAATGGCATGGAGTTCCTTCGCGAACTGCGCGCCGATCCCGAATTGCGGGACATCAGCGTGGTGGTGCTCACCACCTCCAACGAGGAACGCGACAAAATCGCGGCCTACAATCTCAATGTGGCCGGTTACATCCTGAAACCCGTGGAGCCGGACAAGTTCATGGAGGCGATCAGCACGCTGAATCTTTACTGGAACCTGATCGAAATGCCATGACCCATGACCGACACCCTGCGCATACTGATTATTGACGACGACGACGTGGACCGCATGACGGTCCGTCGCGCCATCAAATCCAGCGGCATCAACGCCGAGATGGAAGAAGCCCCGAACGGCAAGACCGGCCTGCGATTGTTGCAGGAACAGACTTTCAGCTGCGCCTTTCTCGATTATCTCCTGCCTGACAGCGATGGTTTGTCGGTCTTGCGCGCGGCACGGGCGGCGGGCGTCGGCACGCCCATCGTCATGCTCACCGGCCACGGCGACGAGCGTCTCGCGGTGGAGATGATGCAAGCGGGCGCCAATGATTATCTGCCCAAAGGCAAGATTACGCCGGAGAGCCTGTCCCACAGCTTGCGACATGCGATGCGTCTGCATCAGGCTGAACAAGACCGGCTCGCCGCGGAACGGCGACTACAAGACTCGAATCGGCGCATCACCGATATTCTGGAGAGCATCAGCGATGCATTCTTCGCGGTGAGCAACGATTGGCGGGTCACTTATATCAACAAGGAGGCGGAGCACCTGCTGCATGCCCTACGCAATGATGTCCTGGATCAGAATCTCTTGGAGCGTCTCCCCCACCTGGCCCCCTGGTTTCACGAAGCCCTGCTCAAGGCGATGAACCAAAAGACGCCCCACACCGCCGAAGGCTTCGATGAGCAGTCCGGCCTCTGGCTGGAGGCCCACAGTTATCCGGGCAATGACGGTGTCTCGGTTTATTTTCGGGACATTTCGGAACGCAAACGGACGGAGGAACGCCTGAGTTTCCTCGCCAACTACGATGCGCTGACGGGATTGCCCAATCGCATCCTGCTCAAAGACCGTCTGGCCCAGGCGCTCGCCCGCCTGCCTTGGCAAAATCGTGTGCTAGGCGTGTTGTTTTGTGACTTGGATCGCTTCAAGCTGGTCAACGACACTCTCGGGCACAATGTCGGTGATCACTTGCTCAAGGAGATGGCAAGACGCATGAAGCTGTGCACTCGCAGCGGCGATACGGTGGCCCGTCTCGGGGGCGATGAGTTTGTCATCCTGCTCACCGACATGGCGCGTACCGAAGACATCGGCACCATTACGCAAAAAATCATCGATTCGCTGGGTCAACCCCTGCACCTGGAAGGACAAGAGGTTTTCGTGACCGCAAGCGTCGGCATCAGCCTCTACCCCACGGACAGCACCGACCCGGATAGCTTGCTCAAACAGGCGGATGTGGCCATGTATCGCGCCAAGGAGCTAGGTAAAAACGGCTATCAGTTCTATTCGCCCAAAATGGACGCCAAACATGCGCAGCGCCTTAGCCTGGAGAGCGCCCTGCGCCATGCCATGGTGCGGGAAGAGTTCCGCGTGTACTACCAGCCCCTCGTGGACCTGAGCTCGGGCCGCATCGTCGGCGCAGAGGCGCTGATACGCTGGCAACATCCCGAGCTGGGCATGATCTCACCCATGGATTTTTTGCCGTTGGCCGAGGAGACGGGGTTGATCATCCCTATCGGCAATTGGGTGCTGCATACGGCCTGCGCCCAAGCGCGCGCCTGGGCCGAGAGTGGGCATCCGGAGATAAAGATGGCGGTGAACCTGTCCAATCGGCAGTATCGCCAGGATAACTTGCTAGGTGTGGTGCAGCGTGCGCTGGAAACCAGCGGGCTGGCGCCGGAATGGCTGGAACTGGAGCTGACCGAAGAAATCGTGATGCGCAATATGAAACACTCCGAATCCTTGCTGGCGGATATCCGCGCCATGGGCGTCGCGCTCGCCATCGACGACTTCGGCACCGGCTATTCCTCGCTCGGCCACCTGCGGCGTTTCCCCATCCAAACCGTCAAGATCGACCGCTCTTTCATAATCGATCTTCCCGGTAATGCAGACGCCGCCGCCATCACCGAGGCCATCATCGCCATGGCCCACAAACTCAAGCTGGAAGTGGTCGCCGAAGGCGTAGAGACTGAGGCGCAACGCGCTTTCCTTCAGGAACAGGGATGCGACATCATGCAGGGTTACCTATTCAGCCCACCGGTCGCCGCCGAGAAATGGGATACGCTCTGGCTGAAACAAACAGCCGTGTAACCAGCCTGTCGTAAGACCACTCAACACAAACCGCACCGCCAGAACGGAAAGCGAGAGTAAGACCGAGGCAAAGCAGTGAGATCGGCGTGGCGTTCGGTACAGAAGAAACAACTGCCAGGAAACGACCAAGCCAGTACCACGACCATGGGGTGACTAAGCCTCGTGGCGTTGAATGGCTGACATCCACCGGCGCATAGCCCAATAGCGAATTTCCGTTACGACCAACCCTTCAGGTGTCCGGCAAAGTTACCACCACACTCTGCGCTCGTAACCATGGATATCAATCACTGTCCAGCACCTTATGTAACGATTAGGTGGGAAATCGCGAGTAGCTTATCGACGAGAGCCGTGCGGTGGCCCCGCCGCCCACCCCTTGCGGGGGATGCCCTACATCACCGCGTATTGAACGCCTGGCGGCTAGGCTCGCAGTGCGAAGCATCGGCTCTGGATGTGACTGAAAATGGCGGAGAGGGAGGGATTCGAACCCTCGGTACGCTTTTGGCGTACACACACTTTCCAGGCGTGCTCCTTCGACCGCTCGGACACCTCTCCAAAAGACAGGCCCGCAGGGGCCTGCAAAGGCGGCCAAGGTTAAACTAGAATGGGCCTAGACGCAACGGCACTGGCGAAAAATACCACTGAAAAAACCCGCCGACGGACACCAACGAACCGCGGCGGCGAGCGGATGGTTCGGGGCAACACCCGTGGCCGGCACACCGGCCGGGACGAGCGCCCCAGCGGCGTCGAAATCCGCGACGGTTAGGAGGCACCGTCGCGCCATGACCATTTCGCTCACCAAGTTAACCGCCTGCTGAATGCCGCGCAGTTGGTAAGAATGTAATACGCGCCGACTTCACACACCAATAGGCTAAGGCTTGCACCGCTAGAAATGCCTCGGCATGTACGCCTTGCAGGATTGCCAAGGTGGCCAGCATGCCGGCATTTACATGGATAGCTACGATGGTGGTGCCGGAATGCGGGCATCCACCATAGGCTAGCCGTGCGGGGATCGAGGATATGGCCGTAACGAACATCAAAAAACGTCGCGTATCGCCGTTGATGACCACGCCGCCACGTTACAAGGCATACTGCATCAGTCCAGGTTGTTAGAAGGTGACGGGATCCTCCATGCCCATGAACCAGCGCTGACCGGTGGACCGTCGGCGTAAAGATCGCCACGATAATTGATCAGTGAGCTCTGTCGCATTATCAGTGGGCTCTGTCGCATTTGCTGATATTTCTACAATTTATGCAAAGCTCAATAGTACATATTCTCTTTTTACCCTGTTCTTCTAGTTTCCAAACAAGCTATCAACTCCAGACCTTCATGGGCAGAAATAAACGCGCCTTCATGCGTGTTTTCTAATTGCACTCCAGAGAAAAAGTGCGACGCAATACTTACAACATTCATTGAATTATTTTCTGTCCAGCCAAATAGCTGGCTAGCTAAGCATCAGCAAGACTATTCTTTCTTGTTGATTTTTAATAATAAAATAGACTGGAACAGGATTTGCGTAGTTAATTCGAGAGACTACGGTGCACGTTAGTCGTCTCTGAATAACTCTTAACTTATGTGAGTTACTAATTTCAGGAGAAATATGATGAATACAGCGTACAAAAATACGATCGGCATTTTATTTCTAGCATTTTTTATGGCCTTGGCTGGATGCGCGTCGACGAAAACTGGCGAAAGTACTGGTGAATTTATTGACGACACTGTTATTACGGCAAATGTAAAAAGCGCTTTATTGGCTGATAAAACAACTCCCGGCTTAAGCATCGAAGTCGAGACATTCAAAGGACGAGTTCAATTGAGCGGATTTGTTGATTCTCCTTTGCAAGCTAAAAACGCCGAAACTGTTGCGTCACGCGTTAAAGGGGTTAAATCGGTAATCAATAATATCGAAATCAAGAAAGATGCTGCGCGCTGAATAGATTGTCAATAACTTCTTATAAATTATTTTATAGGAGCGAATATAATGTGTACTAAGACTTCTGTTCAATTATCTCCGATAAATATTATTAGCGGAGAAGTTTGCTGGTTGGATAACTCTTACAATTGCTCTCCGACGAGAAGTGATGTTAGCGAAGATTATTTAAACATATTCACTTCTGGAAGATCCTCGGCTGAATCTGACCTTGAAGACCGAGATATTTTTATTACCTCAGACCTTAATCGAATTATAAAAATAATAGACGATGAAAAAGGGCTGTATATCTTCTAATAATGTTCATCTATTTTAGAAAGATAATTTTATAAAGTTAAAATGTAGCAACAATCAAAATTAGGAGTACTTAACATGAACTGGAACCAAGCGAAAGGCAACTGGAAACAATTCAAAGGTAAAGTTAAAGAGCAATGGGGCGAGATCACTGACGATGAGATCGACATCATTGCTGGTCGTCGTGATCAATTACTGGGTACTATCCAGAAAAATTACGGCATCACCGCTGAAGAGGCTGAGCGGCAAATTAAAGAATTTGAGAAGCGTGATTAAAATAATAGGGTCTACGCGGATTAGTGTGGGTCATTTTTCGTGAATTTCGGTAGTGGCGGCAAGAAGGCAGCGATGATTTTCAACTTGAGATACTCCTCATCGCGGTAGCCGTAAGCCCGCCGC
>JAHFRV010000067.1 GCA_023266095.1 Gammaproteobacteria bacterium | reverse complement strand
AATTTCTGCGTAAGAAACTTGCCAGCGCCTCGGTGAGTCGCATCCAGATCGAACGCCCGGCGCGCACTGCGCGTATCACCATTCACAGCGCCCGTCCCGGCATCGTGATCGGTAAGAAGGGTGAGGATATCGATGCCTTGCGTAAAGAAGTCTCCGCCATGATGGGTGTGCCGGTGCACATCAATGTGGAAGAGATCCGCAAGCCGGAACTCGACGCCCATTTAGTCGCGGAAAGTATCACCCAGCAGCTGGTGCGCCGCATTATGTTCCGCCGCGCCATGAAGCGCGCGGTGACCACTACCATGCGGCTCGGCGCTCAAGGCATCAAGGTCAATATCGCCGGCCGTTTGGGTGGTGCTGAAATCGCCCGTACCGAGTGGTATCGCGAAGGCCGTGTGCCTCTGCACACCCTGCGCGCGGATATCGACTATGGTTTCGCCGAAGCGCACACGCCTTCCGGCGTCGTCGGAGTGAAGGTGTGGATCTTCAAGGGTGAAGTGTTCAACCAAGCTACCGAGGCTGCCGAAGCGAGCGCCGACAAGGCCGCTGCTAATTAAGAGGATATGCGGTTATGATGCAGCCAAAAAGGACAAAGTACCGTAAGCAACACAAAGGCCGTAATCGGGGCTTGGCCCAGACCGGCAATGAAGTGAGCTTCGGCCAGTTTGGATTGAAAGCCGTCGCCCGCGGCCGGATCACCGCCCGCCAGATCGAAGCGGCGCGTCGCGCCATGACCCGCCATGTCAAGCGCGGCGGCAAGATCTGGATTCGGATATTCCCAGACAAACCTATTTCCAAAAAGCCATTGGAAGTGCGTATGGGTAGCGGTAAGGGCAACGTCGAGTATTGGGTGGCGGAAATCCAGCCCGGCCGGATGCTGTATGAAATGGAAGGCGTGACTCCGGAAATCGCCCGTGAAGCCTTCAAGCTTGCGGCCGCGAAATTGCCGCTTAAGACCGCCTTTATTACCCGGACGGTGATGTGATGAACGCGAACGAACTCAAGCAGAAAAACGAGGTGGAACTCCAAGCGGAGTTGATGTCCCTATTGCGCGAGCAATTCAATCTGCGCATGCAGAAGGCATCAGGGCAGCTTTCCAAGGGTCATCTGATCCGCAACGTGCGCCGCAACATCGCGCGCGTCAAGACCGTCCTGAACGCGAAAAAGGCAGGGTAAGGGCAATGACTACTGAACAGCAAAAAGAGATGCGCACCCTCACCGGTCGTGTAGTCAGTGACAAGATGGACAAAACCATCACCGTGTTGATCGAGCGCAAAGTGCCTCACCCGGTGTATGGCAAGTATGTGCGGCGGTCCACCAAGATTCACGCTCATGACGAAAACAATGAGTGCAAGGCCGGCGACCTGGTCATCATCACGCAGTGCCGGCCGTTGGCCAAAACCAAGGCCTGGCGGTTGGTGAGCGTGGTTGAGCGGGCGGTAGCGGAATAAAGTAGCGGGTTCGATCTATACCCTCACCCCGGCCCTTTCCCGCCAGCGGGAGAGGGGATCGGCAACAAGTTTTTTTATAGGGTTGGAGACAGACAATGATCCAGATGCAATCAATATTGGACGCAGCCGACAATAGCGGTGCCCGCAGTCTGATGTGCATTAAAGTGTTGGGTGGATCGAAGCGCCGCTACGCGGGTGTGGGCGATGTCATCAAGGTGAGCATCAAGGAAGCGATTCCCCGCGGTAAAGTGAAAAAGGGCGAAGTGTACAACGCCCTGGTCGTGCGGACCCGCAAGGGTGTGCGCCGTCCCGATGGTTCGCTGATCCGCTTCGATGGGAATGCGGCGGTGTTGCTGAACAACCAGCTGCAGCCGATCGGCACCCGTATCTTCGGGCCGGTCACCCGTGAGCTCAGAACCGAAAAATTCATGAAGATCGTCTCGCTCGCGCCTGAAGTGCTGTGAGACGAGTGTGACGAAAAAGCCAAGGTGGTCTAGCAATGCGTAAGATCAAAAAAGGTGACGACGTGGTCGTTATCGCCGGAAAAGACAAAGGCAAGCGCGGTACGGTGCTGAGTGTCGGCGAGGATGACCGGGTAGTGGTGCAGAACGTCAATATGGTTAAGCGCCATACCAAGGGCAACCCCATGCGGGGCACGCCCGGCGGCATCATCGAAAAAGAGGCGTCTCTCCACGTGTCCAATGTGGCCCTGTTCAATACCGCTACCGGCAAGGCCGACCGGGCCGGGGTGAAAGCGTTGGAGAATGGCAAGAAGGTTCGCTTCTTCAAATCCAACGGCGAAGTCGTCGACGTTTAAAGTAACGGGTAGCAGACAATGGCGCGTTTACAAGAGTATTACCGGAACGAAGTGGTCAAGAAGTTGATGGACCAGTTCGGTTATGACAGTGTCATGCAAGTACCGCGTATCACCAAGATCACCGTGAACATGGGTGTAGGTGAGGCGGTAGGTGACAAAAAGATCATCGACAATGCCGTGGGCGATCTGGTGAAAATCACCGGTCAAAAGCCTTTGGTAACCAAGGCCCGCAAATCGGTCGCGGGTTTCAAGATCCGCGAAGGTTGGCCGGTGGGCTGCAAAGTGACTTTGCGCCGTGAACGGATGTATGAATTTCTCGACCGTCTCATTTCTGTAGCCATCCCGCGTATCCGCGACTTCCGCGGTCTGAGTGCGAAGGGCTTCGACGGTCGCGGCAGTTACAATATGGGCGTGCGGGAGCAGATTATTTTTCCCGAGGTCGATTACGACAAAATCGACGCTTTGCGTGGTATGAACATCACCATTACCACCACGGCGAATACCGATGAAGAAGGACGCGCCTTGTTGACCGCGTTCAGCTTTCCATTCAGGGGTTAAGGAAGCGGCTATGGCTAAATTGTCTATGTTGATGCGGGAAGTGAAGCGCGAGCGTACTATTGAGCGTTTCGCCGTCAAGCGTGGTGAACTCAAGGAAAAACTGCGCGATCCCAACTTGGGTCAGGAAGAGCGCGATACTTTGCGCCGCCAGTTCCAGTCGCTGCCGCGTGACGCCAGCCCGACCCGTTTGCGCCGCCGGTGCCGGCTCAGCGGCCGTTCGCGGGGCGTGTACCGCAAGTTCGGTTTGGGCCGCAATAAGCTGCGTGAGGCGGCGATGCGGGGAGACGTCCCGGGTCTGGTCAAGGCCAGCTGGTAAACCGTTTCGCTAGCGTGCTAGAAACGAAACAGCCAAGTATTAACAGGTGGGCATGAATTTATGAGTATGACTGATCCTATCGCCGATATGCTGACCCGCATCCGCAACGCCCAAGCGGCGCAAAAGGCGGACGTAAGCATGCCGGCGTCGAATGTCAAAGAGTCCATCGCCAAAGTGTTGCGCGATGAAGGTTATGTGAGCGCATACGCCATCACCGAAGAAGGCGCCAAGCGCACGTTGACCATCGCCCTCAAGTATTACAACGGTGCTCCGGTCATTGCGCATATCGAGCGCAGAAGCACACCGGGTCTCCGTGTTTATAAAAGTAAAGATGAGCTGCCCAAGGTTCAGGGTGGTTTGGGTGTCGCGATTATCTCCACCTCGCATGGGGTGATGACCGACCGGGCGGCCCGCGCGGCCGGTCACGGCGGCGAGATACTGTGTTACGTCGCATAAGGGTAGGTGTCTCATGTCCCGAGTAGCTAAAGCGCCCATCAACCTGCCCACTGGGGTTGAAGTCTCCCTGCAAGGGCAGACCTTGACCGTCAAGGGTAAAAATGGCGCGTTAAATATGGATTTGCATCCGCAAGTAGAGATGCAGAATGATGGAAAAGTGGTACACTTGGCGCCGCGCAATAACAGTAAATCGGCTGATGCGCTGGCGGGTACCTTCCGCGCTTTGATCAACAATATGGTAACGGGCGTCAGTACCGGGTTCGTGCGTAAGCTGGATCTGGTGGGGGTCGGTTATCGTGCCCAGGCTCAAGGCAAAGTGCTTAATCTCACCCTCGGTTATTCCCATCCCGTGGCCTATGCGGTCCCGGAGGGAATTACCGTCGAAACTCCGACGCAGACTGAAATTTTGGTCAAGGGTGCGGATAAGCAACGGGTGGGACAGGTGGCAGCTGAGATTCGTGCCTACCGTCCGCCCGAACCCTACAAGGGCAAAGGCGTTAAGTACTCGGACGAAGTAATCGTTCGTAAAGAGGCCAAGAAGAAGTAATAGGTGACTTCCGTGGATAAAAAAGATTCTCGTATCCGGCGGGCGCGGCGTACCCGTGCCACCATCAAAAGATTAGGCGTGCATCGCTTGAGCGTGCACCGCACGCCCCGGCATATTTATGCGCAAATCATTGCGCCGGCCGGTGCGGTGGTGATGGCCTCGGCCTCCACCGTCGATCCGTTGGTGCGCGGTGAAATCAAGGGTACCGGCAATGCCGCTGCCGCGGCGCTGGTCGGCAAAGTCATTGCCGAGCGGGCCAAGGCGGCCGGGATCACCGAAGTGGCCTTTGATCGCTCCGGGTTCAGATATCATGGGCGCGTCAAAGCCTTGGCTGATGCGGCGCGCGAGCATGGTTTACAGTTTTAAGGATGGTCAACATGGTTCGTTTTGAAACACCCGCCGAAAGCGGTGATGAGCTTCAAGAGAAATTGGTCGCGGTGCGTCGGGTCTCCAAAGTGGTGAAGGGCGGCCGGATCTTCGGTTTCTCGGCGCTGACCGTGGTGGGCGACGGCAAGGGTCGCGTCGGCTTCGGGCGCGGCAAGGCGCGCGAAGTGCCGGCGGCCATCTCCAAAGCGATGGAAGACGCCCGGCGCAATATGCGCAACGTCAAGCTGAAAGGGGTCACCCTGCAGCATGTGGTGACTGCCCGTCACGGTGCGGCGAAGGTCTACATGCAGCCGGCCTCGGAAGGTACGGGCATTATCGCCGGCGGTGCCATGCGCGCGGTGCTGGAGGTGATCGGCGTCCGTGACGTGTTGGCCAAATGTATCGGGTCCAGCAATCCGGTCAACGTGGTTCGCGCCACGGTTAAGGCGCTGACCGGCATGGCCGACGCCGAGTCGGTGGCCGCCAAACGCGGTAAACGCGTCGAAGATATTTTGGGTTAATACGTCATGACGACCACTAAAAAACTGAAATTGACCCTGGTGCGCAGCCAGTTTGGCAGAGCGCAGAATCATCGCGCCTGTGTCTCGGGTCTGGGCCTGCGCCGTATGCATCATTCGGTAGTGGTGCAAGATACCCCGGCTATTCGCGGTATGGCGGACAAGATCGCCTACCTGCTCAAGATCGAGGAAGCTTAATCATGCGTTTGAATACTATTAAGCCGGCCGCAGGCGCCAAGCAGTCGCCTAAACGCGTCGGCCGCGGTATCGGTTCCGGTCTCGGCAAAACCTGCGGCCGCGGTCACAAAGGCCAAAGCGCGCGCGCTGGCGGTTTCCATAAAGTAGGTTTCGAAGGCGGTCAAATGCCTTTGCAACGCCGTTTGCCCAAGGTGGGTTTCCGTTCGCATATCGCGCGGGAAACCGCTGAAGTGCGCCTGCACGAGCTGGCCAAGGTCAAGGCCGATGTCATCGATCTGATGGCGCTGAAGGCGAGTAATGTCGTTCCTCAGCAAACCCAGCGCGCCAAGGTGATTTTCTCCGGCGAACTGGCGGGCAAAGTGAATTTGCGCGGCTTGGCGGTTACCAAAGGCGCGCGGGCAGCGATCGAGGCGGCCGGCGGAAAAATTGAAGATTAAGCGGGCCGATTCGATCTATCATGGCTAACCCCCTCGGTGACATTACGAAATGGACTGAAGTCAAACAGCGTTTGCTGTTTGTACTCGGCGCGCTGGTGATTTTCCGCATCGGCGCGGTGATTCCCGTGCCGGGCATCAACCCCACCGCCTTGGCCGCCCTGTTCGATCAGCAGCGCGGCACCATACTCGACATGTTCAATATGTTCTCGGGTGGTGCGCTGGAGCGGGTGGCAGTCTTTGCATTGGGCATCATGCCGTATATCTCCGCGTCGATCATCATTCAGTTGTTGACCACGGTGTGGCCGCGGCTCGAACAACTGAAAAAAGAAGGCGAGTCGGGCCGGCGCAAAATCACCCAATACACCCGTTACTTCACGGTGATACTCGCGACATTTCAGGCCACCGGCGTGGCGCTCGCCTTGCAGCGGCAAACCGTGGGCGGGGTGTCGGTGGTGATCGAACCCGGCATGGCTTTCATGGTCACCGCGGTCATCACCCTGGTGGCGGGTACGATATTTTTGATGTGGCTGGGTGAGCAGGTCACCGAGCGCGGTATTGGTAATGGTATCTCCATCATTATCTTCGCCAGCATCGTGGCCGGCTTGCCCAAGGCCATCGGCAGTTCCTTGGAATTGGCGCGGACCGGTGAGCTGTCGCCTTTCATCGTATTATTCTTGTTCGTGCTGGCGATAGCGGTGACCTGGTTTGTGGTGTTCGTGGAGCGAGGGCAGCGCCGGATAACAGTCAATTACGCCAAGCGCCAGCAGGGTAGGAAGGTCTACGCCGGGCAAGCCAGTCACTTGCCGTTAAAGGTGAACATGGCGGGGGTGATCCCACCGATCTTCGCTTCGAGCATCATTCTGTTTCCCGCCACCATCGCCGGCTGGTTCGGCAGTGGCGAGGGTTTTGGTTGGGTGCAGAACATTGCGGCCATGTTGTCGCCCGGCCAGCCGGTATATGTAATGTTGTTCGCTCTCGCCATTATCTTTTTCTGCTTTTTTTATACGGCACTGGTGTTCAATCCGCGTGATACCGCGGATAATTTGAAAAAATCCGGGGCCTTTATTCCAGGTATCCGTCCCGGTGATCAAACGGCCCGATATATCGATGCAGTGATGACGCGTTTGACCCTGATCGGCGCGGTATATGTGACGGCGGTCTGTTTACTGCCGGAGTTTTTGATCGTGTCGTGGAGCGTGCCTTTTTACTTTGGCGGCACCTCGCTGCTGATCGTGGTGGTGGTGGTGATGGACTTCATCGCGCAGTTACAGGCCCACCTCATGTCGCACCAGTACGATGGCTTGTTGAAGAAGGCGAATCTTAAAGGGCACGGACGCTCCGGTGTCCTGCGCTGATTCAACGGCGCGGGGCCTTGGTAGTGCCGCGCCGTGTTCCCTTGCGATTATGTCAGTGGCGGGGTCGATTTTGTAAAGGGGATTGAGTATGAAAGTACAAGCGTCAGTAAAAAAAGTATGCCGTAACTGTAAGATCGTCCGTCGCAAGGGTGTAGTGCGGGTGATTTGCATCGAAGCCCGCCATAAACAACGTCAGGGCTGAACGGTGTCGGGTCCGGTCGTTGATTGGTGAACTAGACCACGGTTGTTGTAATTTTGACGTGAAAACGGTAGAGTGACGGGTTTTCGCGAAGCGCCTTAGGGTTTTTAGGAGAGTATTTGAATGGCCCGTATTGCTGGGATCAATATTCCGGTTCAAAAGCATACAGTCATAGCCTTGACGTCCATCTATGGCATAGGCCGCACGCGTGCCCGTGACATTTGTCAGGCGGCCGGTGTTGCCCCTGACATGAAGATCAAGGAATTGACGGAAGCTCAGCTCGAGTTGCTGCGAACCGAGGTTGGCAAGTTGAAGGTTGAAGGTGACCTGCGTCGTGATATCGCCATGAACATTAAACGTTTGATGGACCTTGGCACTTATCGCGGACTACGCCACCGCCGTGGCCTGCCGCTGCGCGGCCAACGTACGCGTACTAACGCCCGCACCCGCAAGGGCCCGCGCCGCGCCGTGCGTAAGTAAAGTAACGGATAGTCGATCACTGGGAATTTCTTAATATGGCGAAAGCGACTGCGCGCACGCGCAAGCGTGTGAAAAAGAATGTTGTTGATGCGGTGGCGCACATCCAGGCCTCTTTCAATAACACCATCATCACCATCACCGACCGACAAGGTAATACCTTGTCTTGGTCTTCGGCCGGGGCCTGTGGCTTCAAAGGTTCGCGTAAAAGCACACCTTTCGCCGCCCAGGTGGCCGCCGATAAGGCCGGACAAGTCGCCAACGAATTCGGCGTCAAAAACGTCGAGGTGTTTGTGAAAGGTCCGGGTCCGGGGCGTGATTCCGCAGTGCGCGGTCTGCATAGCGTGGGTTTCAAAATTAACAGCATCACCGATGTGACGCCGATCCCCCACAACGGGTGTCGTCCGCCGAAGAAGCGTCGTGTCTAGGCTGGGAGGTTAGCGTGGCTAAGTACATTGGTCCTAAGTGTCGTTTGTGTCGCCGTGAGGGTGAGAAACTCTTCCTCAAGGGTGAGAAATGTTTTACTTCCAAATGCGCCGTTGAAAAACGCGCCTTCCCGCCCGGCCAGCACGGCCAGCGCCGGACGCGTTTGTCGGATTACGCCGTGCAGTTGCGCGAAAAGCAAAAGCTGCGTCGTATCTACGGTGTTCTGGAGCGTCAGTTCCGCGGTTATTACAAAGAAGCCGACCGCCGCAAGGGTTCCACCGGCGAACGTTTGTTGCAGTTGCTGGAATGCCGTTTGGACACCGTCGCCCATCGCATGGGTTTCGGTTCGTCGCGCAGCGAAGCGCGCCAATTGGTTCGTCACAATGGTTTGATGGTGAACGGCCAGAAGGTCAACATTCCCAGCTACCAAGTGAAACCCAGCGACGTGGTTTCGGTTGCCGAGTGGGCCAGGAAACAATTGCGTATCCAGGCTGCCTTGGAATTGGCGAAACAGCGCGGCTTCGCCGATTGGCTGGACGTCGATGTCGAGAAGATGCAAGGCGTGTTTAAGGCGGTGCCTGAGCGCGGTGATCTGCCGCCGGAAATTAATGAGCACTTGGTCGTCGAGTTGTATTCGAAGTAAGCGATCGGTTTTCAGATGCGGCAAGCTTTCGTTGCGAAGTGATTCGCGCGTAAATAGAGAGGGCGTTTCATGCAAGGCTCAGTTGCTGAGTTTTTAAAACCACGTTCGGTGGACGTGCAGGCTGTCGATCCCAATCGGGCCAAGATCACCATTGAGCCCTTGGAGCGTGGCTTCGGGCATACCCTGGGTAATGCCTTGCGCCGGATTCTGCTGTCATCCATGCCCGGTGCGGCGGTGACGGAAGTGGAAATCGAGAATGTATTGCATGAGTACACCACCATTGAAGGTGTGCAGGAAGACGTCATCGAAATCCTGCTGAACCTGAAGGGCCTGTCGTTGCGCATGACCGGCCGTGACGAGGCGACGCTGACCATCAGGAAAAAAGGTCCCGGTGCCGTGTTGGGTAAGGACATCGAACTCAGCCACGACATCGAACTGGTCAACCCCGAGCACGTCATCGCGCATCTCACCAAGGTGGGCGAATTGAACATGACGCTGAAGGTCGAGCGTGGCCGTGGTTATCAACCGGCCGTTGGCCGCGTGGTACCCGGTGATCGCGACCGTCCCATCGGCAAGTTGCAGTTGGACGCGTCCTTCAGTCCGGTGCGCCGCGTTTCCTACGTGGTGGAAAGCGCCCGTGTCGAGCAGCGCACCGACCTGGACAAATTGGTGCTGGAGTTGGAGACCAACGGCAGCATCGACGCCGAAGAGGCCGTGCGGCGCGCCGCCACCATACTCCGCGAACAGCTGTCGGTTTTCGTCGACCTCGAAGGCAAGGAAGAACACGCCATTGCCACCCATGAGGCCGAGATCGATCCCATTCTGCTGCGTCCGGTGGACGATCTGGAACTCACGGTGCGGGCGGCCAATTGCCTCAAGGCCGAGAACATCTATTTCATCGGTGATCTGATTCAGCGCACCGAAGTGGAATTGTTGAAGACGCCTAATTTGGGTAAGAAATCGCTGACCGAGATCAAGGATGTGTTGGCTTCCCATGGGTTATCGCTCGGCATGCGCCTGGAAAACTGGCCGCCGGCCAGTTTGCAGGACAAGGCGATCAAAGAAAAAGCACCGGTCTGAACCCGGGCCGGCGGCTGACTGTGCCGCCGGATTTCGGGCAGACGAGTTTGAATTGAAGTAAAAGGATAATTGACGATGCGTCATCGCAACATAGGCCGGCAACTGAGCCGGAACAGTAGTCATCGCAAGGCGCTGATGCGCAACATGGCCGTCTCGTTGCTGCGCCATGAAGCGATCAAGACCACCTTGCCCAAGGCCAAAGAATTGCGCCGGGTCGCCGAGCCCTTGATTACCATGGCCAAAAGCGACAGTCTGGCTGGCCGCCGCCTGGCTTTCGATCGCATCCGTGATCGCGAGATCGTGACCAAGCTCTTCAATGAGCTCGGCCCCCGTTACAAGCAGCGCCCCGGTGGTTATCTGCGTATTTTGAAATGCGGATTCCGTCCCGGCGATAGCGCGCCCATGGCCTATGTCGAGTTGGTGGATCGCCCGCAGACGGATGCCGCGGAACCGCCTACCGCTGAATAAAGCGACCATGCTGCAAATAAAAAAGCCGGGCTCTGCCCGGCTTTTTTATTTCATGGGCCTGTCTAGTCCACCTTGGTTTAGAATCGCTTAATGCACGCCTTGCTTGCATCCGCGCCGTGCATCCCCGGCCCACCCGACACAGGATGTCAGTTTTATGATCGTGACCTTCACCGATTTCGGCAGCGACGGACCTTATCTTGGCCAGATGAAGGCCGTGCTTGCACGTGAGGCGCCGGACCATGCCGTGATCGATCTCTTCACTAACGCGCCCCGCTACAATCCTCGCGCCGCGGCCTATCTGCTGGCTGCCTACGCCGAGGAATTTCCCGATGACACGGTATTTTTAGCGGTGGTGGATCCGGGGGTCGGTGACCCGGCGCGCCGTCCTGCCGCCGTGCAGGTGGACGGCCGCTGGTTTGTCGGGCCGGACAACGGTTTGTTCAACGTGCTGGCGGCACGCGGCACACAGGTGGCGTGGTGGGATATCGACTGGCGGCCGACACGCTTGTCCGCCTCGTTTCACGGTCGCGATTTATTCGCGCCGGTGGCGGCGCGGCTGGCGTGCGGTGAGTCGCCGCCCGGCACGCGGTCTGAGTTAGCCATGCGCTTGCGGCCCGATTGGCCTGAGGAATTGGCGGAAATCATTTACATCGATCATTTCGGCAACGCCATGACCGGCGCTCGCGCCGCCAGTTTGAGTGATACTGTCAGTGTCCAGGTGCGGGGCGGCAGAGTCGGCCGGGCGCGCACCTTTTCCGCCGTCCCGCCGGGCGCGGCGTTTTGGTATGAAAACGCCAACGGGCTGGTAGAGATCGCGGTCAACCAGGGACGGGCGGACCAGGCATTGGAATTGGCGGTGGGCGATAGAGTAGCTTTCAGCGAAGACTGAATTACGACAGCGGGTATAAAAACGCAGGTGTGCCGACTCGATTCGTCATTCCGGCCCTGCCGGGGTAAGGCGGCCGGGGCAAATTTGATGCTAGTATAGGCCGTGTTGTCTGGCTGAATTGAAAAAATATAAGACTTGGGTGTGGGGTTTGCTGACCAGCATGGGGGCTTGTTATGGTTGCCGCTTTATTACGCCGATGGGGGGTGTTGGCCCCGCTCGTAGTTATCATGTCGTTAAGTGGCTGTGTCGATTATGGCGATCACGGTCGCAACGCCCAGCCGCCCGATGACGATGTGCCGGGTCCCTCGGTAGACACGCCCGACACTGTCGCGCCGCGCATCATCGCCACCGTGCCGCCGCAGGGCGCACGTGGCGCGGTCCTCAGTGGACCGCTCGTCGTGGCGACCTTCAGCGAAGCCCTCGTGCCAGCGACCGTCAATGTGAACAGTTTTACCTTGACCGGCCCCGCCGGCCGTGTCGACGGTGATGTGAGTTTGCAGGGTACTCAAGCCTCTTTCAGCCCGCGTCAGCCCTTGCTCGTAAGCGGTGACTATACCGCCAGCCTCAGCGTCGCCATCCGCGACCCCGCCGGCAATCCGCTGGCCGCCACCTATGAGTGGCGATTCAACACCGGCGGCAACCGCCTTGCCGCCGGCGGCAGTCATGCCTGTCTGCACGCCGATACGGGTACGGTCAAATGCTGGGGCGATAATGCCTACGGCCAGCTCGGTTTAGGCGACATTTTTCCCCGCGGTGATGCCGCCGGTGAAATGGGCGACAACCTACCCCCGGTGGCCCTGGGCGGACCGGCGGTGGAAGTGGTGGCGGGCGACTACCATAGCTGCGCCCGGCTGGAAAACGGCTCGGTCAAATGCTGGGGGCTCAACCGGGTCGGCGAACTTGGCATCGGCAACGATGAGACCCAAGGTGATGCGCCGGGTGAAATGCAAAACCTGCCCGCCGTGAATCTGGGTAGCGGCCGCCGCGCCGCGCAAGTGGTGGCGGGCAGCGGCCACAGCTGCGCGCGCCTCGATAACGGCGCGGTGAAATGCTGGGGCAATAATAGCTTCGGCCAACTCGGGGTGGGCGACATCGCCCACCGCGGCCGATTAACGACGGACCTGGGCGACCGTTTACCCGCGGTGAATCTCGGCACGGGTCGTGTCGCCGTCGAACTGGTGGCAGGCGGTTTCCGTACCTGCGCACGTTTGGACAACGGCGCGGTGAAATGCTGGGGCCAAAACGACAAAGGCCAATTGGGCATAGGCGACACCCTCAATCGCGGCGACCAAAAAAACGAGATGGGCGACGCCCTGCCTGCGGTGAATCTCGGCACCGGCCGCACCGCCGTGCAATTGGTCGCGGGCCATGATCACAGCTGCGCCCGCCTGGATGACGGCCAACTTAAATGTTGGGGCCTCAATAGCTCCGCCCAGCTGGGTGTCGGCGCCGCCGATCGGGGCGACGAGACCGGCGAGATGGGCGACGCCCTGCCGGCGGTGAATCTCGGCAGCAACCGCCACGCGCTCGGCGCCGCTGCCGGCTTGCAGCACAGCTGCGCGATTCTCGACGACGGCACGGTGAAGTGTTGGGGTGCCAATTTCGCCGGGCAGCTTGGCACAGGAAATAACGTCAGCATTGGTTTCGACAGCGGCGTCGCATTGCCAGGGGGTTTGGGCACGGGGCGTAGCGCGCGCGACCTGGTGACCGGGTGGAATTTCAGTTGCGCTTACCTTGATAACGCCACCGTCAAATGTTGGGGACTGAATGACCTCGGCCAATTGGGCATCGGCAATACCGACAACTGGGGCGATGCGCCAAGCGAATTAGGCGATAATCTCGGCGCGGTGGACCTGGGTACCATGTAATACGCCGCCCACGCTGCTTTGCCAAGCCGCGCTGGCCGTTTGATCGTCATTTCGTAAGAGATGAAGCAACAAGGGTGCGACAGGCGGTAGCTGTATTGCACCGAAAGCTTGCGGCATAGGCGGCGGAATACGCTATTGTTATTCCACGCTACGCGCCGACGTCCCTTGTCTTCGCGCCGCGCCGGGGTAAGACTCGCCGTCGTGGCGCACAAAGTCACCGCCATACTGCTTGAGAAAGGACGTCTCATGACGACGCGGATGGAATCCCAGCACCATCGAAACCGTAGCCTATTACCCTCCGCGCTGAGCATCCGGGGAAGACCAGTTTGCCATGAGCACGACCCGCCAACCGGGTCCACTCGGTCTGGGCCGTCCGCCGAGCTGCCTCGAAGGCGACCCCCTGTGGCGCGCGCGCTCTGCCGTGCCGGGTCCGGCCGGCTACACACCCGACCCGATGAATGTCGGTCCTCGCCTCCAAAGCCTGCGCGCGGCCTGTGAGCACGCCGAGGGACTGGTCCCCGCCGCGGTCGCGCACCGCACCGGCTGTACCTTAGGCGCGCTGCTCGACGCATTGCTGCCGAGTCTGCTCCAACTCTTCGCCGTCCTTGCCGCCGGCACCCTCCTCGGCGCGGGCACCGGCGCGGTGCTCGGCGCGTTCGGCGGCGCGGTCTTCGGCATGGAGATCGGCACCGTCGCGCTCACCTGGCTCGGCGTCGGCTTCCTCGCCGTCTCCTTCGGCAACCACGGCGGCGAACTCGCCGCCTTGATCAAACTGGGCGTGGAGCGCGCCTGGGCGGCGGGTCCCCTCCGCTCACCGCAGCGCGAGCTGACCATCCACGCCGCTGCGCGTGACCTCGCCGACGCGGTCGCCGTAGTCATGCTCATGCTGCTCGAAGGCCTCGTCGCCTACCTCCTCAAAAGCCCGGCGCTCGCCTCTACCCGCGGCGCCGTCAGCACCGCCACCGCCTTGCGCAGCGGCGGCGCCCAGCCCGTCGCCGAGGAAACCGTCGCCAACCTGGTCAGCGGACTGCGCGCGAGCAAACTCGGCACCGGCTTCGCCAGCTGGGTGGAACAGAACTGGCGCGCCCTCATCGACAACCCCAAACTCAACCCGAGCGCGGCCGCGCGCGCCATCAACACCCCCCCGCCCCTTGGGCCCGGCCGAGACGCCGGCTACACTCAGGCGAGCGGCGGACGGGGAAAGAAAAACGGGGGCGGGCGGGGATGCAAAGAGAACAGCTGAATTTAACAACTTAAGCGAAATGGACAGGCAATTTGTTGGGGAAGAAACAGGGGTTGTTTGGGGAACTAAAGTAAATTATCTATCTCTGGCAGAAAGACAACTATACCAACTGCATAGTAAAGACGGGAAACTCTATGATGCAGAAGGCAACTTATTTGATACATCAGAGGCAAGGTCAGCCTTTGGTGGGCAAGGAAGTGCTATTTTTGTAATGGACGAATACGGTTCGATTCATTCGTCTATGGTGCATTCTCCTGGTAATTTCCATCACTCAAGTTTTATGGCCGGCCAGCCTGTTGCAAGCGCAGGAGAAATAGTTGTCGATAATGGTGTCTTAAAGTCTGTAACTAGACGAAGTGGGCATTATCAACCAACTGCTGAGCAATTAAATCAATTTTTACGGAAACCAAGCACTAGTCAAGTCGATTTGAATAAAGTCCATATAGGTGCAGGGTTTTAGCTGTCATGAATACGAGCTTCTTAAGAATTAGCCTTAACAAATTAGGGTCTACGCGGATTAGTGTGGGTGCCAAAATGGGGTTTCATAGAAGTCCAGCCTTATAATCCCAGTGTTTCCACGTTCTGGAGGAAGCAAGAAACGTGTTCTGTCTCAGGTGCAGGAT
>JAHFRV010000066.1 GCA_023266095.1 Gammaproteobacteria bacterium | reverse complement strand
TGAACACTCGGCCACGCAAGTCGCTGGGCTTCAAGTGCCCCGCCGAGCTGTTCACGCCGGATGCTTTCGACTTTAAGCAGCATCATGCTGCGCTTTTTGCACTTGGTCATTGAAACCGCCCTCCTTTATCGGCGCCCGCCTTCTATTTTTAAGCCTGTGATCTTAGGAGCTTGTTCTTGAAAGGCGACGTTGCCGAGGGTGGAGCGAATGATGCAATGTCGGCTTGATCCGTGGAGCGAGTCCAGGGGCGTCTCGTCCAAACAGGGCTGGTAGGGTTTATAGCGGTGTTTATCTTAAGGCGAGGCTGGCGTAGCTGTGCTCGATGAGGGCGCCACTGGTGTTTCCCTGCTGCGGAAACGTGGCGAGTCCGGTGCGGATGACGATCCGCCCCTCGGGAAAGCACTCCAGGCCAGGGAAGGGATGGCTGTCAATCGATCGTAGCATCCGCTTGGTGAAGGTGGCCGCGCCGACGGCACCGGTTTCAGGCAAGAGCAAGGCGAATTCGGTGTCGGTATAGCGGGTCAGGATATCCGATATGCGGATATGCTCGCGCAATAAGCCCGCCAGGGAATACAGTAATAATTCCCCCGCTTTGTTACCGTGATGGGATTGATATACGGCAAAGTCCCTGATGTCAGCCACGATCAGCGTGAATTCGCGCTGATAGCGTTGTGACCGGGAAATTTCCATGGCCAGCGCCTCGTGGAAATATTTTTGATTGTGAAGTCCGGTGATCTCGTCGATGGTGGCAAGTTTGTGCAGCTTGCGGTTAATCATGGTCAAGCCATCCGCATGTTGCTTGACGCGATCCGATAGCAGACGGTTATCTTGTAGTAATCGGTATTTTTCGACGGCCCGCTCAATGATGGCGATGATGAATTGTATGTTATCCATCGGTAAGGTGACGCAGTCGTAAGCGCCCGCCTCCAAGGCGTGCTTGGCCGTGTTGAGCTGAGATCGATGGACTACCGCCACGCTTTGAGTTGAACTTGAGCGCAACCGGATGTCCTGGATCAAACGCAGACTTTTTTCACTATTCTCTTCGGTATTGACTACCACGACCGCGAAATTGGCTTTTCTGATTTTATGCAGGGCTTCATCCGCGGCCGCCGCGCCCAAAACGGTGTAGCCGCTTTCAGTCAGCGCGGATGTCAGCAGGCCGACGACCTCGCCTTGCTGGCCGACAATCAGAATATGTGTGGGTTCGTTCATTGTGGTTATGTGGTCACATATCGAAATGCGTTAAATTTCATCTTCTGGGGAAATGACGGCGTTGCGTCCTGTTTTCTTTGCCTGATAAAGGGCCTGGTCGGCCTTATCGATCAAGATGCGAGGCTGGTCGCCGTCCTTGGGGAAATTGGCGAGTCCGATGCTAATCGTGATTTTTCCGTCAGGTTGACATTCCCTCCCGGGAAAAGGATGGTCGGCCACCAGTTGACGAAGGTTGTTTGCAGCCAATATGGCGTTCTGCTTGGTGGTTTCCGGCAATATCAATACGAATTCCTCGCCACCATAGCGTGCGGCGGTGTCGGATTGGCGGAGGCGCCTAATGAGCAGGTCCGCGAGCGTCTTCAATAACTCGTCGCCTTGCGGGTGACCGTGGGTGTCGTTGTAGTGCTTGAATTGATCTACATCGACGAAAAGCAAGGAATATTGCCGCTGATAGCGACGCGCCCGTGCATGCTCAATGGCGATTGCTTCATGAAAATAGCGATGATTGTAAAGGCCGGTTAAACCGTCTTTAACCGCCAGCTCCTGGAGAACGCGATTCATATTCTGCAGTTCGTCATTGTGTTTATGGAGCCGGCTCAGGAGTAATTTGTTGTCGTGCAGGAGCCGGACTTTTTCTATGGTCCGGTTGATGACGCTGGTGACGATCTCGAACTCGTCAAAAGGTTTGATCAGATAGTCGGTCGCCCCGCTGCGTAGCGCCGCGATGGCGGTATGCAGGGAAGCATAGCTGGTCATCATGATGACTTGGGTATCGGGTTCGAGTAATTTTATTTTTTCAACCACTTCCAGGCCGCTTAAGCCGGGCAGGCGAATATCGATCAGCACCAGAGGATGGCGTTGGACTTCGAACAAAGTTAAAGCCGCTTCGCCGCTGGCGGCGATGCTGACTTTATGACCTTCTTCGGTCAATAGTTCTTCGAGGACGTTGCGAAGACTTTCTTCGTCGTCGACCACTAATATTTGGATTTCAGAGTTCATGTGGCCATCTCTGCTGCTATCCATGTCGTGGACGTGACCGAGTGCTGCGGCCGAATCATGATTTGGCTTTCATAACTTGATTGCGTCCCGCGTGCTTGGCCTTATAAAGCGCTTGGTCGGCTTGATGAAGAACGCTGGGGGCGTCGCTGCCGTCTTCCTGGAAGGTCGAGACACCGACGCTTACCGTGACCTTGCCGCCGGGTTGAGTCTCTCTGCCATCGAATGGATAGTTTTCTATTTGTGACCTGACACTCTCCGCGACGATGGCGGCCCCGTCTTTTCCGGTTTCCGGCAGGAGTAAAATGAATTCTTCGCCGCCATAACGGGCTGCCATATCGGATTGGCGAAGGCGGGAGTTGAGCATGTCGCTAAGGTTACGCAGTAATTGATCGCCCATCGGGTGGCCATGGGTGTCGTTGTATTTCTTGAAATAGTCAACGTCGATGAAGATGAGTGAGAAGGGGCGGTTATGGCGCTGCGCGCGCGCCACTTCCATGGCCAGCGCTTCTTGAAAATAGCGGTGATTATACAGTCCGGTGAGGCCGTCGCGGATGGCGAGTTCGCGTAAAATCCTGTTTACGCTCTCCAGCTCCTCATTGTAGGTCTGAAGTTTCACAACAAGTGTTTTATTTTCGGAGACCAGACGGATTTTCTCGGTGGCGCGTCTAACCAAAGCCGAGATCAGTTCCAAATCTTCAAAGGGTTTTATGAGGTAGTCGTAGGCCCCGGCACGCAGTGCGGTCAACGCTGTGTCGAGGGAAGCGTGACTGGTCATGATAATGATCTGGGTGTCCTGATTCTTTTCTTTCACCTGTTTCAGCAGGTCTATGCCGCTCAGGCCGGGCATGCGGATATCGGTGATGATCAGGGCATAGTGGTTTTGCGCGAACAACGTCAATGCTTCTTCCGCGCTGGCGGCGGTGGCCACTTGGTAACCGTCTTCGCTGAGCACTTCATAGAGTACTTCCCGCAGACTTTCCTCGTCGTCGACTACCAGTATGGCTACTTCTTGCTCATTGCTCATGTAATCAGTCTCTAATTGCGGCACAGCCTCTCTGCGTGTAACGAGAGCCGCGAACCAGCATGCTGAACTCAACTAAACCCAACTATTAAGGCGCATGGCGGTGATGGGTTCTCACCTTACAGTGGATCGTCCTAAGGCGATATTACTTGAGAACTTAATTTGCACAGGGTCATGCGGCCGGCAGGGTGATGACGAAACTGGCGCCTAGCCCCGGCTCGCTCTCGATGTGGATGTCACCTTGGTGGTCGCGGATGATGCCGTAACTCACCGACAGCCCCAGTCCGGTGCCTTTGCCGACCGGCTTGGTGGTAAAGAAGGGTTCGAATATCTTGCTTTGAATCTCTTTGGGAATGCCGGGGCCGGTGTCGGTCACCCGGACCTCGAGTCTGTGGTTTTGCAGCAGCCGAGTATGGAGCGTAACTGAACCGGCCTTGCCGTCCAGGGCTTGCTGGGCGTTGATCATCAGATTCATGAGGACTTGCTGCACTTGGTTGCCGTTGCCCATGAATTTCGGTAAGTCTGCGGCGAGTTCTTTGTTGAGCTTGACCTGATTGATGGTGAGCTGGTGGTCGACGATGGTGCAGGCTTCGTTGACCACTTGGTTGAGATCGGTGAGTTCCATCGCCATCTTTTCCTGACGGGCGAATTTCATCAAGTTTTCGATGATGTCTTTGCAGCGCTTGGTTTCTTTTTCGATGAGGGACAGATGGCGATAGACCGGGCTGTCCTTGTCCACTTTACGCATGGACAGCTGGGCGTAACCGAGGATGCCCGCCAGCGGATTCTTCACCTCATGGGCGATGCCCGCGCTGAGCTGACCGAACGCGGACATTTTTTCCGATTGCACCAAGGCGCTCTGCGCTTGGTTGAGCGCTTCCTCACGATTGTGGAGTTCGGCGGTCATCTGGTTGAAACTGCGGGCGAGGTCACCCATTTCATCGTGGCTGGTGACCTCGACGTGAATGTCGAATTTGCCTTGGCCGACTTCACGGGCGGCAAGCGAGAGTTGTTCCACCGGCCGGGTGACTTGCCGCGACCAGAACAGACTGATGACGGCGGAGATGACCAAGAGTCCCAGCGAGACCCAGGTCAAGGTGTTCAGCAACTCGCGCGCGGTCAAGTACGCGGCGGATTTGGGAATCTGCGCGCCGAGCACCAGATTGGAGACTTCGACGAGGGCGTAACCGCCGATCATCTCGATGTCATTGGATAGGTACTCCAAGGAGCTGGCCGCAGTCTGTCCCTTGAGCAAAGGTTCGATGGCGCTGAGCACGTCCGGCGGCAACCAGTCGACGCGCGTGCGGGCCGCGACCTGGTTGGGATCCCGGCTTATCAGAACCTTGCCGGCGTTGTCGATGATGAAGATATCGAACACACTGGTACGATTCGCTACCCGTAATAATGTCGCCAGCTGGATGGTGGCCCCGGCGATCACCGGCGTTTGCGTGTCGGTCAGCGCGACCGGAGTGGCCAGAGTGAAGGCCGGCAACCTATCGCTCAGCGTGGTGTTGAAGACGTAAGGATGTCTGGCGGTTATGTTGGCGAAAGGCAGCGGATGCTCGTTGCGAAATGTTTGCAGGTCTTGTTTGCCGAGCCCCGCGAGTTGCAACGCGCGTGTGTCATATACCGTGGCCTGCTCGGCACCGTTTTGGTAGAGCGTGACGGAAACGAATTCGGGAAAATCTTCGAACAAGCCTTCCAATAATTGGGCTTTTTCTTTTTGCGGCAGGCGTGGGTCGTACATCACGCGGCCGAACATCTGCAAGCGTTCCTTGTAACCCTGCAGTATGGAATTCACCTCTTCCGCCGCATGCACGGCGACTAACGAGGTCAGGCCGCGGATGTAGGTTTTCTTGTCGCTGTGAAATAGATTGGCCATGGTGAAGGTAATCACGCTCACTACTATGGTGATCACCACCAGCATGGACAGCAGGATTTTGAAGCGGATCGGAAAGCGCCAGCCGACGCGCCGGGTGGCGGTGGCGCTCATGGGAAGCGTCCCTGCACGAGCTGCGAACGAAAGCTGGCGTTACCGGCAAGATCCACCGCTTCTACGACCAGTACATTGCTGCCTCTTTCCAGCTCGATTTCATGCTGGAAGCTGCCGTCGGCAAGCGGTGTGACCGCTACGCCCGCGACGATCAGCTTGGTGCCGGGCTCGGTGCCGCCCCGTAGCATCTGTCTGGCCGTGGTGGCGGTCGGCGGCGGAAATTCCACGGTCAAGCTCGGCGGGTCGGTGTCGCGCACGAGTTCGAAAGAGCGCGTGGGACCGGCGCGGCTTTCCATCAGCTGGTTAAAGCTGCTGACTCGCCAGTAATATTTTCCTGGCTTTAAATTGCCGTGGCTGTAGGCGGTGGCGGTGAGGGCCGTGGAGACGACAGGTTCGCTGAACGCCGGGTCTCGGGCGAGGTTGAAATGAAACTGCCGGGTCTGGTCTTGGGGGGCCCAACTGAAAGTCACCCGCGGGGGCAATTCCCGGTAGTAATACTTGTCGCCGTCAGCCGGCGCGGCCGGTGCCGGCGCTTTGGGCGGGATGAGCGTGCGGGTACTCACCCCCGTGGCGCTGACGGTGGCGGCTTGGTTGGCCTCGACGCGGATCTGCTGGCCGGTGGCGGTGAGCAATTCTGCCATGCCGCTGAAGACGGCAACGGTCGAGGTGTTGTCGGGATTGACGGTGATTTTGAACGCGGTTTCCTCGCCACCCTGGACGGGGGATTTCAGCCGCGCGACGGTGTTGGGTGTAGTGAGCTCCAGGTGTATCGTATCGCTGGAGCCGGCGGCGAGTTTGCCCGAGAGTTCGCCGTCCACCGCCATGGAGAAAGCACGCCGTCTCCCCAAGAGAGGGCCCGTCTCCATGCGGCGGATGACGATAAGGGAATTTTCGCCCAATTGCAGCGTGTTGTTTTTGTCGAAGGCGATGGCGGCGGTGGCGCCTTTTTGAGTTTGGATCGCGTCGCGGTTCTGCAGCGCCATACCGGCTTCCGCATTGCGCCAAGCGATGGAGTCGGCCTGCTTGCTCTTCACCGTCTGTTGAATTGTGCTGAGTGTGGCGACCGCCGAGCTCGGATCGGTCAAGTTACTCTCCGTCCCTTGTGAGGACACTAAAATATCGCGCTTGCCGGAAGCGCTGCCTTGTTGCGCGCTTTCATCGCCGCGCATGAGGTCTTGAAATCGACTGCCGATCGGAAAAAAAGTCTCCATCATGCCAAGAATGACGGCAAAGAATGCCAGCACCAAGACGATAGCCGCGATCGTCTCGGCGGATTTCGTCAAGACTGACTTCAGCCGTCCGGGCACCATGTCTCTTTGCAGACCTCGTCATTACCTATTGCATGCATTTGTACCGAAGAAGGTGTCGGTCTGGCCGCGGAGAACTTAAGCAGAGGTAACTTTGTAGACTGCCATGCCGCGTACAACCCGCTAGAGGGGAATAAATGGGCGTGACTCCGTCACGGCGGCTAGGGTCTGAACGGGAATTGCCGGTCCTAGGGTAGTCGGACCGGCTGGAACAGCTTCGAAGCTTATTCGGTGATGAGACGGCTTTCGACGTGCGCCTCGTCGCGCAAACGGGTTAGCCATGCTTGGAGTTCTTCGTCCATTTTGCGCTGGCGGATGGCATCCCGCGCCTGGTCGCGCAGCAACTCGGCGGTATTGTCACGTTCGCGGCGCTCCAGAACCTGCACGAGGTGCCAACCGAAATGGGTCTTGAAGGGCTGACTGATCTCGCCTTCGCCCAGCGCGCGCATGGCGTTTTCGAAGGCCGGCGCCATCTCGCCGGGATTGGCCCAGCCCAGATCGCCGCCATTGGCCGCGGAGGCGGTGTCGTCGGACTGAGTGCGCGCCAGTTCCGCGAAATCCGCGCCCTGATCGAGGCGGGCGCGCAAGTCGCGCAATTGTTGTTCGGCGGCTTGCTCGGTGGTCAATTCATCGGGGCGGATCAAGATGTGGCGGGCATGGGTTTGGGTGACGATGTGAGGCTGGCCGCTGCGTTTGTCCAGGAGTTTGATGATGTGATAACCGCTGGGGCTGCGGATCAGGTCGCTGATCGCGCCGACGTCCATGGCACTTGCCGCGTCGACGAATAAGGTGGGCAGTTCCGCGAGTTTCCGCCAGCCGAGGTCGCCGCCTTCCAGGGCTTGCTGGCCGTCGGAGACGGCGATGGCGGTTTCCTGGAAATCCGCACCTGCCCGCAGTTTTTTCAAAATATCTTCGGCCCGCTCCCGCGCGGCGCGCAGCCGCTCGGGCGAGGCGGCATCGGGTACCGAAACCAGGATGTGGGCGAGGTGGTATTCCTCGCCGGCGTTGCCTTGGGCTTTTTGGGTGGTGAGGAAGTTGTCGATTTCCTGCTCCGAGACACTGACCCGCTCGGCGATTTGCCGCTGTTGAACCCGGCTGATGAGGATTTCTTTGCGGATATCTTCGCGGAAGTTGGCGAAGTCGTAACCGTCCTGTTCCAGCACCGTGCGGAATTCACCGACGGTCATCCGATTTTCTTCGGCGATGCGGGCGATGGTGCGATTGAGGGTTTCGTCGTCCACCCGCACGCCGGCGCGCTCGGCCAGCTGCAATTGCAGGTTGGAGAGGATCATCCGGTCGAGTACTTGTTTTTCCAGTACGGCTTGCGGCGGGACGGGTGCGCCCTGTTGCTGCAATTGTTGCCTGATGGTGCGCAGCCGGTTGTTGAGTTCGGTGCGGGTGATGACATCGGTGTTGACCACCGCGACGATGCTGTCGAGGGTTTCCCTACCCGCGGCGGGGCGGTCGGCGGCGGCGTACAAGGCGGTGCTGCAGCCCGCCAGCAGCAGGCTAAGAAGGAGGGAGCGGCGGAACATAGGCGTGACGGCAGTCCTGGTTAAAACGAATGAATCGAGGGGGTTGCCGCATCCGCTGGCGATCAGCGGGCGCGGTAGCCTAGGATACCACGTTCCAACACGTCCTCGACCGAGTTGCCGATGTTGGCCAGTCCTTTCAGTTCCAATTGCAGGTAAAGGGCCTGATTGCTGTCGCCGGAGCTGGTGTTGACGTAGCGGCGGGTGGTGACGCGGAAGGCCCAGCAGCAGCTGTCGTATTGCAGGCCGGCCAGGGTTTCCAGGATACGTTCGTCGCGGTGAGAATAATTCCAGCGGCCGATGAATTGCCAGCGTTGGTGCAAAGGCCAGAGGATGGAGAGGTCGGTTTGGTCGAGTTCATTGCGCCGGAAGCGCTGACCAGCGTTAAAGAGCCGTTGTTGATCGCCCTGGTAGCGGAACTGGACGGCAAACCGTTCAGTTTCGTTGGTATCGGTATTCCATTGCAGGGTGCCGGAGGCGGTCCAGCGGGCGGTGAGACGGGCGTTGAGTTCGGCCACCAGGTCCGATTCGCCGCGCGACGGCAGTGGGACGCCGGGCAGGCCGACCCGTGGCGCTTCGAAGTAATAAATCTGGCCCAGGGCGGCGCGCAGCCACTCGCGGCCGTTACCGCGGTCGAGCAGCCGGCTGGTGACCCCGGCGCTGAGCTGGTTGGCGTCGCTCAGACGGTCGGGGCCGGTGAAACGATTGTCGCGAAACAGCTGGGCGAAGCTGAAATCGAAAGCGCTGGTGTCGAAGACCGGGAAGTCGGTTTGGTCGCGGAAAGGTATCCGCAAATAAAACAATCGCGGCTCCAGGGTGTGGAGCAAGGGACGGCCGCCGAACTCGATGTCGCGTTCCAGATAGAGGCCGCCGTCGAGGCTGTATACCGGCATGCTGTGTTGCGGCGCGTCTGCCACGCCGGGACCGACATTGTCCAAACGGTAGCCGGTGTAGCGCAGACCGGCCTTGGGGATCAGGAAATAGCCGAGCCGTTCCACCGGCCAAGCGATGGAGGGATGCAGGCTGATCCGGGTGCCGGTGATGGACTGCTCGCGTTGGAAACGAGTCAGTTCCGCGTCGAGAGCGACGTCGGCGCCTAAGGGATGGCTGGGCGCGTTGCCATTGAATAACAAATGCGGCAGGCGTTGATAGGGGCGGTCGCCGACCGGGGCGGCTTCGTCGATGGTTTGGTAGTCCTGCAGACGGGCGAGGAAATAGTTGTGATCGCCGTTGTAGGTGACATCGAGCCGCCGATCCAAATGGGTGGTGCTGGCGCTGGAAAGGTTGCCGCCGAGTTCGGCAAGGTAGCGGCTGTCGGACACATAATTGAAATTGACGTCGGCCCGCCAGCGCGAGCCGAGTTGTTCATTATGCAGCAAGGAAAGGGCGCCCCGGTCGGCGCCGAACACCCCATCATTGGGCAGATACTCGAGGTTGAAATGGCCGCGGTTGTGGGGGCTGAGGTAGCGGAATTCCACTTGGGTGAGCAGGCCACGGCTTTCCAGGAAACGCGGCGTGATGGTCGCATCGTACTGCGGCGCGATGTTCCAATACACCGGCTGACCGAAATCCAGTCCGGTTTCGTCGGAGTAACCCACGATAGGCGGCAGCAAGCCCGATTTGCGATTACCGTCGAGCGGAAAGTTGATGTAGGGAAGATACAGAAACGGCACGTTTTGAAAGCGCAAGGTCACGTCGCGGGCGATGCCGATCGCCGCGGCATGATTGAGGGTGACGCGGCGGGCACGTAATTCCCAATCCACTTCGCCGGGGTCACAGGTGGTGTAACTGGCCCTCAGCAACTGAGTGACACCGGCGTTTTCCCGCACCACGGTGCGGGCCTGGCCGTGGGCGTGGCGTTCGAGGTAGTGGTAGCGGGCCTGTTGTATCTGGCCGGTCTCCGCGGTCAAATCGAAACGGGCCGAGATTCCTTCCACGATGAAACCGCGTTGCTGAAAGCGCACCGTACCCTCGGCATCGACTTGGCCGCTTTGATCGTCGTATAGGGCGCGGTCGGCCGTGAGCCGCTGGTCGCCGCGCCGGATCAGCACGTTGCCGCGCACGGTATAGAGCTGAGCGTCCGTGCCTTCGCCATAGTCGGCGGTGATGTCGGTCGGCGCACGCAGATTGTCCAGCGCGCTGTCGTCAGGGTCGAACGAGGGCGCGACGCTGTGACACAGCGGCCACAGGCCGTCGTCCGGCAGACCGGCGGCGTGCGGGTTGGCCGCGTACAGGGCCAGCGCCGCGCCGATCAGCAAGCCTGCTGGGTGGTAGGTCACGACTGTAGGCATCTTAATTGCTGGCCGAGGGCCGCTTAAAATCGCATAGAATAGGCCGCCTTATGAATCGCGCGGCGGTCGTCGCGCGGCGGCGGTTTCGAGTGGAGGCGGAGGCGGATAGTGTCATGGGCGAGCGTTTCGAACAGTTGCAGGGCTGGTTGCATCAGGATCTGGGTTTCGGCGAGTTTACCATCGCCCCGGCCTCGAGTGACGCCAGCTTCCGGCGTTATTTTCGGGTGACTCGGCGCGGTGAAAGCCACATTGTGATGGACGCGCCGCCCGATAAGGAAGATTGCGGCCCTTTTATCGCCATCGCCGCCGCGCTGGCCGGCTTGGGTTTGAACGTGCCGCGGGTCATCGAGGCGGAGCGGACGCGCGGTTTTTTGCTGCTGACGGATTTGGGTTGCACGCCGTATCTGTCGGCGCTCAACGCAAGCTCGGTGGAACGGCTCTACGACGATGCCTTACAATCCTTGCGTCGCTTGCACGCGGCGCCGTTGGCGGGAGCGGGCTTGCCCGACTACGACCGCGTCCTCCTGCTCCGTGAAATGGAATTATTTCCCGAGTGGTTCCTCCAGCGCCATTTGGGCGTGACCTTGGACGAGGCATGGCGCGCGGCCTTGGCGGAGGCCTTTAGCTATCTGGCCGACGCGGCGCTTGCTCAACCGCGGGTATGGGTGCACCGCGATTATCATTCGCGCAATCTGATGGTCACCGGCGAGCGCAATCCCGGCGTGCTGGATTTTCAAGACGCGGTGCTGGGGCCGTGTACGTATGATCTGGTATCGCTGCTGCGCGATTGTTATATCCGCTGGCCGCGGGAGCGAGTGACGGCTTGGGCGGGCGGCTATCTCGTGCGGGCACAGGCGACGGGTCTATTGCCAGACGTGGAATCCGCGGAATTCATCCACTGGTTCGACTTGATGGGCGTGCAACGCCATTGCAAGGCCATCGGTATTTTTGCGCGGCTTTATCACCGCGACGGCAAACCGGGTTACCTGGCCGATATTCCGCGAACTTTGAGCTACGTGTTGGAGGTCTTGCCGGACCACGCACCGCTGCGGCCGTTGCGGCGTTTGCTGGAAGAGCGGGTCGTGCCGCGGCTGCAGCCGGGCCCGGCTTGAAGCTGGGGCTCAGTTCCCGCTGCGATAACGCATGCGGGTCCCGTGCATGAGGGACATGATGATTTCGTCCGCCGGGATCTCCGCGGGAAAATAGGCGCCGGCGATACGCGCGCCATGAATGCTCGCCCCCTCCAGTCTGGTCTTACTCAAATCCAGGCCGCGCAGATCCGCCTGCCGGAAATAACAGTGGGAAAGGTCGAGGCCGTCGGCGTCGAGTTCACGCAGATCGATGCCGCGAAAGTCGCAGCAGGTGAGGTCGCAACGTTTACCGCGGGCCTTTTCCTCATTAAAGCTGGGAACCCGGCCTTCGCGCAACAGACGGTAGAGAGGGTCTGATTTGATTTTGGGAGGTTCGCTCATGACGGTGTCACCTCGGGTGGGAGGAAGCCCTGGTTAAAAAGCCCGGCTGCCTTTGTCGATTATGGTTAACGTCGCTGTTTCATCGGGCGGCTCGACGATTTGAAATTGAAATTGGGCATAGGCATTGCTGGCATCCATTAACTTGGTTAAATGCGCGTAGAGCAGTTGTTCGCCGGTGTTGATCAGCACGATCGAATCCACGTCATACACCGCGGCCGGGGTGATCAGCGTCGTGGGATATTGGCTGGGATCGAGTTTGGGGATGAGCAGGCTGCGGAAGTATTCGCCGTCCTTGCCTACCCCGCGCACACCACGGGTGGCGACAGGTAAGGCGTCATCGGCCAGCGTGCGTATGCCGAATTCGAGATCGTCTTGGAAAGTGATGCGCAGCCAGCGGATGGCACCGATGCTCCACTCCGTGGCCGCGGCGCCACCGTCGGCCCGGAAAGCGACCATCTCGCCGACATTGATACCTAAATTGTGGCCTTTACCGCATTCGATGGCGATGCCGCCGGCGCTCTCGTCTTGCAATAGACAGGTGGCGTGGTCGAAGCTGAGTCCGCTATCTTGCTCATATTCGTGTTGCAGTTGAGTAGAGTAAACCTTCACCCACACGTCGCGGCTGTTTTTTCCCTGCGGGCTGCTGAATTGCGAAGTGCGCGGCCGCATGATGCCGGTGGCCAGCCGGTGGGATTGGTCTTCGTTCAACCACGGCGCCTCGTCGGTGGCAGTAAGTGACAGGTTGCTGCCGCGACCGACGATATCGCTCTGCCGTAACGCGATTTCATCCGCCTCGGGAGAAAATTTTTCGCCAGTGCCGCTGAAGTGATGGCAGGCGCTGATACCAATCGCGAGCATTATCGGCTGGGCGCGGCGTTTGCGAGCCGAGAGACGCTCCGAACGTACACCCCAGGCTTCGGCTAGGCGTTTATACATATTGCGGAGCTTGCGCCCCATGAGTGTGAGCTGGCCGGATTCGGTTTTGTTACCGAAGCTGACTTCCTTGGCGCGCCGTTGCACCAGTGGGAGTATGCCGGAGATGTCCAGGCGGCGGCCGTCCAACGGCGGTGGCATGTCGAAAGAGGCGGGCGCGTAACGGGGAGGCGCGTCAGCTTCGATATCCACGAACAGCTGGCCTTGCACTGAACTGCCCATCGCCAGCGGCTGGATGCGGCAGACCTTGGCCCATTCGTGCAGTTCGCGGTAGACCTGCAAGGCTTCGCCCTGCATGAGGTGATAAGGGTTGGCCAGCGCCAACAGCAAAAGCCGGCGGTAGGCTTGGTCGACGGAAACGCCGTCAGTGTTCGCGCCGGGCGCAACGACGAGGGTGTGAAACCCCTGTTGTTCCGCGTAACGGTAGAGTTGATGGACTTCCAGCCAGAGCTTCTTGGGCTCCGGCGCATAAATGGCATAAGACTCCACGAGCAGCCGGGAAAGATGGTCAACGCTGTGGTAGGTGGCAGCGACCAGGGCTTGGCGTATTACGTCGCTGGACGGCGCCGCCGCCAGTTCCAGAAGCGCGATCTTATAGGCGAACGCCATCTCCTTCAGCAGGGCGCAGACCAGTTCGGCCACCCCGCGCGGTTTTTCCGCCAACGGAATGGGCGTGCCGTGGTATTGCTTGTTCAATGTTTCGAGCAGGTCGGCGACGATGGGGCGAACTTGTTCGAGTAAGGCATAACGGTGATTTAGCGGCAGCGTGGCGCGATTGACTTGGGATAACGCAGCCAGAAGTTCATGACCGGTTTTATTGGCATCGCCCAGCGACAGGGCCGCCAGCCAAGTTTTCAGCCGTGCCGGATTGACGAAGGCGGTTACCGCCGGGTTACTGGCTTGTTGAGGAATTTCCAGCTTTAAATTGTCCATAGTCGATTCGCTGAGCACGGTTCCCGAGTTCGAGGAAGTAATGGTCCACCACTTTAGTAGTATCGGACAGTTTTGTCAGTTATTAAGCGTTGATCAACTGTGTCAAGATGTTTTTGCTGCATAGGTCGATAGGCGTTCTAGCTGCATTTCCGAGGTTCGGAGCATCTGCACTGGGTTTGCTGGGGCGGAAAAGGGATGATGGGCCGGTCACCTTAACTGCACTGCTTTAAAATGATAGTCCACTTTACTCTGCATATATATTGGTCATGGTGGTCTCGTGGCGGATACGAGCATGGAATCTAACACGCGATGCTCACCTAAACCGCGATCACCGGCATGGCGCCGGATAGGAGTAGTTTGCCGGGTAGGCGCGGAGTTTAGCAAGAGATGAAGCTATTCGCTGATGACCAGAAGTCGTATCCAGCCGGGCCGCCACCCTCTTTAGTTTATGTCGCCACTCAAAGTGCGTGCATCACATCGCGGGCACCCCTTTTTTTAGCTGCTGGATGCGCCCCTGATATCATCCATCAGCCAGGTGGGTATGATCTTACAGTAATGATCAATGGAGGCGCTGCGTTGCGCCATGCTGACGAGACCGTATTTATCGGGCGCGCGTGGCGGCGGGGTATGCACGGGGGGCATCGTCGATGCGGCACTCGGGCCACGCCCGCCCTTGCTTGGGCGCCATGAGCTGCAGAGTGCGGGCAATCTGCTGTATAACGCACATCTGGCCGCGGCCCACAGTTTGCGTTCGTAATCCAATGATCCGTTGCAGACTGAGCCCTGAGCCCTGAGCCCTGAGCCCTGAGCCCTGAGCCCTGAGCCCTGAGCCCTGAGCCCTGAGCCCTGCGCACTGAGCCAGTGATTTTTCTAAAGTTATTCATTTTTATCTTTGCGCGCTCCAAAACCCAGTGCAACATTTATGGAGATAATGTTGCGTGGGAAAAATATACGATCAATCAAGTATCGAAGAATGGACGATGTTCAAGCGCAACTGGAAATGGGCATCAAGCCGGCGGCGACCGCCGTGGGACTGAATCGTGCGGCATCGACGCTGCCGTCGAAACGGCTGGACTCATCCGCAGACATGTCTGCGGCCCTGGACGACCGCCGCTCGCCGGTGGCTACCGTGCCAAGGCTGCCCATAAGCGCGCCCAGGTCATACCGCGCGCCGCCTGCGGCCGGGAACCGTCGTGTGGGGTCATGTCCTGCGCGACCTGAAGCGGGCTACTTGCCCGGGCAGCTGGCTCACGGGCACTTGTGCATTCCGAAACGCCTCCATTGCAGGTTTCTCACGAAACCAGCTACACCGCGGTCTATTCCATGCCGCGTGGAGGGTTGCGCACCGAGGTGATGGCTGGCGGCGCTTCGGCCATGGTAAAAGAGGCGCATCCATCTTCGGTAGTAGCGATGGTGATTTTACCTGAACATCTATTACTCCACATGGCGCCGCCGTTGGGGCGATGTGTCGCGGCCCTCAGGAAACGATTCGCACCTCCGTGTGCGAATCGACCTCGGTCTCGCGACGTTGATTCCTTTCGCCCCGGCCGCCCTGCGTCCGCCACGACGCGCTACTGCGCAGCACGTCATGACTACCACAATGGCTGACGCCGCTTCGCGTCTACCGCGGGCTCCTCGCCCTCGCTTCGCTCTCCTTGGCTCGTCGGATGCTGTCCATCCAACGCGGTGGTGATTGATCAAACCAGGATTTTCGCGATGAAGGGAAAAAGACGAACGTCTCCGCTAAAGCCGCGTGTAAAAACACGATCGAGGCATTTGGCAACGG
>JAHFRV010000013.1:52052-65851 GCA_023266095.1 Gammaproteobacteria bacterium | reverse complement strand
TTGCCGTTCATTTCACCCAATGGCACCACGTTATATTGAATGGCCAAATCGGCGGGCAGGCGGGAGAGCATGTGCGAGGGCAAATCGAAACCCTGCAAATTGAGAAAAGGAATACCCAACTTCTTGGCGAGGGCCACGTTCACCTCTTCCTGGGAGACCAATTGCATATCCACCAGGATTTGCCCCAGATGTTTACCCTTGCTGTGCTTTTGCCTGACCAGGGCTTCGTGGAGCTGCTCGCGGCTGACCAGCTTCTCCGTCACGAATACCTCGCCGAGGCGCATATCCGGCGAGCGGTGTATCTCGTCCAACACTTCCTTTAAATCATGTACTGAATTGACGACGTGGTTTTTGCCTGATCTCGACATTCTTCATTTCCTAAATTACCAAGTGGGACGACACGATAGCGGCGGTACCACCATTTTGCGAGTCCGCAACCGTGACCGCTCATTATAAAGTTAGTCACCGCCCCGATTATCGTCACGGATGAGCTTGAGATAATTAACTACCAGCGGCAAACAATTGCCGCCTAAATCCAAAGCACCGTAAGTCGCCTAGCCATTACCGCCAATTATTTGGCCTCACCTTGCTAACATGACGTAACGTTGGTTGATTCTGGCATGTTTTGGGCGCTTCACGATCCCTAGTCCTGGGTATAGGGCTTCTTTTTCGAGCAATTTTGGCCATTAGGGCAAGTCTGACCGTATTGGCACAAAACTGGCATTGCCTTCGGTGGGCGTTTAAAGGAGAGAAAAAAATGACCGCGGCCCCACATATCATGGACGCAAATTTTCGTCTCAGACAGACCACCCCTGAAGCGGTGCGCTCAGCGTTTGGGCTGTTAACCGATCTATCCAGCGCGGACAGCCGGAGTCTGGAAGCCCTGGTGCGCATCAATACGCATTTGCAGACCACCCTGGACATTCAGTCGCTGATAAAAATCTTCGCCGAGGAAATGCACGGCTTAATCCCATTCGACGGCCTTTGTTACGCCTATCCCGACCATGATCTGGTCGTGGAGTTGGGCAAAAGCGCGCGCAACACCTGCGTCTATCGCTTGATCGTCAGCAATGACCTGCTGGGGGAACTGACGATCAGCCGCCGCCGCAAGTTCACCCTCCACGAAACTCAAACCATCGAGCACCTGCTGTGCGCCTTGATCTATCCGCTGCGCAATGCACTCACTTATCTTTCCGCGTTACGGGCCGCGCACAAGGATGCCCTTACCGGGGTCAATAACCGCAGCGCCCTGGACTCCGCCTTGGTCCGTGAAGTGGATATGGCGCGCCGCCACCGTACTTCCTTGTCGTTAATCATGATGGATCTCGACCGTTTTAAATCCATCAACGACACCTATGGTCACGCCGCCGGCGACACCATCATCAAGGCCTTCACCGGCGTGGTGGATACCGTGATACGCAAGAGCGACATGTTATTCCGTTTCGGCGGCGAAGAATTCGTGCTCTTGTTGAGTAACACCACCCGCACCGGGGCCATCCTACTGGCGGAACGCATCCGCCTAGCGGTCGAACAAAGCATAATCAGCACCGGACATCAGATCGTACCCATCACCGTGAGTCTCGGCGTTGCCAACCTCGGGCCGGAGGATACCCATCAATCCCTGTTCGAAAAAGCCGACCAAGCGCTTTACCACGCCAAGAGCGAAGGCCGCAACTGCGTGCGTTGTCTGACCCACGGCACCGCCGAAATCGCCTGACCTGTCTCCTCCCCGCATTGCATCACCGCCGATTCTCGGCGGATAATGCTGTCTTTTTCATTTCCCTCAGTTGGCGGTAATTCAATCATGGACAGTAGCATATGTGGTTTCCTTCCACCTGAATGGGCGCCGCAGAGCGGCGTCATGCTCACCTGGCCTCACCCGCACAGTGACTGGCAGGACAGCCTGCCCGAAGTCGAGCCGGTGTACGTGCAATTAGCCGGGCACATCGCGGCCCGTGAAAAAGTCCTGATCAACTGCTGGGACGCCAACCACGCCGAACATGTCGGGAGATTGTTGAAAAAAGCCGGCACGTTTTTCCCTAATGTCATGCTGCATATTCTGCCGACCAATGACACCTGGGTCCGCGATTACGGTCCTATTACCATCCTTCGTGAAAGTCAGCCCGTGCTCTTGGATTTCATCTTCAACGGCTGGGGCAATAAATTTCCCGCGCCCCTCGACAATGAAGCGACTCAGCGCATTCATCGCAATGACATCTTCGGCGCGGTACCGTTGCGGCCGGTCAATCTGGTGTTGGAAGGCGGCAGCATTGAGGTCGACGGCCACGGCACCCTACTCACCACCAGCCAATGCCTGCTCACCCCCACCCGCAATCCCCATCTCAACCGCGGCCAAGTCGAAGCGACGCTGGGCGGTTTGCTGGGCACCTCCCGCGTGTTGTGGTTGGAACACGGCCATTTGGCAGGCGACGACACCGACAGCCACATCGACACCCTGGCCCGCTTCTGCGATCCCCACACCATCACCTACGTGGCCTGCGACGACCCGGCCGATGAGCACTACGCCGATCTCAAACAGATGGAGACGGAACTGCACGCCTTTCGCGATTATCAAGGCCAGCCCTATCGCCTGCTCCCCTTGCCCTGGCCGTCCGCCAAATGGGACGAGGACGGCCGGCGCCTTGCCGCCAGCTACGCCAACTTCCTCATCATCAACGGCGCCGTGTTAGTCCCCACCTATGACGACCCGGCCGACGCCGAAGCCTTGCGGCGACTGCAAGGCTGTTTCCCGGACCGCGAGGTGATCGGCGTGCCTTGTTTGCCGCTCATCCAACAAAACGGCAGCCTGCACTGCGTCACCATGCAATTGCCCGCCGGCGTCCTGTAGCCGCATAATTCAGGGTACTGTCATCACGGGGACTGCCATGAAACACCGCACGCTTACCGTCGGCCTGGTTCAACACACCTGCGGCGAAGACCGTGACGCCAACCTCGCCGCCACCATCGCTGGCGTGCGTGAGGCGGCGCGGCAAGGCGCTAGGCTGGTGCTGCTGCAAGAGCTGCACACCGGTCCCTATTTCTGCCAGCACGAAGAGACGGACTATTTCGACCGGGCGGAAACCTTGCCCGGCCCCAGCACCGACCTGCTGGGCGCGGTGGCCCGCGAACATAAGGTGGTGATCGTCGCCTCCCTGTTCGAACGCCGCGCGCCCGGTCTGTACCACAACACCGCCGTGGTGCTGGAGCGGGACGGCACCATCGCCGGCAAATACCGCAAGATGCACATCCCGGACGACCCCGGTTATTACGAAAAATTTTATTTCACCCCCGGCGACCTCGGCTTCGAACCTATCGACACCAGCGCCGGTCGCCTCGGTGTACTGGTGTGTTGGGACCAATGGTTCCCCGAAGCGGCGCGGCTGATGGCCCTGGCGGGCGCCGATCTGCTGCTCTATCCCACCGCCATCGGCTGGAACCCGCCCGACGACGCCGCGGAAAAAGCCCGCCAGCGCGAGGCGTGGATCACCATCCAGCGGGCGCATGCCGTGGCCAACGGCTTGCCGGTATTGGCCTGCAACCGGGTAGGTTATGAACCCGATCCGTCGGGCCATACCGAAGGCATCCAATTCTGGGGCCATAGCTTCGTCGCCGGCCCGCAGGGCGAATTACTCGCCGCCGTCGGCGAGCAGGCGGCCGTGTTGGTCACCGAGGTGGACCTGGCCCGCAGCGAGGCGGTGCGGCGCATCTGGCCTTATCTGCGCGACCGCCGCATCGACGCCTATCAGGCGCTCACCCTGCGTTACCGCGATCCGCGTTAAGGCCGAGGTACGCATCGCGGGGTAGTTGCGACGCGCGCAGCGGCGCGATTTTATAGAGCAAGACGCGGCGAGGGCGCCGTGTCGGTTAGTCGTATAACACAAGGCCGGCGCAGGCCTTTTCAACATCCGGTCCGCTTGGCGTTATACTTGGGTTAATTCACTGGCAGGCCAAGGAACGCATCATGATCGTCATCTTAGAATCCAACATCGATAAAAACGGCGAACGTTACACCAGCTTGATGAACCGCCTCTCCCAGTTACCCAATGTCCAGGTCCGGGTGCATGAAGAAGTGGGAACCCAGCACGTACTGACCGAGCTGTACCTGATCGGCAACACCTCCAGCCTGCCTTTGGAGGAGATCCAAAGCTTGCCTGGTGTGGAACAGGTGGTGCGTATCTCGGGCGCCTACCGGGTATTGGGCCGCCACAAGAATGATCACCGCTCCAGCCACTTCGAATACAACGGCGTCACATTCAGTCAGGACACCCTCAACGTTTTCGCCGGGCTGTGCGCGGTCGACACCCCGGAACATGTCGAAGCCATGATGCGCGCCCTGCGCGAGCACGGCCTGGTCTGCACGCGGATGGGGGCTTACAAACCCCGCACCAATCCCTACTCGTTCCAAGGCCACGGCAAAAACTGCATGCCCTACGTCTTCGAACTGGCGGGCAAATACGGCATCAAAGTGATCGCCATGGAAGTGACTTCCGAACAACACATCCACGAAATCAACGAGGCCCTGGAACAAACCGGCCGGCCCACCGGCATCTTGCTGCAAATCGGCACCCGCAATACTCAGAACTTCGAGTTGCTGAAGGCGGTGGGACGTCAGCAGGAATTTCCGGTGCTACTCAAACGCGGTTTCGGCATCACCTTGGAAGAATCCCTCAATGCCGCCGAGTATCTCGCCAGCGAAGGCAATCGCAAAGTGGTGTTCTGCCTGCGCGGCATGAAAACCAATATGGGTGACCCGCATCGTAACCTGGTGGATTTCGCCCACGTGCCGGTCGTCAAACGGCTCACGCGCATGCCGGTATGCATTGATCCTTCTCACTCGGTGGGCACCCGCGATCGTTCGTCCGACGGCATCCTCGATCTCCTCCATGTCACCGCGCAGGGGGTCATCGCCGGCGCCAATATGGTACTAGTCGACTTCCATCCCGCACCGGACAAAGCCTTGGTGGACGGTCCGCAAGCCCTGCGCCTGCCCGAGCTCGCCTATTTCCTGGAAGATATTCAGCTGGCACGCAAGGCCTACGAAGCACGTACCGCCCTGGTCAAGCGCTATGAGACCACCGCCTGACGCAATACATCCTCAGCCTTGGGTAAGGCCACACGCGAGGTTAAGTGCAAACTCACGATCACAGCTACCGAGACAACGCGGCGTCACTATCCGGCGACCGGAGCGGTGCTTACAGACCCCTTGGCACCGCTCATTTACATGCGGCGATGCGAATTCAGGCCCACAGTGGTGGCAGTGAAGGAGGCGGACGACCCGAACACCATGACCGAACTTATCGCCTCACCGACGTGGCTCGCGCAATTTCCGCAACTCGCCGCGGTACGCGATCAAACCTGCCTCAAATTGCTGGCCGCCGCGCAAACCGTACGTTTCAAAAAAAGCAGCCGTGTCTTTGAAGACGGCACGCTCTGCGATCGGTATTTGTTAATTCTGACGGGATCGATCCGCGTGCAGAAAACCACGCCGGGCGGGCATGAAATCGTGCTCTATCATGTGGGATCCGGCCAGTCTTGCGAATTGGCCGCCGCCTGCATCATCGGCGGGCATAATTATCCCGCCCAAGCCATCGCCGAAACCGTGGTGCAAGCCGTCAGTATCCCCCGCTCTCTTTTCGATAGCCTGATCGCGCAGTGTCCGCCGTTTCGCGACATGGTTTATCAACACGTCGAGCGCGGCATCAGCGGCTTGGTCTCGCTGGTCGAAGAAGTGGCTTTCGGTCACATGGATGCCCGGCTCGCCCACTGCCTGTTACGGCAAACCGACGGCGGCAAGGTCACACTGACCCATCATCAATTAGCGGCTGAATTGGGTTCGGCGCGCGAAGTAGTGAGCAGACTGCTCAAGAAATTCGAAAGTCACGGCTGGGTCGCCCTGCATCGAGGACATATCGATCTGCTCGATGATGAGGCGCTGCGGCGGCTCGCCGGCACAACGTTCGAGTGAAAATTCCGCCGATGACCGGGCCGGCCATGTGAAAGCGGCTCATACCAAGACGAGCTTCGTCGAGAAAATGAATTAATCCTCGCCGACATCAGGTCGTAAGACGGTCAACCATACGCCACCCATAAAACCCCTAACCGTTCCCGGTTGGGGTTTTTGCCCGTTCCCGTTCTGGCTATATTGCTCTAATTGTATTTTCGGATAATTTCAACAAACGGCAGTCGGCGCGTAGAAATGGGTGTGTCTGTTACTGCCAGGGCGCTTAAGGATACAAGGCCGGATCGGAATAGCCTTAACTTAAGCGGTCGCCATAATCGGTGGGGTGGGTTAGGCGCGTTTTTTTGCGCCATAACTTCTGCCCCCTTTGTTTATTCAGGGTTGCCACGATTACGTCCCGCTCTTTTCCTCGGTTAGCCTTTTTTAGGTTTCATCTTCCTCGCTGGGCGCGCTCAAAACCAAGTGCAACATTTTCTCAGACATAGCGTGCGCCGCGCGCACGGCGCACGCTATGTCTATTCCAGAAAGAAATTACCAGTAGTTTGTTTTGAAACAATGTCCGTGGCAAGCCGCGGCTAAGGGTTGACCACGGTAGGCCATGCCGGCGCGGCATTCGCACAGAAAGGGTCGCCGCCACAGGGGTTTTGTGATGAGATCAACATGCCCTTGTTGAGGAAATTGACCTTGCTATGATCGTAGCCGCCGTCCCAATAGGTGTAGTAACCCGGCTGGTAGATGGGGTAGTCGCCGTAGGTTTTATTGCCGGCGCCGCCTCGTAGCTGGTAGCGATCATAGTAGGTTTGATAAGGTGAACCCGTTTCAGTCCAGCCGGCGCCCGCGGTGTAGGTAAAACGACCGGCGTTTACCGTGGATTTGCCCGCTTGGCGGTCCGTGGCGATATTCCAATCGGCGGCACCGACGGAAGGCAGCGTGGCGTCCACCAGGGTCATGGTGTTGGCGTAGACATAATCCGAGGCGACATTGCTGCTCACGGTCAGCGGGCTGTTCAGGCTGCTGTAATTGACGGCGCGCATGTCGGCCTTGAATTGGAGGGTCAGGCCACTGGAAGTCAAGGTTTGCGTGAGACGGGGTTTCATGCCTTTCACATCCTGTAGATACTCCATGGTGATCTGGGCATCGGTCAGGAGTTGGCGCATGTAAACATGGGTGGGGTTTTCGTTGCTGCCGCCTTGCAGCGTGGTGTCCTCGGTGCCTAGCGGCCGACAGGCCATGCCCGAGATGGCCATACACGTCATGATGTCGGTGGGGTCGAAAGTGTTTGCTATATAGCCCGAGGGAAAACCACCGCCATCGGGGATAGCACAGCAACTGGGGTGCTTCTGCCAAGTCCATTGGGTCGAGCCGGCTTCGATAAAGACGTCCTGCTGGAACCCGTTGGCAAGATCGGAGGTCACCACGTGAAAATATTCTTTTCCATCCGTGCCAGTAACCACCTGCTCCATAAAACGGGTATTGGTGTCCGGGAAACCGTAGGAGGCCATGGTGCACAATGAATCCGGGCTGCCGGGGCCGCAATCGATGCCCATGGGCGTGCTGTTATTGGTGGCGGCCACGCCGAGATCGCCGGGATTCGACCACTGGAAATTCAAGGCAAAGGCGGCATGGCCGTCGCGCGGGAACAAGGCGAGCGTCACCAGCAACGCAAAGATGAGCGTGAATAATCCGTTATTGTGGTAGCGTCCTGCGGAAGAAGAGTGCGTAAGGTTTCTCATCAGCACCATGACTCCACGTAATTTTTTGCAACCAAGGTCACACTGGAGCGGGTGACCCCCGCCAGACTTACATCTGTGATATCGGCGCCGGGGTGGGGAAGCTTTAAGCATTGTGACCGAGGCACCCTGGCGATCGCGGCGGCCATCCAAGGGGTTTGTTATATGACATTCCTCCAGGCGGTTCTCTGCTCTGGCAAAGGCTTTTTTGTAAAATAATCGGCGCCGCGGTGCGCCGCAGGCGGGTGCACGGCGATGGCCGAGGTGAAACAGTTACAGGTAGCGAGGCGCTCCAGAGTGAACCGACCTGAACCGCCCCGGGAATCGTGGAGGCTGTTTGGTTTAAGTCATGCCGCAACGGCGGCCTGACAGTCGCGTTGCCTGTAGTAGTTTGCCTCAGCTTCTGCGGGCGCAGGGGTTCCATCAGGCGGTGGTTGTTGAACCATGACACCCATTCCAGGGTCGCCAGCTCCACGGATTCCCGGGTCTTCCACGGCACGCGACGATGGATCAGCTCGGCCTTGTACAGCCCGTTGATCGTCTCGGCCAGGGCGTTGTCGTAGCTGTCGCCTTTGCTGCCGACCGATGGCTCGATGCCGGCTTCGGCAAGCCGCTCGGTGTAGCGAATGCTGACGTATTGCGATCCCCTGTCGCTGTGATGGACCAGCGCATCGTCGCGCCCGGGCTGGCGAGCGTAGAGGGCCTGCTCCAGCACATCGAGCACGAAGTCCGTGTGCATGGAACGGCTCACCCGCCAGCCGACGATGCACCGGGCGAAGACATCGATGACGAAGGCCACATACAGCCAGCCTTGCCACGTCGACACGTACGTGAAATCAGAGACCCAGAGCTGGTTGGGGCGATCGGCCTTGAACTGCCGGTTGACCCGATCCAGCGGACACGGTGCTTTGGGGTCGCTGAAGGTCGTGCGCACGACCTTGCCGCGGATGACGCCACGCAACCCCAGCGTAGCCATGAGACGCTCTACGGTGCAGCGCGCCATCACAATGCCTTCGCGATTCATCTGCTTCCAGACCTTATCGGCACCGTAGACCCGCTGGTTGGTCTGCCAGACACGCTCGATGGCGGCACCAGCCTGTCGTCGCGCTGCCCGCGGGCACAGCGCAGCGCCGGATTGCGCGTCTCGCCAGCGAGACGCCGATAGCCAGACGGGGCGATCTGCAACACACTGCAGATCGGCTCGACCCCGAACTGATCGCGATGGCGATCGACGAACGACCTCAGGATTTGAATCGGCGGTCGCGCTCCGCCTAGGCGAAAAACGCGCTGGCCAGCTTCAGGATCTCGTTGGCCCGGCGTAGCTCCTTGGACCTCGCGCTCCAGCTCCTTGACGCGCTGCGTCTCGGCCGTGGCCACACCCTGGCGCATGCCGGCGTCTACCTCCACACGCTTGACCCACTCCAGCAACGTCTGCGGCACGCAGCCTATTTTCGGGGCAATCGACTCAACGGCCGCCCACAGCGACGGGTCGCGCCGGCGATGATTGCTTGATTGACTATCAATTTGCGTTCTTGTTAGGATGACCTTTACAAAAATAACAGAAATGACCCGGGGCGGGAATGACTATAACTAAGCATTTGCCAAACATGTTGGCGGCATTGGCAGCCGTGTCACCCCTCGCGCTTCATGCCGGACCACCGCAAGCATTCGATAAATGGTCAGTCACCAATGGTAATATCGCGTCTACCTGCGCGACCGGTCTAACATGTGCCGAACTCACAGCCGGCGCGGGTTTTTTGCAGCGGTCCCTGATCGATAACACCTCAAACAGCTCCTATCTCCATACCATCATCGCCTCTCCCAAGGCGAGTGGCTTGCCGGTAACGGGCTTGGGGTTTTCCGATGAAAGTTTCGTGAAATTGGGGCAATCCACCACTGCTCCGCTCAGTCAGAACGGTATCGCCGACAAACAGATCATACATTCCACTATTACCAACGGCGCCGCCACCCAAAGCTTTGATTCGTTTACCACCCTTTATTCAGGCTGGGCGCAGGAGGTTGGGAAACCAATTATCGACATCAATCAAACTCTCATCGAGCACCACCCCACTGAGGGTGATTTCAAGACGACCTTCAGTTATATCGCCACCAGTAGCGGGTCGAGTTTGGACGTCACTCACGATCTCCAGTCCCCGGGCCAGTCTCCTGGTGATGACTTCGACAGTGTTTTCCACTATGTCGCCAAAAGCGACAGCAGCGGCACCCAAACCGGTTCACGGCTCGCTCTCAGCCAAAATGTCGGCATCACGGCGAAGACCTCCACCCTGGAGTTTGGCCAAGACAAGTCGATTCAAATTCCTACCGTCAGCGCCTTCAGTCCCGACGAGCGGCAAATGTTCGTTATCAGGCGCTCTGACGGCGTATTGGCTAGCGGCAGCGACGTGTTGTGGATATTTCACTGGCAATCCACCGGCCTCGACGCCCGTCAGACCGAACCGCTGCGGGGACAGTGGTTCGGCTGCCTTACAATCAATACCAATGACAGTTCCGATTGCCGAAGCTCGGACAAACACCACACGTTTGCCTTGCCTAGCTTGCCCTTCGATCCCCTGCCCTTCAACGGGCCCAGCCGGATTTACAGCCGGGATAATGACGGTAGCCTCTACCCCAGCGTCTCCGGCAAGGATAAAGGCGGTATCGTGATGGCCAGCCCCGGTTTGCAAACGGGTGGCAATGTGCTCTCAAGCACCGGCACCATACCCCATGCGATATCCAAGCCGCCTACACCACCTCTCACCAATGCACCACCGGTCGCCGCCACTAATTGGGCCGTTGCCGGGGGCGCCATCTCCACCTCCTGCCCCACGGGTTATCAATGCAAGACCCTGGTCGCAGACAACGGCTTCTTGCAAATGGAGGTCTACGATAAGAACACCGGCGCGACCTTTTTCCGAACCATCACCACGGACAAAGGGGCCAGTGGTACGCCTAACAACCTCACCTTCGCTACCGACACCGTGGTCCGTCAATTCAATAGTGCGGAACAACCTGTCAATAGCGGCATTTCAGCCATTACCATCGTTCGTGACACCGCGCAAAGCATGGCCAACGTCACCCGCCTAGATATGGGCTGGGCGCGCAGCGTCTCCCAGAGCGACATGCAAATTTCACAGAGCTCCACCGCCGGAGAATTTAAATATTTGGCGAACTTCAACCAGCTTGGAGAGCGTAGCGGACTGCGGATCGACATCGATCAACTTAACAGCGACCTCACCGAAAAGGCCGATACCAGCTTCGTCTATGCCGCGGTGGGCGGCGACATGCTCACCAGCGGCGGCTCGGCGCCCCTGCCGGGCCGGGCCACCACCACTTGGAAGGCCGGCGATTACGTGGGCGTTGCGTTCATGTCACAGAAAAACACCTTCCGCGGCGGCAATGATCCGGACAAAGACTCAGGCAATCTGGCGCTGGATTTGAATCAAAACTGGGGCGGTGCCGCCGCCAGCTTCATCAGCTATGACAATTTCTCGGATAGCCAGCCGCGCACCGGCTTGATTTCACCCAAGCGGTCAGTCGGGTTCTTGTGGGTAGACAATCCATTTGGTCCCTTGAATTTTTCCCGGGATTTGTCGCGGTGAAAACGGCAAGTACAAGTAATGGCCGTGAACGCATAAAGCTGAAACCAACCGGTGAATTGACAAAATAAAACTGGCTCCGCAACGCCCGGCTGAGGATAACCGCGGAGAGCCCTCATTCAGCAGCACTGCGTTGCCAGGCAGGACATATAAGCAAGCTTCATTACGCGAGCGTAGATCATGGCCAAACAGATACCCCAGGTACCCGCGAGTAAAATTCGCAAGCTCATTCTCTCCCTTTCATTGGCGGCCGCCGCGTTGTCGAGCGCAACGCAGGCCGCCAATGTCGCGAGTGTCTTGGCCTCCCCCAACCCCTTCAGCCCGGGGGCCTCGACCACGATTTCCTATAGCCTCAATCAAAGCGCCTTGCTGTGGCTGAATATCTATGATCAAACCAATGCGCTGAAACGCAGCTTGGTGAGACCTGTGGTTTATACCGCCATCAATCGCGCCGCTGGCGGCAACAATGACCCGTGGAATGGTACTGACAACAGCGGTAGCCCGCTAACCGCGGGGCTTTATAATTACCGCATCGATAACGTCTTCTTCAGCGCCCATTACAGTCTGGGGCAGATCAATCCCCACGATATCGCCGTCAGTTCCGCCACCCCAAACATCATCTGGGCCACGGCCAAGACCAGCCCCTATGTCTTTAAATCCACCAACGGCGGCACGAGCTGGCAGGGTGTGTCCACCGGCGCCAACGCCAAGGATTACGGCATTGTCATCAGCGACGATGGGCAAAAGATATTCATCGCCAACGACGGCCAATCGCGGCTGTTTACCTCCACCAACGGCGGCAACTCGTGGACTCAATCCGGAAGTTTCCCGGCCAACTCAACCACGGTCTCCGATGTGGCTACCAGCGCCAATGGTGCAATCCTCTACGTGTTGGATTATATGCAGCGGCTCATCTACCGGTCCGCCAATGGCGGCGGCAGCTGGTCCACCTGTAGCGCTGCCGGACTCGCCCTCACCAGCGGCCCCCGCGGCATCGCCACTGACGCGGCCGGCACGACCGTCATCGTTGCCGATAGCGCGGGCGACCGTCTATTTAAATCCACCAATAGCTGCGCCAATTTCAGCCTCATCTCGGCCATTACCAGCGGCACCGGTGACGGCAATGTGCGCTACCCCTATCAGGTCGCCATCCAAAGCGATGGCAAATTCTGGGTCAGCGACCGCGGTAACAACCGTGTCCAGCAATTCGACGCCAACGGCACGCGGGTGATGATGGTAGGCGGCACCGGCACCGGCAATTATCAATTCACCTCCGGCGATAAATTTTTCGGCATCGGTCTGGTCACGAGCGGCAGTGACAACTCCCTCTTCGTAGCCGATTACGACAATATGCGCATCAAAAAGCTGGGCTATGACAACTGGCTGTCGCCCACCCCCCTGCAAATCGGCACCGGCACCGGCGGTGTCACCAACAATCAAACCATCACCGGCACCGCCAGCGCCAGCCTGGCCGGCGGCACCGCCATTGCCGTCTCCATGCCTTATAGCAACGATCAAAACACCAATAACACCTACAAGGTGGAGTACAAGCTCTCTTCAGCGGCCACCTGGAGCGCATGGGTGGCCGGCGCGGCCCACGCCGCCAGCCCGTACACCACCAGCATCACCGGCTTGAGCACGGGCGCCAGCTATGACGTGCGCATGACTTACATCGACCCCGACGGGGTCAGCGGCGCTAATCCGCAAACCGTCAGCAATCTCACGGCGCCGACCTGCGGCAGCTTGAGAACACCCACCAGCCTGACCGCCATCGACACCCCGGCGGACGACGGCGATTCCATCACCTTGGCGTGGACGCCTTCGACCTCCACTTGCGTCACTGAGCAGCGTATCTACCGTAGCATCAACGGCGGCAGCAGTTTCACCCTGCTGGATACCATTCCCGGCAACACCATTAACAACTACATCGATTCACGGGTGGAGATCGGCACCAGCTATTCCTACCGCCTGCGTGCCTATGACGGTAGCCAGGAATCCGGTGACACCAACAATGCCAGCGCCGTGCCGGTGGACGATCTCGCGCCCGCCACTCCCACCAATGTGGCGGCAACCCCTGGCAATGCCAAGGTGTTTTTATATTGGGAGCGCTCCAGCTCCTGGGATGCCTACGAGCAACGCGTCTACCGCAGCACCAACGGCGGCAGCAGCTATTCTTTGCTGGCAACCCTGGGCAGCGTCGCCATGGACTATATTGACACCACGGTCAGCAACGGCGCGACCTACCACTACGTGATCAGCGCTTTCGACAACAGCAACGAATCCGCCCGCTCCACCGCGGTCAGCGCCGCCCCCCTCGCCAGCCGCATCAATCCGCCGACGAGCGCCATCACCCTGGCGGGCGACAACAAGGTGCAACTCAGCTGGAACGCCTCTTCGAGCAGCGGCATCACCCAGCAGCGGATTTACCGCAGCTCTACCCAGGGCACGGGCTACACCTTGATCGGCACCATCGCCAATAACAGCACTTTGAGCTACACCGACACCAGCGCGCTC
>JAHFRV010000013.1:0-52042 GCA_023266095.1 Gammaproteobacteria bacterium | reverse complement strand
CACGCCTTATTACTACGTGATCCGCGCCTTCAACGGCACCACGGAATCGGGTAACTCCAACGAGTCGCGCGCTACCCCCCTCGCCAACTTCAAACCCACGGCCTTCAACGGCAACCTCAGCGTGCTCAAGGACGGCACCACCAATGGCGTGCTCTCGGCCAGCGATGTCAATAGTGACCCGCTCAAATACAGCATCGTCAGCAACGGCAGTCTGGGGACCGCCACGATCACCAATTCCACCGCCGGCACCTACCGCTACGCGCCCCGCCCGGGCGTCACCGGCACCGACACGTTTACATTCAAAGCCAACGACGGCAACGCCGACTCCAACATCGCCACGGTGACCGTCACCATCGGCACCACGGTGGCCACCATCACCTTGAACAGCGGCTGGAACCTCATCTCCATCCCCACCCGGCTGTCACCCACCAATGATTTCACCAACCTCTTGTCAGATGACTTGGGCGTGACACCGGAGGTCTATGCGTGGCCCAGCTATGGCGTACCCGGATCATTCGAAGGCTATTATCTCCCCGCCACCACCGCCCTGCCGGGCCAGGCCTACTGGCTGGTGGTCTATAAAGACGGCACGGTGATCGACGACCAATTCAATGCTGAGAACACCAATCAGTGCGACTCGGCGAGCTTCCCCGGCGTGCAGTGTGTGGACATTGCCCTCCAAGCCGGCGGCAATCTTATTGGCAATCCTTACCTGACAGTGAAGGACTTATTGCAATCCAGCCAAGTCAAGGTGTGTAACAACACCAAGTCGAATGGATGCAAATTGGCCACCGACTGGAAATCGTTCTCGGAGGCGGTTACCAGCCGCTGGTTACTGAACACGCTTTATAGTTACAACCCCGCCACCGGCACTTATGAATACGTCCAAAGTGTAGCGGATGGCTCGATCAAGTTGGCGCCTTGGGAAGGTTGGTGGTTGCGAGCGGAAACCGGCGACAGCCTGATTCTGCGGTTTTATAAATAGAAGACACGAGTCGGTCGGCGTACGCCCCGTGCGCGCCGGCCTGATTTTTCTGGAGACAGTCCCATGTTGAAACGGCACATAACAGCACTGAGCATTCTAATGGCGGCCCTGGCAGCGCCGGCAGGCGCAAACGTGGATGAAGGCTGGATCGTCAAGATCACCACCGCCACCGGTGATTACCGTTCCATCATCACGCTGGGAACCTTCGCCGACGCCAGCGACAGTTATGACGTCAAATACGACGCGCCGGTTTATTCCTCCTCCCTGACCCCACCGCCGATCTCCGCGCGTTTTCCTCATCCCGAGTGGGGCCTCACTGACACCCACTATCTGTATGACATTCGCGCCATCGCCGCGAACCAGCAATGGTCTTTTGAAACAGAGTCGGAATTCTTCGGCCGCGACGTAAGCCTGGAGTGGAACCTCGCCGAGTTGCCCGCCGATTACGTCCTCACCCTCACCGACGTAACCACCGGGCAATCCATCGACATGGGTTCCCAAGCACGTTACAGCTTCCCCAACACCGGTCCCCGTTCCTTCACCGTGGCCGCCGCGGTCTCGGTGGGTAGCAATCCGCCCGTGGCCACCGGCGGCGGCCAAACCACCGCCACCGCCGCTCCCCTCGCCGTCGCGGGTGGCGGGGGCGGATCACTGGAAGGGGTTACGCTGCTGGCTTTGTTGTTAGCCTGGCCCGCCATCGCGCGGCGCCGCACGCGAATTGGGCGCCGCTAATCCAACAGCTTCAAGATTGGCGGGGCATGGACACGCCGCCGCTTTTTCGAGCCAGGTTCATCCGGGCGAGAAAACATACGAGGTCTTCACCCTTGTTTATTAGGTGTGGCCTTGATGGATGTATCGATTGCAGAGAGATGGAATCTTCTCTTCAATCCTGGCGTTTTTATATCAACCCCTATCGGAGAAACTTAAAATGAAAAAACTGACACTCGCTATCCTCGCCGCCGGCAGCCTGGCCCTGGTCGGCACCGTCCACGCCAAACAAGACGTGACCAATTGGAGCAAGAACCTGCCTGAAGTTGCCAACGGCAACCTCACTCCTGCCGGCCAAGCCGTGTACAACCAGGGTCAGTTCAATAAGCTGGCTACCGAGCTGGGCAGCGAAGCGGCGGCCATCGAGTATCTCAACAATCTGCCCGCGGGGTATGAGTTGAAATTCAACTTCCCCGCCTCCAAGGAATCGCCCATACCGACTCCCTAAGCCGGCCTCAACATCATCATGCGCTGTATAACAAAGGGGGCACTTCTGCCCCCTTTGTTTATTAGGGCTGGCTCGACACCCATCCCAATAAGCCCTAAGTTCAGGAATCTAACGCCGACAGAGGTGCCTCGTCCTCTGTCGACATTTATTGATATCCGCCATAAACCCGAATCGAGTGGAGCAATGTTGGAACCTGCTCGATATTTTTAAATTGCTTAAAGAAACCACTTGCGGTTGCGCCGCCACCTACACCGCCCAAGCCGCACGGAGTTTTATGGCGAAACCTTCGAACAGGCTGGCGCCTTGGAAAAATTGGAAGGTTTCGCCCGTTTTCACGGCGCGTGATATTTACGGACTGCCCCGTAAAGTCGTGCCCAAACTGGCCGAGAAGGTATCGACTGGCTTCGGAGTCCACCTTCTATCGCGCACTCAAGGCCGAAGAACTTGGTCATCGGCGTGGTCGGGGCGTCGCCACAGCACCAGCTAACGCCACCGACCAGTACAGTGCCACAGCGGCCAAGCAGGTTTGATCTTGGGACATCACCTATTGGCCCACCGCCTTGCGTCGACAGTACTACTACCTCTATCTGATTAAAGACAGCTATTGCCGTAAAGCCGTCGGCTGGGCGGTCAACGAACCGGAGAAGGAGAACACGCTGCCACGCCGATACAGCGCACCGGCACGGCCGAACAGAGCTGGAACCCCCGATACTGCGTTAGGACAACGGCGAACCGATATGGAATGCCAAAAGCCGCATGATGAAAACAGTTGAGGCGACAACGTCACGCTCAGTCACCTGTAGTGACTCCAAACACAGTGGCCGAAACGTTAGATCGATTACCTGATAACTCAGCAATGTAATGGCGCCCCCATTTCCTATAATCCATCAAAGGCGAATCAGTGCAACGTCGATCAAGCTGGTATGCACCCAGAACACGAAGGCGACATACAGTGCAAGCCCGCCCACCACGGCGATGATGTCGTTCGCTTTGGAGAGCGGGGCGCTAGGGATAATACGCTGGCTACGGTGTTTCATGGAAACGCGATCCACCATGGCCCATGCCAGAAAGCTACCGAACAGCAGCACGTCAGCCAGCATGCCGTTGGCCAGCAGATGCGCGAAGGCCCACAACTTGGTGGCCACCAGCATGGGATGTTGGGTGATGATCTTGATGCGTCCAGGCAAGTAGGTGGCCAGCAGGAGTGGAAAGACGGGCAGCAACAGCAACATCGCCGCATGGCGTAGCCACTGCGGTGGCGAATAAATTATCACCGGTGTCTCACGCGCCAGCCCGTAGCCCCACACCATGAGCGCGAAGCCCGCGATGGACAATAGCGCGTACATCCCCTTCCACGGCCACTCACCCAGCTCGGCGACCATTCGGTCTCGCCAAGTTTCATTGACGATGGACACCGAATGCACCGCGAAGAAAATGATTAGCCCGAGCAGCATGATTATCATCGATCCACCTTAATAATAGAAATACAATTAACGGCGCAGAACCGCAGGAACCACACGATATCATGCTCTGTGAAGATAACGGATTTGAATAGCGTAACAAGCGGCTTTGTGGTTTGCCCCTGCACGGCAAACGGCGGCATATTGAGACTAGGGGCGTAGCGTTATGCGCGGATATGACGGCGCGGCGTAGGTAGGGTTACATGAAAACTTGCCCATTCTACCCCGCTTATTTGCGGTGAACCCGGCGTGGCATGGTATTGAGCGGTGTTATTCTCCTGCGTACACTGATGACCGTCGTCGCAGCTGATCAGTTTCACGCAGCACGTCTTTTCTCGGCGGCCTGCTTGGGCCAGGTAAAACGGAAGGTGGCGCCGGCCCGTGGCGCGGATTCGACAATGATAGTCCCACCTTGGCTTTCGACGATTTTCTTGACCAGCGCGAGTCCCACACCCGTGCTGTCGCTACGTTTGGAATCCAGCGTCTGGAAGATGCCGAAGATCCGCTCGTGGTGTTCCGCTGCGACGCCCGGGCCATCGTCGGTGACCGCGAACTCGTAGAATCGGCCGGCGTCGCGTACCGTGATATCCACCTTGCCATCGTCGCGTGAGCGGTATTTGATGGCGTTGCTGATGAGGTTGGAGAACACCTGGCTCAGCGGTGTGGCCGCCGTGTGCAGTTGTGGCATGCCGACATGGATGATGATCTGATAGCCGGGCGGAACCGGCATGGAATCCTTGATGTCCGCCAACATTTGGCCGATATCCACGTCCACCTCTTCATTATCCACACGGCCGGCCCGCGAATAAGCCAACACGCCGTTGATCAGCGCTTCCATGCGGTGCACACGGTTGCTCATTAGATCCATATGCTGGCGCACGCTGTGGCTCAAACTATCACCCAGGTCCTCTGCGATCCACTTGGAGAGGTTCTCGATGGCACGCAGCGGGGCCTTGAGGTCGTGTGATATCACATAGGCGAACTGATCCAGATGGGCGTTGATGCGTTCCAACTCGGCATTCTTGGCCGCCAAGGCGGCCTGCGCCTCGGCCCGCGCACTGATGTCCTGCGCCGCCAACACAGTGCCGATGTGGGTGCCGGCTTCATCGTGCATGATCGCGGCGGAAAGGGATACGGGGGTCGTGTCGTTGGGGCCCCGGCGCAACCGCACTTCGCAGTTGCGCACGGTGCCGTCATGCATCAGCGCGCCGCAGACCCGCTCCAGCTCCACGGGGTCGGCGAACAGGTCGCACATGTCAGTGTTGTTGAGGTTTCCGTCAGCCTGGCCCAACAGCGCCGTCGCGGCGCTGTTCACGCGTTGGATGCGGTGCTCGGGATCAATGACGAACAGCGCATCGGCCATGGAGCCTAGGATGTTTTCGAGATAACGATGCCCCAGGTCGAGTTCGCGGGTCTGTTCCGTCACCTGCCGCGCAATGACTATGTTGCGTTCCTCAAGGTCTTCGGCACGTCGCACGAGTACGCGGGCGAGAACATAGACCAAGACCGCAACACCGATACCCATTAGCGCCATGGCGATCAATAACGCGGGGTTGGCCGCAGGCCAGCGAATGTCCTTGGTCACGGAGAAGCTGACGTGCTGGCCGGCAAGCGGTAATTCCTGGTACACGGCCAGCTGCGTCAGCGTACCGGAATGGTCATCGTCTGCCTGTTCCGACTCGGCGGCCGAAACCGTCGTAGTCATGCCAGGGCCCTGATCCAGGCTCAGCGCGATATTCGCATGATCGGCTTTTTTTATGCCCGCCATCAAGCCGTGAATGTTGATGCGCGCCCCGAGCAAGCCATTGACCGTGGCCAGACGTTCGCTCTCATCCACAGGTGTGCCCTTGCCGGCGTACAGCGCCTTGAACAGCATGACCTCACGTCCGTGCTCCCCAATGATGGCATAAGACGCCACGGCTTTGCCGCCTGCGATCGCTGCGCGGATCGCTTCCTGGTAGAGGGGCTCGGCCAGGGCGTCGAAACCGATTTCGTGCGATGACGCGGGGCTGAACGGCTCTACGAACATCGCGGGGAAATAGCGTTCCTGCTCTGGCATAGGCGCGTATTTACCCGCATTGCGCCCATTGATCGAGAAAGTGACGTAGCCGTCGTTGCGCATCTCCTGTTCGAAGGCGGCGCGAGTTTGGGCGGAAACCAGCGGAAAATAGCTTACGGTGTCGATGTAGGGATGGCGGCGTAAAATTTCCTCGGTGCTGATACGGAACTCATCGGCATCCACATGGGTGCTGGCGTTGAATAAACTTGCCAGGCCGTGTATGGCCTCGTCGGCATTGCCGAGGCGGACGCTGAAGACATCCCGGACTTGCTGCACCTGAGCATGGAATAAATCCTTTTCCGTGCCGATGATGCTGAACAGAGCAAGCCCCACGGTCGCCGCTGTGACGGTGGCACCGGTCAGCAACGCGAGCGGAGTCAGCAGGCGGCGCTGGATCATGGCACTCTGGCCTGGATGCCTTTATGCTGGATGTCCGAGGGCAGGGAAAGCTTCGCTTGCTTGAGCCGAGAAGGATTGACATAAATCTGCCAGCGCAGGTTGGCCACGATGGGGATATCGGCAGGCGATTTGCCGCCGCGTATGGCGGGTGCAGCGTCGACCCTGGCACCGGGCGCACGGCTTATCGCTACGAGCATGAACACGAGAACGCCCCAGCGTGCACGCGGGACATGGCGTTGGCATTTAGGTAGCGGATAGAGTTCACCAGGATTCCTTTCGATAGGATATGTGCCAACAGCGTTTCTTGTATCGACCGATAAGCCGCGACGCTTGAGAAAAACTTACAAAACATTTCCCGGACCGGGAAGTGCGCGTTGATAGGCCGAGACAGTGCAAACATCCGCAATTGGCCGTGATGAGGGAACGCAAAAACTCCGCAGGGGCAACCTTTTCCTTCCAAGGAGAGGAAATTCATTGGGCCGGATTAGTATTTTTCAGCCAACCGTCAGTTCGAGGTTCCACAATCTCAGGCCGCTTTCTATATCTGCATACCGATTATTGCACAGGCGACACTTGGTAACCGCGCTGCTCCAACAGATGCAGCACGCCGTTCACACCGGGTAAATGCAAAGCATCGATGGCGATGAAGGTGTTTTCTTCCTCGATGCGCGGCAGCATGCGTTCGACCATGCGCAGATTGCGGTCATCGACCGTGCGTTGCTGATACATCTGTTCCAGGCGTTGATCGCCGTTAGCCATATACTGCGATTGCAGGGAGGCGATGGCGTTGAGGTCACCGCGGGTGTAACTGTTCACTAATTCTTGATTGAGATGGCCGATCGCTTCGTGATTGACCACCACATCCTTGAGGATCGCCACCTGGTCGTCCAAGGTGATACTCTCGAAAGTGCCTACCTGTTCATCGGCGGTTTCGAGGCCATGAATGTATTTTCCGTCGCTCAACGCGGCACCGTACAGAATAACATCCAAAAACATTCCCTCTTCCGCTTTGGGCATGGTCAAGGCCGTGAACACCACCCAAGGTTTGAGCGAAGAAAGTATCGCGGGCGGAACACCGTACTGCGCGACCAGGGCCGCGGTGCGCTGGAACCATTCTTCGCCCAGCATTTCGTGCAGATTGGGTCCCTCGCTGATAAACATCGCCGCGCTCATGCGTGCCAGAGCGGTCTGGTCGGGAATCATTTCCATGGCGAAGGCATCGGAGAGGCGGAAGGCTTGAATCACCGACGGCGGCAACTCGGCCACCCGCGGGTCTTCCGATTGGATAGTGCCGAACACATAACTCGGCCGCAGACCACTGCGTTCCACCCGCCACAGCAAGGTTTTATCGGTCACCACGGCGGTCTTCAGCAAACCCGTTTCTCCGCGCGTGTATCCCCCGACCGCGGCCCATGCCGAACTACCCAACAACAGGGTCAGCAACAACGCCAAGCCTATTTGAAAACCGCGGCCAATGTGACTTTTCATGCTCTGCCTGCTCATAAATGTATCCTCACACTTCAACCGTCAAGGGGCGGCCCCATCGCCAATACACGCTGAATCCCGTATGCTGTCGCCATGTCACAATCGCCTACATTAACCACCCGCTTTCGTGGTTTCCTGCCCGTAGCGGTAGACGTCGAGACGGGTGGATTCAATCCACAAACCGACGCACTTTTAGAAATCGCCGCCGTCACGCTGCGCATGGATGAAGCGGGCCGTTTGCATAGGCACCAGACTTTCGCCTGCCACGTCGCGCCTTTTCCCGGCGCGCGGCTTGAACCCGCGGCGCTTGCCTTTACAGGTATCGACCCTTATCACCCGTTTCGTGAGGCCTTGAATGAACACGACGCTTTGCAGCGGATCTTTCAGCCGATCCGCAAGGCGATCCGCGACAATCTCTGCAGCCGCGCCATTCTGCTCGGACACAATCCCTCTTTCGATTTAGCCTTCGTCAACGCCGCCGCCGGACGCAGCGGCATTAAACGCAATCCCTTTCACCCTTTCAGTACATTCGACACCGCGACCTTGGGTGGACTGGCTTTCGGGCAGACCGTGCTGGCCCGCGCCGTGCAGGCGGCCGGCATCGATTGGGATCATCGCGAGGCCCATTCCGCCATCTACGACGCGGAGCGCACCGCCGAACTGTTTTGCCAAATCGTGAATTTATGGACGGGTCTTTCCGAAACCCGACAAGCCGCTCATGGTGACGAGGTGCTGGCCGATAGATAAATAGGCATATCGCTCAGCTAAGGATTTCGCATAGGTTTTGCTATGACTGATAAGCAGATCTCGATTGTTATAGTCGGGGAACTTGATCCCCACGGCGAATTGGCGCTGGAAAACGCCGGTATTCAAGACCTGCGGCGCACACCCAGTTTGAGCGGTGTTCCGGCGTTGTGCTCCGAGCAAACAGCCGATGTGGTGATACTCGCCGATCTCCAACCCGGCAGTCTCCATTCCACCATCATCAATAATCTGCGCCGCCAAGATGAGCTATCCAGCCGCTACACCGCCGTCGTGCAATGCGTGACGGCGGACCAACTGCGCGCCGTGCCGCCGGTTCTCATGCCCGGGGTCGATGATTATCTGCAGGTCCCCTTCACTGGCGGAGAATTGCCCTTACGACTGAAAATCGCGGGCCGCATCGCGGCGCTGGAATCCCACCTGCAGCAGTGCAAACCACTCTCCCCCGCCAACGAAAGCAGTTTGCAAGACTCACTCACCGGCCTCGGCAATTGGCGCTACTTGATAAGTCATCTGGAAGGACTGCTGCAGGAGACACGCGCGCGCAGCGGCTTGGCCTGCTGCGCTTTGCTCAGCATCGATCAGCTCGCCCGACTTGGCGAACGGCATAGCCAGGCCTTCAAAAATGAATTATTGCGCGCGGTGGCCAAGCGTTTGCGCGAGGCATTACGGCCGGCGGATTTTCTGGCACGCACCGGCGACAACGAGTTCGGCGTGGCCTTGCGTTATCCGGACAGCGATCATATCCGGCCGTGGATTTTCGAACGTCTTTTGCGCGGCATTAATTACCCGCCGTTCACCACTACGCTCCACGAAATCGCCATCAGCATCTCCATCGGCGTCGCCTGCGATGACGGTCGCGCCGAACACACCGCCTTCGACATGCTGGCGGAAGCCAGCGGCAAGCTGCGCGAGGCGCAAGAGGCGGGTGGGAATAGTTTGATGATGTAAGTGATTCGCCGCGGATTATCCGGCACAGGTGTTAAGAATGCTTATGACCAAACAAGACCTCGACATCCTCATCGTCGATGACACGGAAATAGTCCGTAAAAGCCTGACCAGTGTCCTCAGCCGCGCCGGTTATGGCAAATTGCGCTACGCGGCCACCGCCCCACAGGCCTTGGAACAACTCGGCAGGCAGCCGGCGGACGTGGTGTTGGCGGACTGGATCATGCCCGGCATGGATGGGCTGGAGCTGGCGGAGTCGATTCGCCAGCTCGATGAATCGCAACAACGCTACAGCGCCATTATTCTGTTCACCTCCAAGGAAGGCATCGAACCCTTGGAGGAGGCCTTCAGCAGAGGCGTGGATGATTATCTGCGCAAACCCATCAATGAGCGTGAGTTGATCGCCCGCATTCAGGGCGTGGCACGCGTGGCAACATTGCACACCACGGCCTTGCGTACCGTCAATGTCCTGCGCCGCGACAACCAGCGGCTCCATGAATTGGCTACTACCGATCCGCTCACCGGCTTAGGCAACCGCCGTTTCATGCAAGCCCATCTGGAATCTCTACTCAATGAAACCGTGGCGCGCGGCGGCGTGGCGAGTTGTGCGATGGTCGATATCGATCACTTTAAACTGGTCAACGACCGCTACGGTCACCCGGTAGGCGACGAGGTGCTGTGCGGCTTCGCCCAGCGGCTGCGTTGGTCGGTGCGACCCACCGACGTGGTAACCCGCGTCGGCGGCGAAGAGTTCGCCATCCTGACCTACCATCCGGATCCAGCCAAATTTACCCCGCTACTCTTCGAGCGTATCCGCCGCAGCATTTCTCAAAATCCCATCAAGACTTCGGAAGGCGACATGCCCGTCACCGCCTCGATCGGCGTCGCCTCGTATTCGAAAAACGACCTGCTGATCTCCCCGGACGAATTAGTGAAAAAAGCCGACCATTGCCTCTACCAGGCCAAGCAACAAGGTAGAAACCGCCTCATTTGCTGAACTCGACGCCAGGCTTATTCCGGCGCCGGCGCGGGGATACTCACCCACACCCGGAAACCGCCGAGCAGCGGCGAACGTTCGAAACCGATTCGCCCGCCGTAGTGTTCGACGACCTCCTGGGCGATCGCCAGACCCAGGCCATGCCCGCCCAGCGACTCATCGGCGCGCACGCCGCGCTGCGCCAGTTGCGCCAACATCGCCTCCGGCGCGCCGGGTCCGTCGTCTTCCACGCTAAATACCAGGCCCGCTTTATCTTCAACCGTCAACGACACGCGCTGCGCCGCCCACTGACAGGCGTTGTCCAACAGGTTGCCGAAAAGTTCGAGCATATCCTCCCGTTCCGCGGCGCGGCGCAGTTCGCCGGGAATGATCGCGGTGATCTCGAGAGACTTATCGCGATAAATTTTTTTGAACATGTCGACCAGCGGTGGCAATTCTTGCGCGGCGTCGAAACGCTGGCCGGGCAGCGCGGAACCCGCCAGCCGCGCCCGCCTGAGTTCACGCTGAACCAGACGGCCGAGGATGTCACTCTGCGCGCGCAATTGTTCGCGGAGCGCCGCATGTCTGCTCAGTTCATCGCTGTTCAATAGCTGATTAAACCCGGTCAAAGGTGTTTTCAAGGCATGAGCGAGATTGCCCAAGGCGTTGCGCGAACGTGCCAGGCGCTGACCCAACACCGTTAGCAAACGATTCAGTTCGGCGACCAGCGGCGCCACTTCGGCCGGCGCCACGGTGGTGAGCTGGGTAATCTCGCCTTGCGCCAGCCGCTGCATGTCGGCACGCATTTGTTCCAAGGGCCGCAAGCTCAAGCGTACCAACCACATCTGCAACAGGATCAATCCCAGCAAGGCCGCCGCGCTGATGAACACGTAACGCCATTGAAAATCGCGGTACTGTTGCGCGACGGGTGAATAATCCTCGGCGACGCCGATGGTGACGGCGCGGCCGCGCTTCTCGAACCCCCCCACCAGTAACACCAGCGACTGCCCTTGCGGACCGACGGCGCGCGTAAGTTTTTCGCTGCCGGCGGACAAAGCGGCTATCGCCAGCGTGGAAGTCCATAAGGAACGGGAACGTAATACCTGGCCAGCCGCGTGAATCTCGAAATAATGGCCGGAAAAGGGCCGGTGAAAAATCGGATCGGTTTGGCCCTCAGCCAATTCCGGACGTCCCTCACCGTCGAAACTCAGGGCGGCGAGCAGATTCTCCATGTCATGTTCGAGGCGGGACGTGAAATAGTGTTCCGTCAGTTTCAGCAGCGCCTGGTTGACTACCAGCCACTGCGCCGCGAACAACACCACCACGCTGACCACCACGGCGAGACCCAGCCGCGCCTGCAAAGAACGCATTACTCGGCCGTCCTGAACACATAACCCTGGCCACGCCGAGTGGCGATGATCTCCTTGCCGAGTTTTTGCCGCAGGCGATTGATGTACACCTCGATCACGTTGCTGTCTTTATCCGCGTCGAATTCATAGACGTGTTCCGTCAAACGGCTCTTCGAGAGGATTTGCCCAGGATGCAGCATGAAATAACGCAGCAGACGAAACTCGATGCCGGTGAGTTCCACCACGCCGCCGCCGGCGAGGGTGGCACACTGCCGATCTTCGTCGAGCAGCAAGCCGCCGGTTTGCAGTCCGCTGCCGGCTTGGCCGTGGCTGCGGTGGATCAGCGCGTTGAGACGGGCCAGCAGTTCTTCGCTGTGAAACGGTTTGGCGAGGTAATCGTCGGCGCCGGCTTTGAAGCCATCGACCTTTTCGTGCCAAGCGTCGCGGGCGGTGAGGATGATCACCGGCACGCGGATGCCGTCACGGCGCCAATGGCGGAGGACCTCCAGCCCGGAACGCCGCGGCAAACCCAGATCCAGCACGATCGCGTCATAAGGCTCTTCCCGTCCCAGATGCTCGGCGTCGATGCCGTCGCCCACCGTGTCCACCGCATAGCCGGCCTGCCCGATTTCCTTCTTCAAGCTCCCGCCCAGCAAGATATCGTCTTCAACGACCAGTATCCTCACCTTGGATCTCCTTATTTATGGTCGTGCTCTTCGCGCCGTTCGATGAACGCGCCGGTCTTGGCGTCGAAGAACAATTCCCAGACCCGGCCGCGGGCATCGAGGATTTCGATTTCATAGACGACCCGCTGGCGATAGGTCTCGAACTCCACGCCGATCACCCGCCCCGGCTGCCGCGTCTTGGCCTCTGCCAGTACCGGCTCCAAGGGCGCGGCGGACTCGATGTCGATATTATCGACTTCCTGGCCCTCCCGCGGAGTGCCGCCGGCCAACACACTCCAAACAGCCAGCACACCCGCGCCCAGCACAACCCAGACCTTCACGGGTATCGCCTCCACGGATAATAGCAATGAATCGCTACGCTGTTCGCAGCCGCTGAACAGGACACGCGCCCGCTTATCTTTATGCAACCTACTTTCAAGCAACACTCCCGATAAAAGTAGTGCTGGCAACCCCAGGATGAGAAGATGGAGGCTGCACAAACTTCTTCGAACGCGCCTTACCGCTCGATGCCTATGCCCCCGCCTTTACCTGCTTACCGGCCACCGGCGCAATAGCGCCGATCTAATTCATGATCAAGTTTAACCGGACTTGCTGAATCGAAACTTAAAGAAGACGGCGGCAGGCCGTACGCGCGCGCAAAAACAAACGGGGACTCAGCGCCCCCGTTTCGAGATCAACCATGACCGAGAGATGGATTACCCGCCCTTGGTCTTCGCCACAGCCTCTTTGACCATGGTCTGCAACTCACCCCGCTCGAACAATTCGAGGGTGATGTCGCAACCACCCACCAACTGCCCACCCACGAACACTTGGGGGAAGGTCGGCCAGTTGGAGAAACGCGGCAGGTTGCGGTGCACTTCCGGGTTATCGAAGATGTTCACGTAAGCGAAATCCTCGCCGCAAGCGGCCAGGGCCTGCGAGGCCCGGCTAGAGAACCCGCACTGAGGGAACTCGGGAGTCCCCTTCATGAAGATCACCACCGGATTGGTCTCGACTTGCTGTTTAATAAATTCCATCGCGTCCATTGGTCTGCTACCTCAAAGTAATAATTATGATGGGATTGGTGACGGCTATCATTCCGCCAGTGTAAACGTCTCTGCTCTTATTTTTAAGAGTAAACCAGTAAGGAATTATCCGAAAGGGGCAGCTGACTCGGTTGCTGCCCAGCCGCCCCCGCCCGGTGAGGAAATTTCCAGACGATCGCTGGCGGCGGCCACAAACTCACTTTCCCGGGCAGATCAATCCCTTGATGCCTGTTGCGACCGCAGGCGCGGGGAGCAGGCAACGGAAAGGCCTAGTAGACTGCGGCCGCGGCCACCGACAGCGGACAATTGATGTTGCCCTCGACTTGGGGCGTCGTGGGCCTGCGCGGAATGCAGACCCTCGACATTGAAATACCGCGCAGGAATAATCCAAACGTCTTTAGACGTTGGGCGACCAGGCGGCGCGTTGCAGCACGGCGCCCATCTCGTCGCACACCACCGCATGCGACTGGAAAACAAACTGCGATGACATTCATTTTCACACCTAGCAAACGATGCCGGCGGCTCGGCGCCAACCTTGCACCAAGCCGCCGCCTGCTTTAGACTTATTCCCAAGCTTTGTACTCGGTTAATCGCGGTTATTCCAGCGCCATTCTATTTGTGTAATGTCAGGTCTCACACCCGCGCCATTTCGCGGCGCCGCGCCACTGCTATTATTTGAACCACCGGCCACCCATTGAACTTGTGCTAGGAGAATTCCCATGGAACACAAACTGCCCGAACTGCCCTACGCCATGACCGCCCTCGAACCCCATATCTCCAAAGAGACGCTCGAGTATCACTACGGCAAACACCACAAGACCTACGTCGACAATCTCAACAAACTCATTCCCGGCACCGAATTCGAGAACATGAGCCTGGAAGACATCATCAAAAAATCCTCCGGCGGCATCTTCAACAACGCCGCGCAAATCTGGAACCATACCTTCTACTGGAACTCGCTGGCGCCCAAGGGCGGTGAGCCCAGCGGCGCCTTGGCCGAGGCCTTGAAGAAATCCTTCGGCTCCATCGACGAATTCAAACAAAAATTCACCCAGACCGCCATCACCACCTTCGGTTCCGGCTGGGCCTGGCTGGTGAAAAACGCCAAGGGCGAATTGGAGATCGTCAGCACCGGTAACGCCGGCTGCCCGCTCACCGACGGCAAAAAACCGCTGCTGACGTGCGACGTGTGGGAACACGCCTATTACATCGACTACCGCAACGCCCGCGCCAAATACGTCGAGACCTTTTGGAAAATCGTCAACTGGGATTTCGTGGCGAAAAACTACGCGGGCTGATATTAGCGCGGCTTTTAACCGCCGAGTCAGTGGAAACAAAAAGGGGAAGGCGTGAACCTTCCCCTTTTTTATTCGCGAACCCGCCGCGGTAGTTACGGACCGGAATTACCGCGCGCCTCGCGCTCCATTTGTTCCAGACTGGTGTGGCGCACATCTTTACCCTTCACCAGATACACCACGTATTCACAGATATTACTGGCGTGGTCGCCGATACGCTCCAGCGCGCGTGCCGCCCACATCATGTCCAGCGCGCGGCGGATGGAACGGGGATCCTCCATCATGAAGGTGATCAATTGCCGCATCAGCGCCTCGTATTCGCGGTCGATGTTGATGTCCTCCTTGGCCACCCGCACCGCCGCCTCGGCATCGGTGCGGGCAAAGGCGTCGAGGGCGTCATGCACCATCTGCCGCACATGATCGCCAAGGTGTTTGATTTCCGGGTATTCCGACTTGGTGTGCTCCAGTCCCGCCAGATGCGCCATATGCACGGTGAGACGGCCCACCTTCTCCGCCTCATCGCCGATGCGTTCCAGATCGGTAATGGTCTTGATGATGGCGACGATCAGCCGCAGATCGCTGGCCGCGGGCTGACGCCGCGCCAGAATCTGCGTGCACTCCTCATCGATGGCCACTTCCAGGGCGTTGACCTTGTAGTCGTTGGTGATGACGATATGACCGAGGCCGCTGTCGCCGTGGGTGATCGCCTTCATCGCATCGTTGAGCTGCTGCTCGACCAGGCCGCCCATGGCCAGCACCTTATTGCGCACATCTTCCAGCTCGGCGTTGAACTGTTGCGAAATATGATGACCAATATTGATTCTATCCATTGTCGTTCCTCATCGTGGCCGCGCGAGGTCAGCAACCGGCGCGGCGCTTATTGTTACATCAACCATAACGTCCTGTGATGTAATCTTCCGTTTGTTTTTTCTGCGGATTGGTGAATAAAGTGTCGGTATCCGCGTATTCAACCAATTGGCCGAGATACATGAAGGCGGTGTAGTCGGACACCCGCGCCGCCTGCTGCATATTGTGGGTGACGATTACGATAGTGTAGCGATCCTTGAGCTTATAAATTAATTCTTCGAGCTTCAATGTCGAAATCGGATCGAGCGCCGAGGCCGGCTCGTCCAGCAGCAACACATCGGGTTCCACGGCGGTGGCGCGGGCGATCACCAAGCGTTGCTGCTGACCGCCCGACAGGCCGAGGGCGCTGTCGTGCAAGCGGTCTTTCACTTCATCCCATAAGGCCGCGGCGCGCAGGGATCGTTCCACCGCCTCATCCATGCGCCGGCGATCGCTCATCCCTTGCAGGCGCAGGCCGTAAGCGACATTTTCATAAATCGACTTGGGAAAGGGATTGGGCTTTTGAAACACCATGCCCACTCGCCTCCGCAATTCCACCACGTTGCCGCCCTTGGCGTAGATGTTGTTGCCGTCCAACATGATCTCGCCTTCGACCCGGCAGTTCTCCACCAGATCGTTCATGCGATTAAAGCAGCGCAACAGTGTGGATTTGCCGCAACCGCTGGGACCGATGAAGGCGGTGACCCGGTGGCGGGGGATGACCATATTCACGCCGTCGAGCGCCTTTTTGTCGCCGTAATAAAGGTTCAACTCCTTTACTTCCAGCGCCAATTGTTCATCGGCCATCCGCAAGCGGCCGCGCCCCCGACCGAGGGCGCTCATGTCAACCGCATGGGTACGCGGGGCATTGTCGTTCATGTCATTCACCGTACGCTGTTGTCGTTTAACTCTCAAGAGCGCGGTATTTTTCCCGCAAACGGTTGCGGATCGCCACCGCCGCCAAGTTCAAGACCACTATCACCACTACCAGCAAAAAGGCCGTGGCGTACACCAGGGGACGCGCCGCCTCCACGTTGGGGCTTTGGAAGCCCACATCGAAAATATGAAAGCCGAGATGCATGAATTTGCGGTCGAGATGCAGGTACGGCGCATCGCCGTCCAACGGCAGCGAAGGCGCGAGTTTCACCACGCCGACCAGCATCAAGGGCGCGACCTCGCCGGCGGCACGCGCCACCGCGAGGATCAAACCAGTCATCAGCGCCGGGCTGGCCATCGGCAGCACCACCCGCCACAAAGTCTCGGCCTTGGTCGCGCCCAGGGCCAGCGAGCCCTCGCGCACCGCGCGCGGCACCCGCGTCAAGCCTTCTTCAGTGGCGACGATCACCACCGGCAAAGTGAGTATCGCCAACGTCAGCGACGACCACAAAATACCCGGCGTGCCGAAGGTCGGCGCGGGCAAGGCCTCGGGGTAAAAAAGTTGATCGATATTGCCGCCGAGGAAATACACGAAAAACCCCAAGCCGAATACGCCGTAAACGATGGCCGGCACGCCGGCGAGGTTGTTAACCGCGATGCGGACCAGGCGGGTGAACGGTCCTTGCCGCGCGTATTCACGCAGATACACCGCCGCCACCACGCCGAACGGCGTGACGAACACCGACATGATGATCACCAACATCACCGTACCGAAGATCGCGGGGAAGATACCGCCTTCGGTATTGGCCTCGCGCGGCTCGTCGCTGACGAACTCCCACAATTTGGTGAAATAGTGCCGCGTCTTGTCGAACACCGACATGGCGTTGGGGCGATAGGCCCGCACCACTTTGTCGAGCGGGAAATCGCGGCGCTCGCCGCTCGCGACTTCCAGGGTGTAACTATCGCCCCGCAATTGCGTGTAGAGGCCGGCCAATTGCTGTTGCAGTCCTTCATAACGCTGTTGCAATAAGGCCCGCTCCGCGTCCAGATCGGCGTGGGCCGCGGCGTCGAGCCGGCCCTTGATATCCAAGCCGCGCTCGTGAATGCGCAAGCGTTCCAATTGATAGTTGATTGCGCCGATCTCACCCTTTTCAATGCGGCGGATCTCATCCACGCGCGCTTGCACATGAGCCAGGCGGCGCTGAAACTCGTCCCAAGCCGCAGCGCCCTCGGCGACTACCACGCCTTTTTCCTTCACCGCGTGCAGATAGCCGTAGAGATTACCCCACTCGCGCCGTTCAATGGCAAGCAAACCCTCGGGCTGCTGCCGTTTTACTATCTGGGGTTTGATGATGGTACGAAAATCCGCGCCGCTGACATCACGGTTGCCGGTCTTGAGGATGTAGCGCGTCACCATATGCTCATGGGCGGGCAGGTCCGCTCCCGCCGAACGCAAACGTTCCGCACTCAGCTCTTCGCTGCCGTGGATTTCACCGACCAGACGCACCACCGCGCCGTTTTCACGGTAGTCGATTTCCAGAATATCGTGCGGCCAAAAATAACTGAGTCCTTTGACGGCGATCAGTGCCAGCAGGCCGAACACCATCACTAGGCTGATGCTCACCGCCCCCGCGCTCAACCACACCCACGGCGTGCCGGTGCCGACCCAGGTGTTGAATTTGCCGCGTTTTGCCCACTTCATGATCCGTGTCCCGTCCTAAAGTGAACTGTACTTGCGCCGCAGGCGCTGGCGCACGACTTCCGCCATGGTATTAAAGAAGAAGGTGAATATGAACAACACCAACGCCGCGAGGAACAACACGCGGTAATGGGTGCTGTTGACTTCGGACTCGGGCATCTCCACCGCGATATTGGCCGACAGGGTGCGCATGCCCTGAAAAATGCTCCAATCCATCACCGGCGTGTTGCCGGTGGCCATCAACACGATCATGGTCTCGCCCACCGCACGGCCGAAGCCGATCATCAAAGCCGAGAAGATGCCGGGGCTGGCGGTGAGCAACACCACCCGCCACATGGTCTGCCACGGCGTGGCGCCCAGGGCCAGCGAGCCTTGGGTGAGATGCTTGGGCACGCCGAAAATGGCGTCTTCGGCGATGGAGAAAATATTGGGGATCACCGCGAAGCCCATGGCCAAGCCCACCACCAGAGAGTTGCGCTGATCGAAGGCCAGCCCCATTTCGTTGGTCAGCCATTGGCGGATGTCGCCGCCGAAAAATGCGGTTTCAAAAACCGGGCTGATGGCCAACGAGCCCCAGCCCAGCACCAAGACCACCGGTATCAGCAAGGCGGCTTCCCAGCCATCGGGCACCAATAACCGCACCCGTTCCGGCAAGAGCGTCCATACATAGGCCGTCACCACGATACCCATGGGCACTACCAGCAACATGGTGACGATGCCCGGCAGACTGTCCTCCACGAAAGGCGCCAGCCACAGCCCGGCGAGAAAACCCAGAATCACGGTGGGCAAGGCCTCCATCACTTCCACGCTGGGTTTCACCACCCGGCGCATGCGCGGCGCCATGAAGTGCGCGGTGTAGATGGCACCGAGAATGGCCAGCGGCGCGGCCAATATCATGGCGTAAAAGGCCGCTTTCAACGTGCCGAAGGAAATCGGGGTCAAACTGAACTTGGGTTCGAACTCGTTACTCGCCGACGATGATTGCCAGGTATAAGTGGGCTCGGCATACCCCTCGTACCAGACCTTGCCCCACAACGCCGACCAGGAAATTTCCGGGTGTTTGTTTTCGACGCGCCAGAAGTGCGCCTGACCGTCATTCGACTCCGCCAATAAGGCATCGCCCCGCGGCGCCACCGCCAGATTGAGCAAGGGCGCGGCGCTGATCTCGGCCACCGCCAAGGTGCGGTGGGCAGTAGCGTGATAAATCGCCACTTTGCCGCCGGCATCGGCGGCGAGAAAACCCTTGCGGGCATATTCCGCGGCAATGGCGTTCACCGCGCCGTGCTGATCGGTGAAGTCGCGGATGCGGGTCAACACCATGTCATTGCGGGCGTCGCGCACCGGGAACCATTGTGAAATGACCCCACCGCTTTCACCCACCAGCAGCGAGGTGCCGCCGGCAAGAAAGCGCAGCGCGGTGATCTGCTTGCCCTGCGGCACCACCCGCAAACGCTGGATCAACCGCGGCGAGACTTTGTCGCCGATGTCGAAGAAATACAACTCGCCGTCCTTGTTGGCGAAATAGACATGACGCTGATCGGGGTCGATCAGCAGATAGTCGACGCTGATCGGAGGACGGGGCAGAATCGCCGTAATGGTTTTCCAGCCTTCGCCCTCGCTGAGAAAGGATTCTTCGCGCTCTACGTGGCTGAGCACCAGCTCGCCGTCGGCGGTCAATGCCAACAGCGTTGCCTGGTCTTCATCGCTTTGCACCGCGAGACGGGTCAAGGCCCGGCCGGCGGCATCGATCACCAACGGCACTTCTCCCAGGGGATATTCCACGGCGGGGGTGATGGTGCGTTTATTCTCGGGAAAAGTGACCTGGTAGACATGCCTTATCAGCACCGCGCGGCCATTGGAGAGACCATAAGCCACTACCCCGCGCGGAGCGATGCCGGCTGCGCTGCTGGTCACCGTCACGTCGGGGGCCAGTCGCAGTCCCTCTTCTTTTAGAACGACGCCGTCGGAGGTACGGAAAAAAATCGCCTGTCCGGCGGTGGTGAAACGCACGCCGATCTCAGTCTGCTCTTCCAACGCCAGATAGGCCGTGGGGCCCGCGGCAGGCACCGGCACGCCATAACTGCCCACCGCGGTGGTTTCCGCCGGTTTGAACAAGGGGATTACGACATAAAAGAGATAGAAAAAGATGAGCAGAATAGCGACGATCACCCCGACACCACCCGCGGCCACGCCGTAACGGGCCATCACATCCTTGGCCATGCGCCAGCGCCAACGCCGCAGATTATGGGTTGCGGCTGACGGAGAAACCGTCGGGTGGGAGGGCTCGGAAATCATGGCCGCCCACCATACCTAAGAAATATGACAGAAATGTGACAATCGAACTCGGCGGCGCCAGTCTCCCGCCCCCAATTGTCATCAATAAATAATAAAACTGCCCCCTCATCGTCACGGTGGGCCTCTAATATTGCTGATCACCGGCACGCCTGCGCCGGTTAGGAATACGAAGAACGCTCCCGGATGGGACGAGGTTTAACATCGCGCGTGATGTTAGCCCGGATTCCGTTTCACTCCATCCGGGCTCCCCTTGCTGGGTCTTGCAACGCGGGGGGAATCCATTGATACACTCGCTTTCACGACAAGGACCAGAACCAAATCTCTTTGGACGCGTCGGGGCATGCGGAATGACAAACCTGGACCGTCGTGGCTATTTCTATCAAGTCTATATGCCCGCCACCGTAACCTGACATTTTCCTGAACAAAACCACCCCCCTCTTTCCGCGTAGTCGAGTTATGGCGTCCCTGGATGAAAAGATCGCCGGCCTCCCAAACAGGGTGGGGCGGGCCAATTGATCAGCCAATAGTTTCGCGCCCGGCTCGATCATCTTGCCTTTATGCGGACCATCTTTAATTTTCAGCCGGCCGGTAAAACGGACGCCCGCTTTGATCAAAGCGAGACTCATGCGAACCGCGCATGTGTTTTCATATGCTGGATTTTGCATCATCAAATCGTCAAAGTTATATCCAAACTCGCTGTATACATCTTCTTGAGATTTAAAGCTCGCGCTCGACTCATTGGATGAGTAGTGTTTGCTCTTTAAAAGAGCATAATTCACTTTCATTTCGCCCTCCTGCAAGGGTAACTCTGACTTAGAATATCCGCGATGACATGGGATGCACGTTCATTGAGTTGCTGGCTATTCAGTTTCTTGAAAGCTAAAAAAACGGTCTCCCCTAGTGTAATGGATTTGAACGTTTGGTAGTCGCACCAGGATTTTCCTTCGGTCGCATCCAGTACGCCCAGCAGATACAGTCTGGCACTTTTTCTCTCATCAGCGGAACCGCTCATATAGGACTTGAAAAAACGTTTAGCCGTCAAATTGATGCTATCAAATGTAATCCCATCTCTCGCCTGTATTTCAAAGTCAGATGGAATTGCACGCTCGTCGGCACGGGCTAAAGACGCTGGCGCAACCCACAACACCATGGTCAAGCACCAGGGAATTGAATCGCATAAGAACTTGTTTATCATAACGATGAGTCTGTTCATCTTTCTTCCTCTGAAAATGAACCGCATTTCATGTATAGGTCAAAGTAGACGCCAATATAATATTCAGAGCGGGCGGTTTAAAGCCACAAGTTCAAAAACTGTAGCATGAGGCTGCTTAAAGTCGAAACGGCCGTCGATGTGTCGCAACCCTCAGGAAACGATACGCGAAACCCTTCGCTTCGCTATCCTTGGCGCGGCGGATGTTACCCCTACACTTGCTGTCATAAATAAATAATAAAACGGTCCCGCTACCGTCACCCTAGCCCCTTATTCTGCTGAACACCGGCAAGCCGGATCAGAGATAAAACGTACGCCCCCGGGATGGGGACAAGATTAAATAGCGCGAGGAGGGCACCATGGGTCTGGAACATCGCTGGCATCAACGCAAGCCGGTACAGGTACAAGCCATCATACTGCACCGCCCGCTGGGACTGCTGCGCGGCAAGGTGTTGAACCTCAGTGTCGACGGCGCGTTGATCGACACCGGCTGCATCACCCTGCCGCCGCAGGCGCTCGTAGATATCACTTTCGCCATTGGCATCCACGGCAAGCAACGGCTTTATCAAACGGAGGCCTTGGTCGTGCACCATAGTGACAATCGGCTCACTGGCAACCGCCATGGGCTGTTATTCAAGGATTTCGCTCTGGAAGATTTACGATCCGCCATGCGGATATTCATAGATGCCGCCGCCTGATTTTTAGTTTTTAGTAGCGTCCCCTCTCATCCTTGCTACGTCCTGCCCTCCGCAGGGCTTTTTTTGTCTGTAGGTCACCGCGTCGATCATCCCGCAAACCTGCTTCACGCACGAGATGACATGATAGGATCCGCTCGCCAACGGGCGATACTCGTAGCCGATGATCCTGAAAACCACGGATGCAAACCACCAAGAACACAGCGGGTCGATTTGAACACAAAAAAAACGTCCCGCCGGAGCGGGACGTTCTCATACCATTTCAGAATGGCCGTAAGTTATTTGAGCTTGGCCAACTCGTCCATGACCACTTTCGCCGGCAAGGGAATATAGCCGTCCTTGGCCACGACCTGCTGACCAGCCTTGGACAATACCAGCTTGACGAATTCCAGCTCCAGCGGCGGCAAGGGCTTGTTGGGTTGCTGGTTGATATAGACGTAAAGGAAACGCGCCAAGGGGTAATGACCGGCCAGGACGTTTTCGTCGGTCGCCTCCACGAATTTTTCGCCTTGTTTATTGGCCAAAGGCACGGCCTTGACGCCGGACGTGTTGTAACCGATGCCGGAGTAACCAATGCCATTGACCGACGCCGTCACCGACTGTACCACCGAGGCGGAACCCGGTTGTTCGTTTACGCCGGACTTGAAGTCGCCTTTACACAGGGCATGTTCTTTAAAATAGCCGTAGGTACCGGACACCGAGTTGCGGCCGAATAACTGCATGTCCCGTGTCTGCCAGGCGCCGGTCAGGCCGAGCTGACCCCAACGGTTAATGTCTTCGGGGTGGCCGCACTTGCGCGTACTGGAAAACACCGCGTCCACCTGCGGCAGGGTCATGCCTTTAATCGGATTGTCCTTGTTGACGAAGACCGCCAGGGCATCGATAGCGACGCGCACCGCAGTCGGCTTGTAACCGTATTTCTTCTCGAAGGCCTCGATCTCGTTGCTCTTCATGGCCCGGCTCATCGGCCCCAGGTTGGACGTACCTTCGGTCAAGGCCGGCGGCGCGGTGGAAGAACCCGCCGCTTGAATCTGGATGTTGACGTTGGGGTATTCGCGCTTGAACTCCTCGGCCCAGAGGGTCATCAGATTGGCAAGCGTATCGGAACCCACGCTGGACAGGTTACCCGACACACCACTGGCCTTTTTGTAATCCGGCAGCGCCGCATCGACTTCCGCCGCCGACACAGAGAACGCGGCCGATGTCGCAGCCACGACACTCATAGCAGCAACCAACTTAAGTAAACGCATTATTTCACTCCTGGCTATTTGGGATACACGGTCCGCCACGCGGACCGGTCCGAACTCGATGCTCCTGGTCTTTGCGACGGCACGGGGTCAGTGTACGAAGAATGTATGACAGTTAGATGACAAGGGTCGCTTCAAGTCCGCGTCGTCAACAACAGGGGAAAGTGACAGGTAAAGACGCTGCCTTGTCCCACCTTACTCTCGACTTGTAAATGCGCTTCGTGGCGCTCCAACACATGTTTGACGATGGCCAACCCCAGGCCGGTGCCGCCGGTCTGCCGCGAACGCGCCACGTCGACCCGGTAAAACCGTTCGGTAAGCCGCGGAATGTGGTGCGGCGCGATGCCCACGCCGGTATCGCTCACCTGAAAATACGCCGCCTCGGCATCCGCATACCACCGGACGTGGATAGTGCCGCCCTCCGGCGTGTAACGCACGGCGTTGATCACCAGATTGGCGAAGGCGCTGCGCAACTCTTCTTCGCCGCCCCGCAACGACAAGCCGGGGTCCGCCTCCAATTGAATCGTGTGTTTACCCGCACTCAAGGCCCGCGCCTCGGCGGTAATGATCTCCAATAACGACGGCACCGCCACCCGTGTCCGCCAAGGTGGACGTTCGTCGGTCTCCAGGCGTGACAGCAGCAGCAAATCATCGACAATGCGCTGCATGCGCCGCGCCTGCTCCTCCATCAAATGCAGTGAGCGGAGATCCTCCTCCGATAAATCGTCACGGCTGTCTTCCAACATCTCCAGAAAACCCCGCACCACCGTCAACGGCGTACGCAATTCATGGGAGACGTTGGCGACGAAATCGCGGCGGGTGCGCTCGAGACGGTGCAAACGGGTGACGTCACGCGCCACCAACAACAACTGCTCGTGACCGTAAGGCACCACGTTCGCCGACAACACCAAGTCGCCGTTCACGGGGGAGGGAAACTCGACGGGATCGGCGAAGCGCCGCTCGCGCAGGTAGTCTACGAAATGGGGATGGCGCACCAAATTGACGATACGTTGGCCCGCGTCATGCGGGGAACGCAGGCCGAGCATGCGCCCCGCCGCCTCGTTGAACCACTCGATCTCCCCGCCGGTGCGCAGCACCACCGTGGCATCGGGCATGGCGGCGGTCAATTCGCGGAAGCGTTGCAAATATTGCGTCATCGTGCGCTTGCGCCGCCAATGATGCTGACGCATGCGCTGGAGTTGATAAAACACCTCGCTCCAGATCCCGGTGCCACCCCGCGGCGGGGGGCCGGCACCGGTGCGCAACCACTGTTCCAAACGGTGGACATGCAAGAGATGCGCGATGAGATAACCGGTGGTGGCCAGCCACAAAAAAAACAAGACTTGCCCGCTCAACCATCCCAGCAACAATGCCGCGACGGCCAAAGCGGCCATACGTCCGATTTCCGGCCACCATGTATCGCTCACTCCCTACCCCTGTGCTGAAAAACGGTATCCTGCCCCGCGCACAGTCTGGATGAGGCGGTCGTGTCCATGCAAGCCCAGCGCCTTGCGCAGACGGCGGATATGCACATCGACCGTGCGTTCCTCGACATACACGTCGCCGCCCCACACCCGATCGAGCAATTGGCTGCGGCTGTAAACCCGCTCCGGATGGGTCATGAAAAATTGCAAGAGGCGAAACTCGGTGGGGCCCATGACCAATTCATCCCCCACCGCGGTGATGCGATGACTGGACGAGTCCAGACGCAGACCCTCCACCTCCACCACCTGCTCGGCGGCATGCGGCGCGGCACGGCGCAACACCGCATTGATACGCGCCACCAGTTCGCGCGGTGAAAACGGTTTGGTGACGTAATCATCCGCCCCGCTGTCGAGACCGCGAATCTTATCGGACTCCTCGCCGCAGGCGGTCACCATGATGATGGGAACATCGCGGGTCTCGCCGTCCTGCTTCAACTGCCACGCGAATTCCAAGCCGCTCACCTGCGGCAACATCCAATCCAAGAGGATCAAGTCCGGTCGCTGCGAAGCGATCCGCGCCCGCGCCTGCGCTACGTCGGAAGCCAAGATGACCTCGAAACCGGCCCGGCCCAAGGCCAAATCCACCATCTGCTGGATCGCCGTTTCATCTTCAACAAAAAGAATTTTTACCGCCATAAGTCTGCGCCACGTAAGAAACCCGCACCTTGTTACAGGAAAAATATTACAGTGATATGACACTGTTCACACTAAATGCGTTAGCCACTCAATTCACCCTCATTAAGTTCAACCCTAAATTTAAGCCGCGGCGGGCGCCCGCCGCGGGGCTGACAAATAACGCACCCGGCGGCATTTGCCAGTCTCAAAGAGAGTATGTAACATTACTCCTTTGGTCTGGCGGCGGCCTCCCATGCGGCTGTCTTTTTGCTTTTTTGGTGGATGGTATCAAAACGATGACCGAGGCATTGATGTCGACCTACTCCCGCCTGCCGGTCACCTTCGAGCGCGGTGAAGGGGGTTGGCTGTGGGATACCACGGGTAAAAAATACCTGGATGCGATCAGCGGTGTCGCCGTGTGCGGTTTGGGCCACGCCCATCCGGCGGTGGCCGACGCGGTGTGCCAACAAGCGCGCACCCTGGTCCACACTTCCAATCTGTACGGTATCGCCAAACAACAACAACTGGGCGAACGGCTCACCCGCCTCGCCGGGATGGACAAGGCCTTTTTCTGTAACTCCGGCGCCGAGGCCAACGAGGCCGCCATCAAGCTCGCCCGCCTGTATGGCCATAAAAAAGACATCGGCCTGCCCACCGTGGTGGTCGCGGAAGGCAGCTTTCACGGCCGCACCCTCGCCACCTTGAGCGCCACCGGCAACCGCAAGGTGCAGGCCGGTTTCGAACCGCTGGTGCGTGGCTTTCTGCGTGTCGCCTACAACGATCTCGACGCCTTGCACAATATCGCCAAGAACAGCGCCGAAGTGGTGGCGGTATTATTGGAACCGGTACAGGGTGAAGGCGGCGTCAATATTCCCAATGACGATTACCTCGCCGGCGTGCGCGCCTTGTGCGATCAGCACGGCTGGCTGATGATGCTCGACGAGGTGCAGACCGGCATGGGCCGCACCGGCCGCTGGTTCGGCTTTCAGCACAGCGGCGTGACGCCCGACGTCATCACCCTCGCCAAAGGCCTCGCCAACGGCGTGCCGATCGGCGCCTGTCTGGCGCGCGGCGCGGCGGCCGACACTTTCAAACCCGGCAATCACGCCTCCACCTTCGGCGGCAATCCGCTGGCGTGCAGCGCGGCGCTGGCGGTGATCGATACCATCGAGAACAACCGCCTCACCGAGCGTGCGGCGCTGTTGGGCGAGCGCATCGCCGACCGCTTGCGCGCGCGACTCCAACCCAGTGAAACCGCGAATGGCAAACTCGTCAACGATATCCGCCATCGCGGCCTGATGATCGGCATCGAGCTCGATCGTCCCTGCGGCGAACTGGTGGGCCAGGCGCTGGAACGCGGCCTGCTGATCAACGTCACCGCCGAGCGGGTGATCCGTCTGCTGCCGCCGCTGATCTTGAGCGACGCCGAGGCCGACCAGATCGCCGACGGGGTGGCGGACCTGGTGACGGACTTCGTCCGCGGCGAACGGATTTAAGCGCTCGCCATGGCCGTGCGTCATTTTCTTTCGTTATTGGAGTTGACCGGCGCGGAATTCCGCGCCCTCATCAGCCGCGCCATTGAACTGCGCGAAGAGCGCCGACGCGGCCTCAGCCACGACATCCTGCGCCACAAGGTGCTAGGCATGGTCTTCGAGAAATCCTCGACCCGCACCCGCGTCGCCTTCGAAGGAGCGATGTTGCAATGCGGCGGCAGCGCGATCTTTCTCTCGCCGCGCGACACCCAGCTCGGCCGCGGCGAGCCGATCCAGGACACGGCGCGGGTGTTATCGCGGATGGTGGACATCGTCACCATCCGCACCTACGAACACAGCAAGCTGGAGTTGTTCGCCGCCCACTCGCGGGTGCCGGTGATCAACGCCCTCACCGACCGCGAACACCCCTGCCAATTGCTGGCGGACATGCAGACCTATTTCGAACAACGCGGCGACATCCGCGGTAAAACCGTGGCCTGGCTGGGCGACGGCAATAATATGTGCCACTCCTACATCCATGCCGCGCAGCTGCTCGACTTCGATTTGCGCATCGCCTGCCCGACCGGCTATGCGCCCGACCCGGACATCGTGGGCGCCGGGGGCGCGCGCGTCACCCTCGGCCACGATCCGCTGGCCACCGCCCGCGGTGCGGACCTGGTGGTCACCGACGTCTGGGCCAGCATGGGCCAGGAGGAAGAAGAACAGGCGCGCCGTCTCGCCTTCGCGCCCTATCAAGTCACCGCGACGGTGATGGCCGAGGCCAAGGCCGACGCGCTGTTCATGCACTGCCTGCCCGCCCACCGCGGCGAAGAAGTGAGCGACGAGGTCATCGAAGGTCCGCAAAGCGTGGTGTGGGACGAAGCGGAAAACCGCCTGCATTCGCAGAAGGCCTTGCTGGAGCTGTTGCTGCGCGCTTGAGCTGAAGCAGCGTATCGACATCGCGTCAGCCGACATCGGCGCATGTCAGGCCGCTGAGCCCCCTCACCGGCTCCGATTAATTGCCTACGGTATAAACCACCGCATCAACCACCCCAACACCGGCCAGCTCTTCCCCTGCGGCCATTCCCGTTTACACTGTCGGCATGGATACCGCCGCCCTCTGGTCATCACTCTTGCTCACGGCACAACTCGCCGCCGTCACGACCCTGATACTGCTCGCGCTCGGCACACCGCTGGCGTGGTGGCTGGCCCGCGGTCGCGGGCGGCTCAAAACACCGATCGAGGCACTGGTAGCGCTGCCCCTGGTGCTGCCACCCACCGTGCTAGGTTTCTATCTCCTGCTGGCCTTGGGTCCGCAGGGGATGATCGGCGGGCCGTGGGCCAGTCTCACCGGCGACACGCTCAGCTTCAGCTTTACCGGCCTGGTGATCGGCTCAGTCCTTTATTCGCTGCCCTTCGTGGTCCAGCCGCTGCAAACCGCCTTCGCTCAAGTGGGTGATGATATTTTGGAGGCCGCCGCCACCTTGCGCGCTTCGCCGCTCAACCGTTTTTTCAGCGTCACGGTGCCGTTGGCACGGCGCGGTTTTTTCACCGCCGCCGTGTTGGGTTTCGCCCATACCGTGGGTGAGTTCGGCGTGGTGCTAATGATCGGCGGCAACATCCCCGGCCAGACCCAGGTACTGTCTATCGCCATTTATGATCGGGTGGAATCCTTGCAGTATCACGAGGCCCATCTGTTATCCGCCGGCTTGTTGATCTTTTCCTTCATCGCTTTGCTGGCGATCTACACCTTGACCCGTCAGCCTGACACCAAGCCCGCGCGCTGACCCATGCCACACGCATCCCCCGCTCAACTCGCACAGTTATCGGCGCGACTCTCGCTCCGCCTCGGCGCTTTTTGTTTGGACGTCGACTGGCAAGACGCAATCAGCGGTGTAGTGGGTGTGTTCGGCCCCTCGGGCGCGGGCAAATCCAGTTTGCTGCGTTGTCTGGCCGGTTTGGAACCCGCCTGCCGGGGCGTAGTGCAATTGGGCAGGCACTGCTGGCAGGATACGGCACGGGGCGTGTTCATCGCGCCACACCAGCGCGGGGTGGGCATGGTGTTTCAGGACAGCCGACTGTTTCCCCACCTCGATGTGCGTGGCAATCTTGAATACGGTTATCGGCGCGTGCCCGTCGCGGAACGGCGGCTGAGCTTGGAGCAAGTAGTGACTTGGTTGAATCTCGATGCACTGCTCGAACGCGCGCCCGCCTCGCTGTCCGGCGGGGAACGGCAGCGGGTGGCGCTGGGCCGGGCCCTGCTCGCCCAACCCCGGCTGCTGCTACTCGATGAGCCACTCGCCGCCCTCGACCAGCGCCGCAAACAAGAGACCCTGCCCTACTTCAAACTACTCCGCGAGACGCTGGCGATTCCGATTTTGTACGTGAGCCACAGCCTCGACGAACTGGTGGCCAGCGCCGATCATTTATTGTTGCTGGAAGCAGGCCGCCTCGCCGCTTACGGCCCACTCGATACCCTGCTGGCGCGGGTCGATCTGTCGCTGGCCCAGCACGACGACGCCGGCGCGGTGATCGCAGCCAGGCTGACGGGCCATGATGAGGCACATCATTTAAGTTACCTCGATCTCGCCGGCCAGCAACTGAGCATCGGCCGCCAAGATATCGCGATAGGCGCGACGCTGCGGCTGCGCATCCACGCCCGCGACGTGGCGCTTAGCCTCGAACCCCCGTGCCACAGCACACTGCTCAATATCATCTCGACCACCCTGGTCGAGCTGGCGCCTGCCGGCCAGCCGGGGCAAGTCATCGTCAAACTCGCAGTGGGCGGCCAGCCCCTGCTGGCGCGCATCACCCAAAAATCCGCGCAGGCCCTGGCACTGCGCGCCGGCATGCCGGTATACGCCCTCATCAAAAGCGTGGCGCTGATGACGTGAAGCCCGCGCCGGCATTGGACAGTCGCGCCCTTTCCTACTATTGTGTCCTGCCGAATTAACCCATCGTCATGGCCGTGAACGCGCTGCTGGAAATCAAAGACATCGAATGCCGCTACGACCGCAACCCCGTGGTGCACGCGTTCACCCTCCACATCAACAAAGGCAGCATCGCCTGCCTGCTCGGCCCCAGCGGCTGCGGCAAGACCACCGTGCTGCGCGCCATCGCCGGTTTCGAAGCGGTGAGCCAGGGTGAAATCCTGCTACGCGGGGTCACCGTCTCGCGGGCCGGTTACACTCTCGCCCCCGAGAAACGCCGCTTGGGTATGGTATTTCAAGATTACGCGTTGTTCCCGCACCTGGACGTGACCCGCAACATCTGCTTCGGCCTGCGCGACATGTCGAACGCCGCCCGCCGCGACACCGCGGCTCGCCTGCTGAAAGTCGTGGGCCTGGAGGGTTACGGCGACCGTTATCCCCACGAGCTGTCGGGCGGCCAGCAACAACGGGTCGCCCTCGCCCGCGCACTCGCGGCGCGGCCGGAATTGATACTGATGGATGAACCCTTCTCCAACCTGGATGTGGATTTGCGGGCACGGCTGGGGGGCGAGGTGCGCGCCATCCTCAAGGATCAAGGCATCGCCGCGCTGATGGTGACCCACGATCAACAAGAGGCCTTCGCCTTGGGCGACATGGTGGGCATCATGTCCGCCGGGCGCATCGTACAATGGGACACGCCCAGCAATATCTATCACGAACCCATCGACCGCTTCGTGGCGGATTTCATCGGTCAGGGCGTGTTCCTGCCGGGCACGGTGCGCACCGCCGACAGCATCGAAACCGACATCGGCATCATCGCCGGCGACCGCGCCTATCGATGGCGGCCGGGCACGGCGGTGGAGGTGCTGCTGCGCCCCGACGACGTGGTGCACGACCCGACCAGCCCGCTACGCGGCCGTATCCTCCGCAAGATATTCAAAGGCGCCGAGATCCTTTACACCCTGCGTCTACCCGGCGGTACCACCGTGTTGTCGCTCTTTCCCAGCCACTTCGACTACGCCGAAGGCCAGGAAGCGGGCATCCGCATCGACGCGCAACATCTAGTGGCTTTTCCTCGCGACTGAACGCCGCAGTCGGCAACACACCAGCAGTTAAGCCGCAAATAACGCAAATAATAAGGGGCGGACCCTCGGTCCGCCCCTTATTGCACGCCATAAATAATCTAATTTTTCAGAGCAGGCTGGACAGATAGGCCGTCACCGCCTGCATCTCTTCTTCACTGAGCGACTTGGCGATGTCGGACATCATTCCGGCGGGATCATTGCTACGTTCCCCGGCCCGGAAATTATTGAGCTGTTTGAGCAGGTAATCGCGATGCTGACCGCCGATCACCGGAAACACCGCCACATTGGGCGCCTTACCGCGGCCGCGTTCGCCATGGCAGTTTACGCAGGCGTACACGTTGGTCTTGGGATTACCCTGGTAAAAGATTTTTTCGCCCTGCTCCACCAATTTTTTGTCGGCGGCTGACAAGGGGGCCTTGGCCATCTTCTGCTTCTGGAAGTAGGAACCGATGTCACGGGCGTCCTGCTCACTCTCCACCATGGCCGCCATACCCGCCATGGTTTCATTATTGGTGCGCAGACCGCGCTGAAAATCCCGGATTTGCTTGGCGATGTAGTTAGCATATTGCCCGGCCAGACGCGGGAAGGTCGCATCTTCGCTATTACCGTCGAAGCCGTGGCAACCGCCACACAGGCCCGCCTTCGCCTCACCGGCGGCGGGATCGCCCGGTAGTGAATCCGCCGCTTGCACCATGGAGGCACCCATCATCATTACCGCAACCCCCAACCACACATGCATCTTGTTCCACATGGTCCACCCCTCTCGCTGCCTATCGGTTTATACCCCACTGCGCCTCGGTTTTTTTTGTTCTGCCAAAGCTAAGGAAGTTTCGTATATTACAGGCTCTGCGCGATGCGTCAATCCGCATCCCTCTGCACCGCACCGCATCGGCAACGGTTTTATCCTGTGGCATGCACACACAGCAAAGTTCGCCATGCACTGGCTGCCTCAGGATTATCTTGACCATATATTGAGTTACACGATTCACATCCGAGCCGGTAGCCGAATCATAACGAAATCCGTCCGGCCGAACTCATCCGGACGTCTTCCACGCACTCTGCACTTCGCAATTCCCCGCAAGCCGGTCGACAGCCGTCGATTTTTTTTACAGATTGCGAAGCCGCATGGCTGAAAAACGGCACACCAAACAACTAAGCTATTGAAATAGTGATCGTCAGCCAAAATTGGCCCGATCCATGCCTAATAAATTGCACACTGGGTCTCAGTGGTGGCAGTCGGGGGAACGTACTGTTCACAGTACGGCGACGCATAAGACAGTTGGGGATAACAATAACTAAATAGTTTTGAAACAAAGAAGAACTTCAACGGCGGCGTAAGCCGCCTTTTTCTTTTCTGGGCCAAACAAACTGACTACAAACCGGCCTTGGTTAATAACTCCTTCGCGTAATTGATCGGCATCGCATACGAAATCCCGCTGGGCTTATGCAGCACGTTCTCTTTGCTTTCCTGCACGAAGATTTTATTCACTATACCCATCACCGTACCGGTAGCCATGTCGTAGAGGGGGCTGCCGGAGTTGCCGGGATACGCTGTGGCGTCCAACTGAAATACGGCGTAATTGGCTTGCAGGCGCCGCAGCAAATCCGGGGTCAGCTGCCCGGCGTTAGCAGGGGGGACCGCCATGGGAGTGATCGCCGCGACCATACCGCGGTGGGTGACGGGATACAGCCCGAGCACCGCGCCGAGGGGGAAACCGGTGAAGGCATAGACCTCGCCTTCACGCACCGCGGCGGAATCGCCCAGCTGTAGCGCCGGTAGCGGCGCCTCGGAGATCTTCAACAACACTAAATCGTGATCGAGATCCTCCGCCACTTTAGTGGCCAACCGCACCTCCGGCGCCGGGCCGCCGCCGACGAACACCACCAGGCTTTCCTGTTTATCTTTATCCAGCTTGTCGGGCACCACATGGGCGTTGCTCAACACATGGCGGCCGTCCCCCACCACGAAACCCGTGCCGAGCAACTGCGCCGGCGGCCGGCGGGTGCGCTCCAAGGTGCCCACGCCCACCACACTGGCCTTGAGACGCGCCACGGTGTCAGGCAAGGTATCAGCCGGCGCCTGGCCGGCGACGCTCAAGATACATAACATCATCGTCACCCGCCAAGCCCGACGCCGCGGCGCGGGATTGCATAGTGTGCAATCATCAACCATCACAAAAATACCTCTGATACAATTCAATATGAATCATGAATAATGGCCCTGATAAGCCGATACCGCAATATTGCTCGGTCCAAGATCACCATCACCGGGACTCCCCCTATAGCCCAGCCGTTCCTTAGAGGTTATCCAAGCGTGAGCGAAACCGTGACAGAGCAACACCCCGCATCGCATCCGTCGCTGGATGCGCGGGGTGCGGCATATTGGAAGCTGGCCACGGCTTATCTGTTGCTGCTGATTTATGGAGCGCTATTCCCGCTCAGCGGCTGGGACACTATGAGGGGCGGTCTCCACGCTCTGTTTCCCATCATCTGGCCGACCCAAGTTTCCCGTAGCGATGTGATTACCAATCTGGTGGTGTATCTGCCTTTGGGTTTGCTATTGATGTTGTCCTGGCGGCCGCGCTACGGTGGCTGGTCCACCATCGCCCTCGCCACCTTGCTTGGCGGCGGTTTGAGTTTCGGTCTGGAATACCTGCAAAGCTATCTACCACAGCGGGTGCCGTCGCTGCTCGATACGGCGCTGAATGTCACGGGAACCCTGCTTGGCGCCTTGTTCGCCAAATTCATCCAGGCACATAGCTATAGCGGCGGACACCTCCACCGTTGGCGCCATCGTTGGTTCTTGGCCGGTGCTTTGCCCAACATCGGCCTCACTGTCCTGGGGCTGTGGGCATTCTCGCAACTGGCACCGTTGGTACCCTCCTTCGATAGGGGCAACCTCGTCGACGGTATACGCCCTCTGCTCCAAGTCCTGGTTCACCACACCGCGGAGTTCAACCCCCTCCAGGCGCTCGGCTATGGCCTCGGCGCGGCGGGACTGGGCTTGCTGGCAGCCACCGTATTCAAACCCGGTCAAGCCGTGCTGAGACACTACGCTGCTTTTGTTCTGCTGGTGCTGGTGCTCAAGATCCCCGTGGTCAGCCGCCAGCTGTCGTTCGAAGCGGTGGCCGGGGTCGCCGTCGCACTTTTGTTATTCTCCCTGCTGCTCTACCTGCCCAGAAAAGGCAAGGCATTACTCGCCGGCTTGCTGGTGTTGTCAGCCTACGCCGTCGAACAACTGCGTGCGGGGCCCGATCCCAACGCGCCACTGCTGGCCATGAATTGGATTCCCTTCAGCGAACACATGGAGAATCTCAATGGCATAGCGGATATCACGAGCAACCTCTGGCCATTCGCGGCCTTGGCCTACCTCACTCTGTTCCTCCATCCCCGCAATGTCTTCTTGATCGGAGGAGTATTGGTGTTCGCCTACACGCTAGGCCTGGAGTGGCTGCAGACCTATATACCGGGCCGCTACCCCGATCTCACCGATGCCTGTCTCGCCGTCCTGGGATGGATGCTACCCTGGCTACTCCCGCGTTATGGAGAAGCCGTCGCGCCGGCAATCGATAGTCCTATCTCTGCACCGCACCACGGCAAGCATCACTCGATAAAGACCGTCCCGCTATTCCTCGTCTTCATTACCTTCGGCCTGCTCGCGGGCTGGCGCTTGATACCCACCGACGAACTCCGCGACGAACCGCCCGCCGAGGGCCGGCAACCTGCCGTCACGCAACTGCCCGCGCCTGAAGATCTGCGCTTATTGCCGCTGCCCAACTTCCGCCACAGCCACCCGCGCCTGCCCGCTCCCAGTCAGGCGGACATTGCGCGCTTACACAAAGAAAACCCGGACTATCTCGCCCAGCAACGCTTATTCGCCGGCCAGGGACGACTCCAGCACAGTCTGCTGCAAGCCTACATCGAACCCGGCAGCCAAGACTTGACGGCATTGCTGTCCAAATTATTGGCCCTGCAATTCACCTGGCGCGGGCACGAGCAAACCAAACCCTTGGCGGTGGCCTACGACTGGCTCTACGACCAATGGAATGAAACGCAACGGACACAGTTACGCGCCAAACTCGCCGAGGGTTGCGAATACCAGATCCGTTATATCCGCGAGGAACGCTTGTCACCCTACAACGTGTATCTCTACAACAGCCCCTTGCAAGCGCTGATGGCCTGCGCGATCGCCCTCTACGGCGATGACCCGCGCGGCGACCCGGTGATGGCCTTCACCGCCGATTACTGGAAGAATCGCGTGCTGCCGGTATGGCGACAGATCATGGGCAAAAACGGCGGCTGGCATGAAGGCGGCGAATACGTGGGCATCGGCATCGGCCAGGCGATTTACGAACTACCCGCCATGTGGCGCAAGGCCACCGGCGAAGACTACTTCAAAACCGAGCCGGGCATCCGCGGCTTTTTGGATTTTCTGGTGTATCGCACCCGTCCGGACGGCACGCATATGCGACTGGGCGACGCCGGCTTCTTCGACAAATTGATACCTGATCGACTGGCCCTGGCTATGGAATTTCGGCATGCCGCCGCCTATAACCTGCCAGCGCCACACAAGGCACCCGTACCCACCAGCTGGCCCTGGGGGCCGCTCACCGACGCCAGCTTGGAGAACCCCCATGCCATCGAAAATCTACCCCTCACCGCCCACTTCGATGGTCTCGGTCTTCTCGTGGCGCGCAGCGACTGGAGCCCGGATGCCACCTATATCACCTTCAAGGCCGGCGACAACTATTGGTCGCACAGCCATCTCGACCAAGGGGCCTTCACCGTATACAAAGGCGGGGCGCTGGCCATAGACAGTGGTCTCTATGGCCCCGGCTATGGCGCCGACCATCACATGAACTACACCTACCAGACGATTGCCCACAACACCCTCACCGTCACCGATCCCGACGACATCGTACCCACCCCCGCCCGAGACAAAAAACCGCCGAGGGACATCGCCAATGACGGCGGCCAACGCCGGATCGGCTCCGGCTGGGGCGTGGAAGCCGCACCGCTGGACCTTAGCGAATGGCAACAGAAGCGCGACATCTACCACACCGGCCGCATCGAAAAAACACTGATAGAAAACGGCCTCACCGTAGCCAGCGCCGACCTCACCCCCGCCTACACCAATCAGTTATCCGGTAAAGGCAGCTTTTCCCACCGCACCCGCCGGGTGGAGGAATTTCGGCGCCTATTCGGCTACGACAACATCGACGATGTCATCGTCATCTACGACCGGGTGACCGCCACCGACGCGGACTTCCGTAAACGCTGGTTGCTGCATACTCTGCAAAAACCGGAGATCACCAACCAAGGCTTCATCGTCCGCACCCCCTCCGCTCCGCAAGCCGGCCATGCCGGCGGCCGCATGGAGGCCCACGTTCTGCTCCCCGCCAGTCGCTATATCCAATTAATGGGCGGTCCCGGATTCAACTACTTCGTCGAGGACAAAAACTATGACGAAGGCGTAGCGGACGCCCTCCAAAAGAAACCGTTGGCGGAGGCGGGAGCGTGGCGGGTAGAGATCCTGCCCGATGCACCTCATGAAACGGATGAATTTTTGGTGGTGCTGCTTCCTACTCTCGGCGCCAATTCACCCACTCACCAAGTACATCAGCTCAAAATGACCGATGGCGTCGGCGTGGAAATCGTCGGGCCGCACCGTACCACCCGGTGGCGGTTCGGGGCTGCGCAAGGGGACGCCCGGGTGGAAGTCATTACCGCGAGCGAGCAACAGAGCTATGACCTTAATCCTGCCAATTAGCGGTTCCGATAGGTATAATGCAAGCCGCTGCATGGGACGGACACCAAACGGTAAGAAAACCAACGTGAATCCCGCCGAATTTGTGCCGCGACAATTAATGATTTACGACCGCCAGCCGACACTTTACAAAGTTGGATCCTATGCGAATCGGCAATTCAGTCCCTTGCCAGTCACCAGCTTGCCGACCGGGCATCGCGCGCCATAGGCGGATGCGTTAACAACTGAAACTGGGTTAATGATCAAGACAGCAACCAATCTCTACGCCTACCGAGAATTGATGATGGCGCTCGCATGGAAAAATATCACCGTGCGCTACAAGCAAGCCTACCTCGGCATCGCCTGGGCGGTGATAAAACCGCTGATGCTCGTGCTTATCTTTACTTTGATGAAGAGCTTTATTGGCATTGACAGTGGCGAGATACCCTATCCCATTCTCACCTTCGCCGCGCTCATGCCGTGGATATTCTTTCAGGAAGCCGCCTCCGAGGGGGTCAACAGCGTGGTGGGCAATGCCGGCCTCATCCGCAAGATTTACTTCCCCCGCGAAATCTTCCCGCTCACCAGCGTCGTCACCAAGCTGGTGGAATTGGGCATAAACTTCCTGCTACTCGCTGGCTTGATGGTTTATTATCAAATGGCCCCGACGATTTATCTGTTATGGGTACCCCTGATCATCGGCTATACGATCTTGGTGGTGCTGAGCATCGCCATGGTGGGCGCCGCCATGAATGTCTATTACCGGGATGTGGCGACCGCCTTGCCGGTGGCCTTTTCCCTGCTGATGTACGCTTCCCCGGTGATCTACCCGCTGACCCTGGTCAAGGAGAAATTATTGGTCAATCAGGCCGCGGGGGAATGGTCTAATATTCTGTATACCGTATACACGCTCAATCCGCTGGCGGGTATCATCGACGCGTTTCAGCACGTGGTATTGCGTGGTTTACCGCCGGATTTGTCAGCGATGTGGCCGGGCATGGTACTCACCCTGGTTCTGCTGCCTATCAGTTATCTGATCTTCAAACGGGCGGAATCGCATTTCGCCGACGTTATCTGAGCGCGCCATGGCCATCATCGAAGTCAACCACGTCACCAAGGAATTCCGGCTCGGCGCCCTGCACAGCTTCAAACAATCCATGTTCAACACCTTATCTCGCCTGCGCGGCGAGTCCGTGCCCAATCGCCCCTTATTCAAGGCCTTGGACGACGTGGATTTCAAGGTAGAAGAAGGTGAAGTGCTGGGCATCATCGGCCATAACGGCGCGGGTAAAAGCACACTACTCAAAATGCTGGCGCAAATCAGCGTACCCACCCGAGGAAACGTTAAAGTACATGGCAAAGTAGCACCATTGATCGAAGTCGGCGCTGGGTTGGTAGGTGATCTCACCGGACGTGAAAATATCTTTCTAAACGCTGCCATCCTCGGCATCTCCAAAGCAGAAATAAAACGTAAGTTCGACGACATCGTCGCCTTCGCCGAACTGGAAGAGTTCATCGACACACCCATAAAACGCTATTCATCGGGAATGCAGGTGCGCTTGGGATTTTCCATCGCCACCAGCGTGGAATCGGACATTCTGATCGTGGACGAGGTGCTGGCGGTGGGGGATCTCGCGTTTCAGCGGAAGTGCTTTGACCGGATGGAGGACTTAATCAAGCGGCAGGGGAAGACTGTTTTGCTGGTCAGCCACAACATCCGTCAGATACAGCGGCTGTGTAACCGAGTCATCATGCTTAACCATGGACGAGTCAATAAAGAAGGGGCTCCACAAGCGGTATGCGACAGCTTCTACGAACAGAGTGACGAGAAGATCAAGGCCAGTACTGCCCTTGCCAAGACCCGCACCGACACCAGCGGCGAAATCGAGCTGTTGGAACTGCATTTGCTGGATCATAATGGTCAAAGAGCTGACCGCCTTTCGTATGATCACGACTGTGTGGTTAATTTCAAAATCCGGGTACTCCAGAGTTTGGACGAAGTCACCTTTGGCTTCGGCTTCCATACGACAGACTTTCTATATCTGACCACCCACAACAGTGAAGAGCAACTCCATATCCGTCACCTTCCGCCGGGTGAGCATGAAGTGCTATGCAAAATCACCGGTTTGCCACTTCTGCCAGGCGTCTATTCACTGCGCTTTGGCGCAACTGCCGGTCAAGCGGCGCGCACCATCTTTTATGGCGAGAACCTGAAGCATTTCCAGGTGGTGGGTGACGTGCCGATAACAGTGCGCGATGGATTCTTCGCATTGGATGCACATTGGGCAGTAGATGACGACGAAGCAGCAGTAATCCCGATTATCTCAACGGTTCAGGCTTAACTTCATGACCATATCTCAGCATACCTGTCGCATTTGCTGTGCCGTTGGCAACCACCCCACATTCGTCGGACGCGAAATGATGTTTGGTACGCGGGAAGAGTTTGAATATTTCCAATGCAATTCTTGTGGTTGTCTACAGATCGCAGGCATCCCCCACGATCTAGGACAATTCTACCCCACTAGCTATTACTCGCTAACAGCCCCAAGTCGCAATCAATCTTCGCCGTTACGAGCCATGCTTCTCAAGCAGCGCTTTCGAAATGCGGTGTTTGGTCGCGGTTACAAACTGAATCAACTGCTATCTAACTGGATCAAGATGCCAGAATTGCGAGTCGATACAGTACTGCCAGTGGTAAAGGTCTTGCAGCAAGCCGGTATCCGTAATTTCTCCGCTCGCTTTCTCGACGTAGGTTGTGGTAGCGGGTCTCTTTGGTTAGCCAACTTACGTACCATGGGATTCCGGCAACTCTTCGGGGCTGATCCTTTCATCAACTCTGATGTAAATTGCGATGGCATTACAATATTCAAGCGTCAACTTAATGAGATGACAGGGTCTTTTGACTTTATTACCTTCCACCACTCCCTTGAGCATATTCCAGATCAAGAAGCAGCGCTTGCTTCTGCCTGTCGTCTGCTGGCTCCAAATGGAGTCATCCTCGTGCGTATTCCCATCGTCTCCTCCTATTCTTGGCGGCACTATCGTACCAATTGGGTAGAAATGGATCCTCCACGTCATCTTTACCTTCATTCTAGGGAAAGCATTCGGTTTTTGGCCGAGAAATTGGGGCTCAATCTTTATGCCACAATTTGCGACTCATTAGATCTTGAATTCTATGGCAGCGAGCAATATTTGCGAGGCATCCCACTTACAGCCAAAAATTCATATTGGCTAAACCACGACAACCAGATTTTTACCCAAGAGGAAATTGAAAGCTTCAAGAATATGGCACGTCAAGTAAACGAACAGGATGAATGCGGGCGAGCATGCTTCTTTTTCCGAAAAACAGAATAATACTGAGGCAAGCATTAATGACTTCGGTGGCTACCGAACGTTTTTCGGAGTGCCATACATGACTAAAGTTAGCATTTGCATACCCACATATAACGGTGCCCGATATCTGGCAGCCTGCTTGGACAGCGTCTTGAGTCAGACATATAAAGATATTGAGATACTGGTGGTCGATGACGGATCGACCGATACCACTCTCGAAATCGTGGAGAGTTATGCAGCCCGCGATCCGCGAATCCGACTGGTCCGCAATGAGCGCAATCGTGGACTGGTAGGCAACTGGAACCATTGCATTGAATTGGCGCGAGGGGAATGGATCAAATTCGTCTTCCAGGACGATCTGATCGCGCCGACGTGTCTAGAGAGACTGTGTGCTACGGCGCAAGAGCAATCCGCTCAGTTTGTGATTTGCCGTCGCGAATTCCAGTTTGAAGAAGCCACTGACCCGCAGTTGAAGCGGGAACTGAATGAGTCACCGACTCTTTGGTCAATTTTTGGCGACATCCCTTATATTAATCCACAAAATATATCTCAGATGGCGCTGCATTATCCCGGGGCCAATCTTGTGGGCGAGCCCACTGGGGTTATGCTACACCGTACCGTATTTGAGCGTTTTGGAAAATTTAATCCGGCATTCATACAAATTTGTGATTGGGAGTACTGGTTACGCGTCGCCTGTAACATCGGTGTTGCATGCGTGCCGGAGAGTTTGGCCACTTTCCGGGTTCATGGCGGCGCCACCAGCTCGGGCAACCGGGAAGGTCGTCACTTTAGAATGATATTGCTGGACCAGTTACTCTTGAAACATGAGCTGGCGTATAACAAATTCTTTTCTCCAATCCGACATTTCAGCCGCCAGTGCGTTCCACCAATCAACTTAAAGCTAGACATGGCAGAATTCGCCTATTGGGTGCGCAACACGGCAAAAAGATTGAGCGGTGATCATGCTGATGGGAATTACCGGGAGTTGCGGGAATGGGACGAACTGGTGGCAAGGTATCCTCTGCTTGAGAATTCATGGTATATGCGCCTCGTCGAGATTAGACATTGGTATGCCAGGCATGTGAAGTGGAGACTTAGCCCTAAAACACCCCGCTCAAGTTAAGCGATGTCTATCTTTGTAGAACGTAATAAAGTGACTGGTAATTTCATTCCAAAGGCGCTGGAGATGACCGGTTTGTTCTTCGACACCCATTTACTGTGGCGGCATCGACGAAGGACAGCGGCATGACGTCACCTGCTACGCGCGTCAGCGTCATTATTCCCGTATATAACGGAGAGCGGCATTTCGCAGGCACGATCGACAGCGTCCTTGCGCAAACTTACACCGCAAAAGAAATCGTGGTCGTCGATGATGGCTCACGGGACGCCAGCCAAGCGGTGATTGCGGGTTACCTGCATCATGCCAATGTCCGCCTGGTTAGCCAACAAAACGCCGGGGTGGCGGCGGCACGTAACACCGGAATCCGCCTCGCGGCCGGCGAGTACATCGCGCTGGTGGATCAAGATGACCTCTGGCTGCCGGATAAGCTGGCGCGCCAGGTTGAATACCTGGATGAACATCCAGAGATTGCCTTGGTTCATTCGAATATCCATTTCATCGACGAGACGGGTGACCGCATTCCCGATCCGGAATGGGCGTGGGTCGCCCCCACCTCGGGACAGGTTTTGCCGGCGTTGGTTGAACGGAACAGTATCTGCACCTGTACCGTTCTGATACGCAAGCGTGCGCTTGAACAAGCCGGCTTGTTTCGGCAGGAACTGGCGCCGGCCGACGACTGGGATCTCTGGCTGCGGATCGCGGCAAACCACCCTATCGGCTTCGTTGATGCGGTGACGGCGTGTTATCGTGTCCATTCGCACAACGAAAGCCGCAATCTTCTAAAAATGCAGGAAGCCGAGATCCGGGTGGTCGAAACCTTCATACGCGAACATCCCGGGACGGTCGACAGCGCAATCGTCCGTGCGAAACTCTTTTCGGTTTACAGCGAGGCGGCGCGGCTGTTGGAAAGGTCTGACCGGCACGACGAGGCGCGCGGTTATTGGCTGCGTGCCCTGCGAACACGTCCCACAACAGGGGCACCCTATGTCTCGCTCTTGTGGGGCGCGTTGCCGAGGCGTCATCGGCGGGCGCTGGCCTGGTATAGAGAAAGGATGCGTGGCCTGTTCACGGGGAAGCGGGAATGAAGGGGTTCAAAATGGTTTTTAACGCCAGTCCTATCCCTGAAACATGCCGTGCCATGCGCAGAACGCATTGGAGATAATGTCGATGCAAGCGCTTCATGTCTTCCACGGCAGCGACCTCACCAACGGAGTGGACCGGATCACTTTGACTCTCGTCGCCGCGTTGAAGGCTCAAGGCCATGCCCCGCGCGCGCTCGTGCCCGCCGAGGGCGCGGTCACCGAGGCTTTGCGTAACCTTGGCATCCCTTATCAATGCGCGGCCATCGACTGCTGCCGTGGTAACACCGCAAAGGCAGAGCTGCGCTACCTGGCCAAAGCGGACGCCCGTCGGCGCACGTTGCTGACGGCATTCGCACAGCACCGGCCTGAACTGATGCACCTCAACACCGGCCACCTGCTGGACAGCGCGCTTGCCGCCGCGCACACCGGCATACCGGTACTCTGGCACATTCATTCGCCGTTCGAGGTGGACTTTTCGCGTTATAGCGGCTTCATGAGCGAAGACGCTTATGCATGGATACTTTCCAGCCTGGGCAGCGGGGTGGTGGCCGTCTCCGAAGACATTCGTGATTCACTCGCCGCGCACGTGCCGGTCGAGCGGCTTTTTGTGGTGCACAACGGCGTGGATGAAATGGATTTGGAGCGGCGCTCCAGCCTTGGCGGTGATATCCGCCGCGAGCTGGGGCTGCCCGCGGCGGCGCGGTTGGTGATCGGTATCGGCCGCATCTCCGCCCAGAAGGATTTCGCCACGTTTGCGCGGGTGGCCGAGCGCCTGGCGATGACCCGCCGCGATGTCTATTTCCTGATCGCGGGCCCGCCTGAAAGCCGCGCGCATGCCGAGGAACTCGCCCGTCAAATTACCTCATCCGGTCTGGAGGGACGAATCTTTATGTTAGGCGCGAGATTGGATGCGCCCAGTTTATTGAGGCAATCCGACCTCTTTCTGTCCACTGCGATTTTTGAAGGTCATCCGCTTACCACACTGGAAGCGATGGCACTCCGCAAACCAGTAGTCGCCATGGCCTGTGTCGGCCTACGGGAATGTGTGACCGATGGCGTTGACGGCCTGCTGGCGCCCTTGGGTGACGTGGAAGGCACGGCGAAGGCCGTCGCCCGATTGTTGGATGACAGCGAGCTGGCGCGACACGTGGGCAAGATCGCCCGGCAAACGGTGGAGGCACGCTTTTCCAACCGGGTGTTCGCCGCGCAGTTCATGGATGCCGCCCAGGCCATACTACGTTTGGGACCGCCTCCCGCCCAGCGGGGTGCCGTCGGGGTGATCGAGGGGCTGCTCGCTCAATTGGCACGCACGGAGGAGCGGCTGCGAAAGATCGAAACACCCAGACCGAGTTTCATACAACGCGCCCGAAATTTGTTGCGGAAAAGGGCATCCGCGCCCAGGAAATCACAGCGATGATCCAGCGTCTCGATCCACTGACACAGCGACTGCTGGCGCGCAGCGTACCGCATGGCCCCTTGGTGCTGATGTATCACTCCGTCGTACCCGGACAGAGCGCGCCTGCCTGGCGATGGGCGGTGTCGATGACGCGATTTATCGAGCAACTGGACTTGCTGCAAGCCCACGGCTGGACCACCGCAAACTTGACGGAGTTGCTGCCCACCCGGCCGCTGCCCGAGAAGACGGTAGTCATCACCTTTGACGATGGCTATGCCGACAACTATGCCGCGTTCGAAGAACTGGCCAAGCGAGGGATGCGGGCCACCTGGTTCATGGTGACACGGGACATCGGTCAGAAGTCGGGCTGGGCCGACGAGGTTCCACCCCAACCCATGCTGAGTGCGGAACAGCTCAGAATCATGCATGCGGCCGGCATGGAAATCGGATCTCATACGCTCAGCCATTGCCGTTTACTCAAGGCGAACGCAGCGACGGTGGCTGAGGAGCTGGTCCGATCGCGACAGCAGTTAGAGCAGATTCTAAGTCAGCCGGTCACCAGTTTCGCCTACCCCTACGGCCAATTTGACGACGCGGCTGTTACAGCCGTGCGCGAAGCCGGCTATCAAACGGCCTGTACTACCCGCCCTGGCTGGGCACTGCGCGATGGGCATCCATTGAGGATACGTCGCATCAGCATTTTCGCGGGAGACACATTATCCACCGTTGCCCGAAAATTGGTGTTCGCTGACAACGATGTCAGTTGGCGTCAGCTTGCGGCGTATTACGCCGGCAGGCTGGCGCATCGGCTGCGCTTGTCCTGAGGTACTGTGGTGTTTGTCCCTCAGATATCCATCGTCATGCCCTGCTTCAACGCAGCGGCCCACTTGCCCCACAGCGTGGGCAGTGTGCTGGCCCAAACGTTTTCCGATTGGGAATTGATCGCGGTGGATGACGGTTCCGATGACACCACACTGACTTGGCTAGGCGCGCAAACCGATCCGCGCATTCAGGTGCACACCCAGGTCAATCAGGGTGTAAGTGTTGCCCGCAATACTGGGTTGAAACAGGCGCAGGGCCGGTATGTGGCCTTTCTCGACGCCGACGATACCTGGGTGCCAACCTTTCTGGAAACCTTGTCGGCCACTTTGGAAACACGGCCCGACGCAGTGCTGGCCTACTGCGGTTGGCAAAATGTGGGGCTGCTCGGTAAACCCGGCAAACCCTTCATCCCCCCGGACTACGAAACCCCGGCAAAACGCGAGACCTTGTTCACCGGCTGTCGCTGGCCCATCCACGCCGCACTGACCCGACGCGCCGCCCTTATCAGGGTAGGCGGATTCGATCCCGGCCTTAAAAATGCCGAGGACTACGCGCTGTGGCTGGAAATCGCCGGCACCGCCGCCATCGTGCGGGTACCGGAAGTCTTGGCCAGTTATCATTTCCACGGCGGCGGCCAGGCATCCAGTCAGCATGCGCGCGCGGCGCTGCAGCTGCTCTCCGCCCAGCAGGCCTACCTGACCCGACATCCGGACTTCGCGGCGCAACTCGACCATGCACGTCGGCGTGAGTTACTCTATGGTAATCTGCTGCGCCAAGGTTACACGTGTTATTGGAAACGCGACTTGCCGGCCGCGCGTACGATTTTCCGCAGGGTCATGCGCGCGGGCTACGGCAGTACTAAGGATTGGTTATACATGCTGCCCGCACTATTGCCTACACGGCTGCACGGTTTCTTGTTGTCGAGGTCAAACAATCCCGGCAAGACTTCATACCCCCCAGATAACTAGACATGATGTTGACGTTCGCCTTTTGCACATACAACCGTGCTCACCGGCTGGAAGGCTTGGTGAGTGCCATACGTGCGCAGGATTGTCAGATTCCTTTTGAAGTCCTGGCCGTCAACAACAACAGCACCGATACTACCCTTGCCGTATTGGAAAAACTCGCCGGCTTACCCGGCGCCCCATTGCGGTTCGTCACCGAGCAAACGCCGGGGATCGTTCCAGCCCGTAACCGTGTCATTGCCGAGGCGCTGACCAGCGACATTTTGGTGTTCATCGACGACGACGAAACCCCCAAACCAGGTTTGCTGACGGCTGCGCATCACGCTATTGTCAACGAAGGAGCGCAATGTGTCGGTGGACGGGTGGAGGTGGACTTCACGCCCTATCGCCGACCGTCCTGGCTGGACGACAGCTTGCTCGGTTTTCTGGGTGAAGCCAACCATGGCTTCAAGCCTTTCTGGATCACCGACGATAGCACCCCCATTTGGACCGGCAACATCGCTTACGATACGCGGCTATTCCGTAACGATCCGACACTGCGATTCGACCAGCGCTACAACCGCGAAGGATACGCATTCGGCGGTGGAGAAGATGTCATGATGTTCCGACGCCTCCTGAATCAGAGCGCCCGGCTGCGCTACTGCCCACAGATGGTGGTATTGCACAGTGTGGAACCGCGGCGTCTGCAGCGCCGTTATTTTTTACGCCTGCATCACCAAGCCGGTACGCGCAAGGGCTTGCATGAGCTGCCGAGCCACGCGCAGTCTTTCTTGGGCATTCCACCTTACTTGTTTCGCCAAGCGGTATCACACACTATCAAAACCTTTACTCTGCTGCTACTCAACAAACCCGGGCTACTGCGCCAGGCTATGAACGCGACCCATGCCTTGGGACTAATCAGAGGACTGCACCAGCGCCATCGAGCCCTGCACGCTACGAAGACCTTCAAACATGGTTAAGCTATATCATTCCTTGGTTGGCACGGCAGTGAAACTCACTTTCTACGGGAGTGCGGCATGCGAGAACTAATCAAAAAGAATATCAAAGACACCCGCGCAGAACCTTACACCCGCTGGCTGGTGAAAAGAATGCGGGGCATCCACATGCCATTCGATTTGGTAAAGAATGAAATTTATGACCGTCAGGCAACCGATGTGATTCGGTACGTACTAACAGAGCACTCCAATGCCATCGATATCGGCTGCCATGAGGGACAGTTTCTTAAAGAGTTCATCAAGTGTGCGCCAAACGGGCGGCATTTTGCATTTGAACCGATACCGCAACTCGCTCGGCTGCTGATGGACCGGTTTCCTTCGGTGACCGTCTATCCCTACGCCGTAAGCAATACCGCGGCGGACACGCCTTTTTATGTCATTCCGGACTCCCCCGCACTCAGCGGCCTGAATGCGCGGGAATTCCTCTCTCCGGACAAACCCCGTCAGGAAATCAAGATTCGCACCGAGCGGCTGGACGACATCATTCCGCGGGAAACCAAAATAGATCTCATCAAAATCGATGTCGAAGGCGCCGAAGGCCTGGTCATCATGGGCGGCCGCGACACACTCATCCGCAATCGGCCTTACGTCATCCTCGAACACGGTGACGCCTCATCGAAACCCTTCGGTTTCTCGTCGGGGGATATTTATGACTTGCTGGTCGATCAATGTGGATTACAGCTCTCTCTCCTGAAAAATTGGTTGCATCATAAACGCTGCCTGACCCAACACGAATTCATCAGCAGCCGCGACTGGTATTTTCTCGCCCACCCGGCAACCGAATAAACGGCGCGGATCAGCAAACGAAGGTAACCGAAGATGGTGAACGACTCGCTCAGGATCTCCGTCGTTGCCACCGTTCGCAACGAAAAAAACACCATTGAGAAATTCCTGGGGTCACTGCTCGAGCAAACCCGCCGGGCGGATGAAATCATCATCGTCGATGGCGCCAGCACGGATGGCACACGTGAGATACTTGAAGATTACGCCAGGCGAGGCCTGCTCCGGGTCATCTCCCGGCCCTGCAATATCGCCCAAGGCAGAAATCTGGGTATCGCCGCCGCAACCGGTACGCATCTGGCGATTACCGATGCGGGTTGTTGGGTAAATCCTGACTGGCTGGCGCAGCTTGCCGAGTGTTTCATCGCTAATCCCGCCGCCGATGTAGTGGCCGGAAATTTCCGCTTCGAAACCCATACGCCATTCGAAGATGCGGTAATCCGCGCCACCTTTCAACCCAACCGCGACGACAGCGAAACCGCGCGTTATTACCCTTCCAGCCGCTCGGTGGCCTTCACCAAGCAGGCCTGGGAGCAGGCCGGCGGCTATCCGGAATGGCTGTATGCCGCGGAAGATACCCTTTTCAATATACGGATGCGGCAGATCGGCTGTCATTTCGTATTTTGCCGCGACGCTATCGTGCGCTGGCGACCCCGCGAGACCTGGCGCTCGCTCGCCCGGCAACGCATCAATTTCTCGCGTGGCAATGCGCGGGTCGGCATAGGCATGAGCGGTTACTTGATCAACCTGCGTATCCATGGGTTGCTCGCCGCGTTACTGTTAACCAGTCCGTGGTTCCCCGCTGCACTGCTTGCCGCGTCCGCTTTGCTCGGCTGGCATATCCACAAACATCTATTACCGCAAGCGACGGTTGCCACCGTGGCGAAAGGCTGGGGTATGCGACTGCGGGTGATCGCGGTAATGGAGTTTGTGCGAATCGTGAATCTATATGGATTTATCCTCGGCCGCTGGGACCGTGTTGTCGATTCCGATTATATCCGGCGGCAAATAGCGTATATGGGCGTGGCATCGGCGGAGGATCTCAGTTTCGCCGATAGTCCCGGTCACTATCGTAAAAAAGGATTGGATCTGCCTCCCGATCGTGGCGCATTGGTCATCGGCTCCCTGGCGCTGATAATCACTGTCAGCGGCACACTGGCCTGGCTCGTCAGTGGCGGCGCGCACTGGACGGGGGTACTGCCAACTATGGCGATAGCGGGCTTGGCTTCCTTGCTACTGCTGGCCAAGTCACTGTCGGATTTTTCGCAGACCGGGCCACGCATTCGGCAGGAGGTGCTCACCCATTACCGTCGCTACACGCTGTTCGCGTTGGCCCGTCTCACCGCCTGGACCTTCGCCATCATGTTCTTCACCGGCGGCATCGGCGTATTGTTGTATTACATGATCAACGTCAGCCTGGACGGCGTATGGTCGGCAGGTTTGGCGACGCTGGCGGCCGCGCTGGGTATCGTGGGTGCAACCACTCTGCAATTCGTGCGCAAGCTGCGTTTCAATCCCGGTTTGTTAGTGGCTTCGATGCATTACCGCATGAGCCGGCTTTATACCCTCTGGCATTGGATGACGCCCGGCCGGATTCATTTCCTATCGTGGTTGTTGGTAACTGCCACCGGCCTGTTGTTGATCCTCGCTTCCTGGCACTTGAGCACGCAGGGCCGGACCGGCGAGTTGATCACGTTATGGGCCACATTCCTGTTTATCGCAGGCACCATCGTCTGTGCGGCCTGGTTGCCAGAGGCCAGACCTCCGCGCCGTCCGGCGGCGCGTGCAGCCGATGCCCCGCCGAACATTCTGATGATAGGGTCGGACACCCTGCGTGCGGATCGGTTGGGCGCGCTGGGTTATCATCGCGCGCTCACTCCCCACATCGACGAATTGGCCGGACAAGGCATCCTGTTTGCAAACTGTTATGTGCCCTGCGCCCGCACTGCGCCCAGCCTGATTTCGCTGCTGACCGGCACCTGGCCGCATACCCATGGCATCCGTGACAATTTTAACTCGGACGAAACCACCCAGCTGAAAGTCGAGGCTTTACCGCACCTGCTCAAGGCCCGCGGTTATCACAGCGCGGTCATCTCGGACTGGTGCGGCGGCGACATGGGCAAATTCTCCTTTGGTTTTGATTACACTGATCTGCCGGAAGACCAATGGAATTTGAAATATTTCATCCGGCAGGGACCGAAAGATTTACGTTTGTTTTTGTCGCTGTTCGCTCACAACCGATTGGGACGATTGTTACTCCCCGAAATTTATTACCTCGGTGGCGTGCCGCTCACCCAGCCGATGGGCCGGCGTGCACGGCACTTGTTGACCCGCCTCGCTGAAGACGCCCAGCCGTTTTTTCTCAATATATTTTATTCGACCACCCATCCTCCGTTTGCCGCCGAATGGCCTTGGTACACGCGCTTCGCCGATCCGGCCTATGCGGGAGAATCTAAATTCGCAATGGCCAGGCTTACCGATCCCTTCGAAATCATCCGCCGTCAAGGTGCGCCCAAAGAAGAGTTCGACCTCGATCAAATCATTAATTTGTACGATGGCTGCGTGGCCGAGTTCGATGATGAAGTCGGTAAAATGCTGCGCCATCTCGACGCGTGCGGTCTGACGAACAATACCATCGTGGTGATTTATTCAGACCACGGCATGGAATTCTTTGAACACGACACTTGGGGCCAGGGCAATTCAGCTGTGGGTGACTTCAGTTCGCGTATTCCGTTGGTAATCCGCGATCCTGGTAAAGCCGGCCATGGCAAGGTCGATCAGGTGGTGCGGAGCATAGATCTCGTCCCTACCCTGTTGGAACTGGTCGGCGTCACGCCGGCATCCGCGATGGATGGAATTTCACTGGCCGCCTGTTTTGAACCGCAGGGTGCCTGTCCCAAGCTTGACGCCTTCAACGAGACCGGCATGTGGATCGCCGACATCCCCGGCCTGCCGGATCAGCATCTGCGCTACCCCGATCTATTGGAATTGATGGAGGTACCAAACAGAAACAGTGGAACACTCGCGATCAAACCGCAATATCGCGAAGCGATCCTGCTCGCCAAAGATCGTATGATCCGCCATGGTGATTGGAAACTGGTGTATCAACCTTTGGAAAGCGATTATCTGCTGCGTTTGTTCAATCTGTACAACGATCCGGAATGCCGGATAGATGTAGCGGAACAATACCCGGAGATTGCCGCGCAACTGCGCCAAGCCTTATTGTTATGGATCGTGGAAGCACGTTCCTGAAAGTTCAGGGTATGTTGACGACCCGAATTCTACGTGGAGAACCAATGAAAAAACCCATTATCGCCTACATGGCCACCAGCGCCGGAGACTGGGGCGGCGCGAGTCGTTCGCTGTTCGTGCTGCTCAAAAGCATCGACCGGACTCGTTTCGAACCGCTGGTGCTCTTCCCCTCGGAAGGACCGATACTCGACGTGCTGACCCGGATGGGCATCCGCTATTTGATCTGGCCACAGCATCATTACACCAATCCACTGACCTATCTCGGCGATATCATCCGTGCGGCTAAATTGTTTCGCCGCGAGCGTGTCGATTTACTTCATATCAACTACGGCGGATTCTGGCGGATGGCGGAAGTCGAGGGCGCCCGCCTGCTCGGCATTCCAGTATTCACTCATCTGCGCTTGGTCAGCGAACAACCCGGACCGTCATTCCGCCGTTGCACGCTCGCTATAGCCAACTCACGCTTCACCGCCCAGACATCTAATCTCGGCGGCGTCCCGGTTGCAGTCATGCATAACATTGTCGATCTCGACCGCTATGATGCCGCAGTTGATATACGCGATGAGTTAGGCGTGGGGCCCGATGACATCGTCATCAGCTTCGCCGGCCAAGTGCGCAGAAACAAAGGTGTCGACTTGCTAATCGACGCCGCCGCCACCATCCCGGAACCTCGCGCGCGTTTTCTTATCGTGGGTGAGTGCCGGGATAAGAACCGTTTTCCTGACAGCTACACGCCTGAGAGCTTGGCAGCCGACATCGCGCACGACCCGCGCATCCGGTATGTGGGTTATCGATCCGACATTCAAAACATCTATCGCTCATCCGACATCGTGGTCATGCCATCGCGCTGGGATGAGCCGTTCGGCCTGATTAACATCGAAGCCGGCGCTTCCCGTCGTCCTATCGTCGCATCGGCCGTCGGCGGCATTCCGGAAATCGTCGTACACGGTGAAACGGGTTTTCTTTTCGAGCGCGGTGATGTGACCGGCTTCGCGACCCATTTGCGTCAACTGGTGGACAATAAAGAACTGAGGACCAAAATGGGTGAAGCGGGTCGATTACATGTAGAACGCAACTTCACCACCCAGCCGGTGCGCGTGTTGGAAGCAATTTACGACCAAGCTCTCGAACGCACACGCTGAACAATTCGCATGGATATCATGCCAGCTCAAGAGCACAAGGGTAAATTTAAAGAATCTCTGAATAAATCGGACGTTCCTTAAATTTTAAAAAATAGAATTGCACGAGTTCCCGGCGCGAGTAGCGCGAAGACTTTGACGGCAGAACAAGGAAACCGGTCCTTTATAAGCCTATTTATTCAACTCGATATTTAAATGGGTCTACGCGGATTAGTGTGGGTGCCAAAATGGGGTTTCATAGAAGTCCAGCCTTATAATCCCAGTGTTTCCACGTTCTGGAGGAAGCAAGAAACGTGTTCTGTCTCAGGTGCAG
>JAHFRV010000065.1 GCA_023266095.1 Gammaproteobacteria bacterium | reverse complement strand
GTCCCAATGGCCTGGCGACCACCGCACCCGCGGATGTCAACGTCGACTCCATGGTGGATTTTGTTTACGCGGGCGATTTGTTCGGCAACCTCTGGCGCTTCGATTTGAGCAGTACCAGTCCGGCCTCGTGGGCGGTGAGTAACGGCGGCCAACCCTTGTTCGTCGCGCGCTCCAGCGGCGCGTCGCCGCAGCCGCAGCCGATTACCGTGCGGCCGGTGGTGGGCCGTCATCCGACGGTCGCCAATAGTTACATGGTGTACTTCGGTACCGGCAAATATTTCGAGCAAGGTGACAATGCCGTGACCGGTCAGGTGACCCAATCCTTCTACGGCATTTGGGACAGGAATCTCAGCGGTGCGGGCGCCAGCACCGTGCTGCGCAGCAACTTGTTACAGCAGCAGATCAGCAGCGAAGTCGCCAGCGGCGGCGGCCGGGCGCGGATTACCACCGCCAATACCATCGATTGGGCCACTCATCGCGGCTGGTATATGGATTTGGTCAATCAGCAAACCGGCGCCAATGGCGGCGAACGGCAGAACACCGAGGCGATACTGCGCGACGGCACGGTCATTTTCAGCACCTTATTGCCCAATCCGGAAATCTGCGGCGTGGGCGGCGGCAGCTGGATGATGGTGCTCAAATCCGCCGATGGCGCCCGGCTGGATAACTCGGCGCTGGACATCAATGGCGACGGGGTCATTAACGATAGCGATAGAGTAGTCCCGGGTTCCAGCACCAGCGGCACCACCACCACGTCTTGCACCACCAACACCAGCACCAGCACCAGCGGCGGCGGTCGCCGGGGCGGCGGTCGCGGCGGTCGCACCAGGACCACCACCACCACCACGACCACACTGTGCACGACCACCAACACCAGCACTGGCGCGACGGTCGGCACCAGTACCACCACCAATACCTGTACGACCACCACCACCAACGGCGTGACGTCGACCCCGTCGTGTACGACCACGAGCTCGACCACCGGTACCAGCAGTGGCAGCGGCAGCGGGAGTGGCAGCGGCACCGGCACCGCCACGGTTGCCAGCGGCAGTTATGAAAACAGCCAGATGTCGGCGGGCCAGATGCTGAATAACTGTAACGGGGCGACTTGTATCGCCAACAACCAAACCGATGGCGACCCTGAGACTAACCTGATGAATCTACCGGCGGGTCCACAAGGGCGCATCACCTGGCAAAAACTGCAATAAGGAAGTAATAGGAGTCGAGATATGATTCGTTCACTGGCAGGCGTTTTGTTGACAGCGATGATAATGTTGGGCGCGGCGCCCGGCTGGGCCGCACCGCCGGCTTACACCTACCCCGAGCAGTTCACCCGCAGCGGGACCCTGGACGGCATGGGCCGCGATTATGTGGTCATCAATGACCAGCGTTATCTGCTCTCCAGAAATTTGCGGGTGCATACTCCGCAACGTTCATTTTCGGTCTTGGGCGATGTGAAGGTCGGTGACTTCGTGGGAGTCACCGTCACCGGCGAGGGTGGCGGTAAACTGGGGACCGTGGAGGAGTTGTGGGTGTTGCCCAACCTCCGTCCGGCACGGTGATCATCATGCGCGGCAAGACGGCGGGATTTAGTTTAATAGAGCTGATGATCGTGGTGGCGATAGCCGCGATCCTGGCCGTGATCGCCTATCCGAGTTATCAAAACAAGGTATACCAAAGCCGCCGCGCCGATGCCCATGCCATGTTGTTGGACGCGGCCATGCGTGAAGAACGCTTCAGTACCGACAACAATACCTACACGACCAATTTGACGCTGTTGGGTTATACCTCGAATCCGGCGATATCCCCCGATCGATTTTATAGTGTCGCCATCACGGCCGCCGCCGGCGGTATCGCCACGGGGTTTACCTTGACCGCCACCGCGCTGGCGCCGCAGACCGGTGATACTCAGTGCGCCACCATCACCCTCACTTCAACCGGCGTGAAAGGTTCCAGCGCCGGAGTAGGTCAATGCTGGTAAATCGATTGCGCTATTGAGGTGGGGTGCAGCCGTTGCCAGCCGGCCATCATTAGCCTACCTTCATCTCAGGTGCGAGCCGGCTTACACAAGCCGCCGCCTGACGTGTTCTTACCGGAATGGGTATCATGTCCGCTGTCATTGCGACGGAGCGTTTTATGCCCAAGCCGGTCACACCTTTGCTCGCCGCCGATGTAATCATCGAACTCACCGATCGTCCCGGACGGCCTATCGTGCTCATCGAACGCAAATACCCGCCTCACGGTTGGGCGATCCCGGGCGGATTCGTAGAGGTGGGCGAGCGTCTCGAACAGGCGGCGCTGCGCGAGGCGGCCGAAGAGACCAGTCTGCGCGTGACGCTCAAGGTTTTACTCGGCTGTTATTCGGCGCCGGGCCGTGATCCGCGTGGTCATACGGTGACGGCGGTCTACGTCGGCGAGGCCAGCGGCGAACCGCAGGCCCGCGACGACGCCCGGCATCTGGCCTTATTCACGCTTGCCGACTTACCCGCGCCGCTGGTCTTCGATCATGAACAGGTTCTGCAAGACTACCGGCGTTACCGCGAGAGCGGTGCGGTGACGCCGCTGCGTCTCGAGTGAGCGCGGTGGCGAGATGACTAAAGCATCGCGCGATGATTCCTTTCTGCGCTTCGTACTGGAACAGCTCGCCGCGCTGCCCTCGCTCAGCGCGCGTCCCATGTTCGGCGGCCATGGTCTGTACGCGGACGGGCGTTTCTTCGCCATCGTTTATCAAGGACGTCTCTACTTCAAAACCGATGAAGCCGGCCGCGCCGGCTATCTGGCGCGCGGTATGGACTGCTTTCGGCCCAATCCGCGCCAGCATTTGAAAAACTACTACGAAGTGCCGGTGGAGATTTTGGAAAGCGAGCAACTCATCGAGTGGGCGCGCGCCGCCTTATCAGTCTGTTGAAAATCAGTCTGCGTAAAATGAGGGAATCCGCCGCTATTTTTCAAACCCGCTGTGGCTGCTTGAAAAATGGAGTGTGAAAAAAGCTGTCCTCGGGCACGTTGAGTAGAGCCAGGGAACGGTTTTTTTTTCACTATCCTACCAACGCTATTCCTAGCCTCACGCGTCCCGCCGTCTTTGGGTATACTGCTGCGCCATGCGGATGAGTGCGCGCAGTCTTGCGCTGAATGTGAGGATCAATTGATGAGCCGGTTCGAGGGAGAAGGCGATTACCGCCACGGGGCGCCGGAATGCCTGGGTGTGTTGCTGACCAATCTGGGTTCACCCGAAGCACCCACCGCGGAGGCGGTGCGCCGCCATCTGGCGGAATTTCTGTGGGATCCGCGGGTGGTGGAGATTCCCCGTCCGCTGTGGTGGTTGATCCTGCACGGACTCGTACTGCGTACCCGGCCCCAGCGTTCCGCACACGCCTATCAGCGGGTGTGGACCGATGAGGGCTCCCCTTTATTGGTGATCTCGCGCCGGCAGGCGGCCGCCTTACAATCGCTGTTGCAGCAACGTTGCGGCGGTCCGGTGCGGGTGGCGCTGGCCATGCGTTACGGCCAGCCGTCCATCGCCGCCGGTTTGCGGGAACTGCGCGCCGCCGGCGCGCGGCGCATCCTGGTGTTGCCGCTTTACCCGCAATACTCCGGCGCTACCACCGCCTCCACCTTCGACGCGGTAGCCGCGGTGCTGAAGACCTGGCGGTGGGTGCCGGAACTGCGCTTCGTCAATCATTATCACGATGATCCCGCCTACATCGCCGCCTTGGCGCGCAGCATTCAAGAACACTGGCAGCAGCAGCCCCGCGGCGAGCGTTTATTGTTTTCGTTTCATGGCATGCCCAAACGCACTTTGCTGCTGGGTGATCCCTATCACTGCCAGTGTCTCAAGACCGCCCGCCTGGTCGCCGAACGGTTGCAGCTGGTGCAGGGCGAATGGCAAGTCACTTTCCAGTCGCGTTTCGGCCGTGCCGAGTGGTTGCAGCCGTATACCGATAAAACCCTGCAGGTCTGGGCCAAGGACGGTGTGAAGCGGGTGGATGTGGTCTGTCCGGGTTTCGCCGCGGATTGTCTCGAAACCTTGGAAGAGATCGCCATGCTGAACAAAGAGGCTTTTTTGGCGGCGGGTGGCGAATACTTGCACTATATTCCCGCCCTCAATGATCGCGCCGATCATATGGCGGCCCTGGCGGATAGGGTGTTGCGCGATGCTCATGGCTGGCCCGAGGCCGACGCATGGTGGAATGGCGCGCGGCAGACGGAGGCGGCCGAAGCCAGCCGGCGGCGGGCGCTCGCCCTGGGCGCGGCGCGCTAAGTGCAAGCGGAGGATGCCATCGTCGACTTTCTTATGATTCACTTGGAAAATGACGATATCTTGTGTGTCATTGTCGACTGTGCTGTGATGTGACAAATAACCACCGTCGCTGGCGGTGACTTGGCATTTAGCGCGGCGGTTTGCCGCCACGCCGTCACTGATGGCCGCGGGCTGGTGAGCGTGGGCATGACCGGATCGGCGCGAAGGTATTGATTAATGACGGTCATGAAAAATCGCGCCGTATTTGCCTGGAGTGAAGAGTAGAATGGCAGGGACATTGCTTTGTTAGAGATCAGGGTGGTGCTGCAGGAGTTTAAGGATGTCGGGAAGGATGAATAAGGGCATGCCGGAAGAAGGTAAACGTATGAACAACCGTAGTCTGCAGTTGTTGTCAGCCAGCCTGGTCGTGGTTCTGGGCGGGATAATAAGCCCGCCTCTCCAAGCCTCGGTCGATCCTAGCCCGCTGGCCCATTTTTCCGAAGCGGATATCCAGCCCGAGACCTTCCCCATACCCGCGGTCTTGCGCGACAACGTGGTGTTTTGGCGCAGCGTGTTTTCCGAGTGGCGGCAAAACCAGGTGGCGCTGCACGACATGAACTACCCCGGCATCATCTATGATGTCATCGAACTGGACGGCAAGGTGGGCGACTCGCTCACCGAGGTCCAGCGCGAGCAGATTAAACAACACCGTGAGCGTTGGGAGTCGCGGCTGCAAGGAATAGCCGCCGCCGAACAAGCCGGAGCTGAACTCTCGGATGCAGACCGTGACCTGCGCCAGCGTCTGATCAACGCCGGTGGTGCCGCGGCAGTGGCCGAGGCCTATTTGCGAGTGCGCACCCAGCGCGGCGTGCGCGAGCGTTTCCTCCGCGGTCTGGAAATCAGCGGTCGCTACGACGCCGTCTTCCGCCGGGTTTTCCAGGAAGAGGGTCTGCCGGAGGACCTGGCTTATCTGCCTCACGTCGAATCGTCGTTTCAACACCATGCCCGGTCCGCGGTGGGGGCGGTGGGCATATGGCAGTTCACCCGCTCGGCCGGGCAGACTTTCATGACCGTGAACAAGGCCGTCGATGAGCGGCTCGATCCAGTAGCCTCGGCGCGCGGCGCGGCGCGTTATCTGAAACACGCCTATCAGCAGCTGGGCGACTGGAGCCTGGCGATCACCTCGTACAATCACGGCATACAAGGCATGGCGCGGGCCAAGGCCGAATTCGGGACTGACTTCGGACGCATCGTCCATGAATACAAGGGTAAAACTTTTGGCTTCGCCTCGCGGAATTTTTATGCGGAGTTTCTCGCGGCGCGGGAAATAGCCAGCCAGCCGGAACGTTTTTTCCCGGAGGGCGTGGCATTCCAAACGCCGTTGCGCGCCGAACACATCGTGTTGGACCGCCCGGCGCGTTCGCGCGATCTCGCCCGCCGTTACGGCGTGACGCACAGCGAGCTGGTGAAGATGAATCCGGCCTGGAGTACCCGCGCCGGCCGCAGTCTAACGGCGATTCCCGCCGGCGTGATGGTGACATTGCCGTCGGGTACCTCGCTGTCCGCGGCGGTGCAGAATACGGTCTTATCGACCGCCGCCGCCCGTAACGACGACGCGCCGCGTGAGGCCGCGAGTCAGCGGGCCACAGTGCACGTGGTAAAAGCCAGCGAAACGTTGTCGGGTATCGCCAGGCGTTACAAGATCCAGCTGGCGGACTTGCGGACTTTGAACGAATTGCCGTCCGAACAGGATATAGTGCGGGTCGGTCAGAAATTGAAAGTGCGTGAGGGAGGGCAGTACGCCGGTAACGACGCGCTTGTGCATGTGGTGCGCAAGGGGGACACACCTTGGCTGATCGCGAGCAACTACGGCGTGACCGTGACGGAGCTGCTGACCAGCAATCAATTGACCAAACGTTCGGTCATCCGTCCCGGCCAACGTTTAGGGATACCGGCCAACCGGTAATCGATAAATCGATAGGCTGTCCAAGTGCGATGATGTGGCGATGCCAGCGGCGGTCCTGCTGGCACTATGAGATATGTCTGTAAGGTATGGGACGGCGGGTAAAGCGTAATCGCCATCGGCGAGGGAGCGGCAAAATCAATGGCGGCGCCTCGCGTCAGCACACGCCCGCCGTGCACGAGCTAGACCTGGATTCCGGCCGCGTTGATGGCGGCCCGGTTCTACAGCCGAACCCGAACGAAAACGAAATCGCGGTATCACCCGTTCTTCCATCCCCCTCCGGCGTTCCGCTGTCCGTCGCCTCGCCTCCGTCGTCTCAGTCCGGCCACGAGCCGCTCTTGGCGCCGCCTTCTGTCGCCGAGGTGCGGCGGCGGGCGCGTGGGGTATGGCGCTGGCTGGCGCGACTGGTGTTCGTCTCGGTGCTGATCGCCGTGGCGGTGCTCGCTATCAAGGAGATGGATGATTCCACCTTGCAGGCGCGTTACCTGACCCAATTGGGCAAGGAATTGAGCTATCAGGTCACACCCGGCCCCGCTCCCGCCGATGAGGTCCGTTTTCCGACCGCCGGTCCTTTCGATGAGCGGTTAGGTTATGTAAAGATCCCGGCGTTTTTGACGGCGCTGACCGGGAAGGGTTATTCGGTCAGCGCCCAGGCCCGGATGTCGCCGCGGATGCGGCAATTGGTGGACTGGGGTCTGTTTCCCGCTTACCACGAAAAAAACCGGGCGGGTCTGCAAATCCTCGATCATCGCGGTCAGCCGGTCTACGCGGTGCGTTATCCCGGCCAGTTGTATGGCGGCTTCGACGAACTTCCCGCCTTGATGGTCAGCGCCTTGCTCTTTATCGAAAACCGCGAGCTGCTCGACGCTCAGTCGCCGACCCGCAATCCCGCGGTGGAATGGGACCGTTTGTTCAAGGCGGTGGGCGAGATGTTGGTGAGCAAGGTGGTGGACGACGGCAGCAACGTGGCGGGAGGCAGTACCCTCGCCACGCAAATGGAGAAATACCGCCATTCGCCGGGCGGCCTCACCTTTTCGGCCAAGGACAAGTTGCGGCAAATGGCCTCGGCCAGCGTGCGCGCCTATCTCGATGGTGAAGACACCACCGCCTATCGCCGGCGGATCGTCCTTGATTACATCAATTCAGTGCCGCTGGCGGCGCGGGCGGGTTATGGCGAAGTGAACGGCATCGGCGACGGCCTGCTGGTGTGGTACGGCGCCACACCGGCGGAGACGAATGACCGATTGCGACGCCTGATCACCGCGCCGAATGACGTGACCGAGGCCGATGCGTTGGCTTATAAACAGGTGTTAAGCCTATTCCTCGCCCAGCGCCGGCCGTCGTTTTACTTGTCGGGTAAACCCGAGCGCTTGAACAGCTTGGCCAATGTCTATTTGGATATGCTCGCCAAGGCCGGTTATATCTCGTCGGCCTTGCGCGATACGGCCAAGAAAGTGACGTTGCGGTTCCGGGTCGGCGTCGAGCCGCCGCCGGTGGTCTTCACGGCGAGCAAAGCCAATAACGCGGTGCGCAGCCGTTTGGCGCAGATACTGGGCGTGCCGCGCCTCTACGATTTGGACCGGCTCGACCTGACGGTGCGTACGACGTTGGACGGCGGCATGCAGGGTGCGGTCACCCAGACCTTGCGGTCGCTGAAAGATCCCGCTCCCGCCCATGCCGCCGGGCTGTATGGCGAACGGTTGCTGGGCGAGAGTGATGATCTCACCCGCATCGTTTACAGTTTCACTTTGCTGGAACGCACGGCCAACGGCAATCTGGTGCGGGTACAGACCGACAATTACGATCAGCCCTTCGATATCAACGAAGGCGTCAAACTGGACCTCGGTTCCACCGCCAAACTGCGGACCCTGATCAGTTATCTCAATGTGATAGTGGCCTTGCACGAACGCTACACGGCGCTCAAACCCGAGGAGCTGGCCCAGGTGGAAGTCAGCGCCAATAATCCGCTGGCGCGCTGGGCGCTGGATTATCTGCAGACCAGCGAAGACCGCGCTCTGGCTCCCATGCTCGAAGCGGCCATGGATAGGCGCTATTCCGCCCATCCCGGCGAACAGTTTTTCACCGGTGGCGGTCTGCACAGTTTCGAGAATTTCAATCGGGAAGACAACGGCAAGATCATCACGGTGCGCGAAGCGCTGCGCAACTCGGTGAACCTGGTGTTCATTCGCATGATGCGCGACATCGTGCGTTATTACATGACGGCCGTGCCCGGCTCCTCGGGCAAACTGCTGGAGGACAGCGCTGACGAACGCCGGCCGGTTTATCTGGCCCGCTTCGCCGATCGCGAGGGCAGCCAGTACATGCAGCGCTTCTACCGCAAGTACCAGAACAAGACGCCGGAGCAGGCCCTGGAATTGCTGGTGGCGGGAATGCGGGTGACGCCGGCGCGTCTGGCGATGGTGTTCAATTCCGTCACGCCGGTCGCCAGCCTCAATGAGTTCACGGCATTTTTACGCGCCAATCTGCCGGTCACCCACCTCTCGGACAAAGACATCGCCGGGCTGTTCGCCAAATACACGCCGGACAATTTTTCCTTGCCTGATCGCGGATACCTCGCGCGCGTCCATCCGCTCGAATTGTGGACCGTGGCGTATATGCGCGCCCATCCCCAGGCCAAGATGCAAGAGGTGCTGGACGCCAGTCGCGAACAACGCCAAGAGGTCTACAGCTGGTTGTTCAAGACCCGCCACAAGAATGCGCAGGACAGCCGTATCCGCACCCTGTTGGAGATCGAGGCGTTTCAAGAGATTCATCGCGAATGGAAACGACTGGGTTACCCCTTCGACAGCCTGGTCGGTTCTTATGCCACGGCCATCGGCAGTTCGGCGGATCGCCCGGCGGCGCTGGCGGAGCTGATGGGCATCATCATCAGCGACGGAATACGTTCGCCCAATGTGCGCATGGAAGGCCTGCATTTCGCCGAAGCTACGCCCTACGAAGCGGTGGTGACGCGCCTGGCCGTGACCGGTGAACGGGTATTGCCGGTGGAGGTCACGCAGGTGGTGCGGCGCGCGCTCGCCGACGTGGTGGAACAGGGTACGGCACGCCGTCTTCACAAGGCCTTTACCCTGCCGGACGGCACGGTGGTGACTGCCGGCGGCAAGACCGGCACCGGCGATCATCGTTTCGAGGTATACGGCAAGGGCGGGCGGCTGATCCAATCGCGGGTGGTGAACCGCACCGCGACCTTCGTGTTTTATATCGGCGACCGTTTCTTCGGCACGCTCACCGCCTATGTCCACGGCCCCGAAGCCGCCAACTACCACTTCACCAGCGGCCTGCCGGTGCAGGTGTTGAAGACACTCGCGCCGGTGATCACGCCGCTGCTGGTGGAGGCCAAAGCACAAGCACCGGCTTTGCAGCCGGAGGAGACGCTTCCCGTTGTCGCGATACCGCCGTCAGTCACCGAACCGGTGGACGATGTGCCCGAAGACGTGGTGAAACCGGCGCCGACCAGCGAGGCCGACCCCGCGCCGGAGCTGGACGCGGAACCGCCGTCGGAGCCCAAGCTGGAGATGCCCAAGGAATGAGCCGCGGGCGGCGGCGAGAGTACTTTCGCTCAGGCCCCGCCCAAACTTTCCAAACGGCAACCGGTTTCGTCGCACACTAACACGCTGCCTTGTTCGTACCAGTCGCCCAACACGATGCGGCGCGCAGGCTGGCCGTCCAGCGTGAAGTCATGCACCGCCGGGCGGTGCGTGTGGCCGTGGATCAATTGCCGCACGCCGTGTCGGCGCATGACGTTCGCCACCGCCTGTTGATTGACATCCATGATCGCCGAAGCCTTGTGGCTGGTGCGTTCGCGGCTGGCGTCGCGGAACTGGCGTGCCATGGCGATGCGTTGCTCGATGCCCATGGCGAGGAACTGGCGCTGGGTTTCCGGATTGCGCACGTGGGCGCGGAATTGCTGATACTCGACGTCGTCGGTGCACAGGGTGTCGCCGTGCATGAGCAAGGTGGGCTCGCCGTTCAACTCGATCAGAGTGGGATCGGCGATCAAGCGGCAGCCGCTGAGTTGCTCGAAGGTCTGGCCCAATAAAAAATCCCGGTTGCCGTGCAGCACCGCGACCGGCATGCCGCCGCCGGCGAGCGCGCGGAACGCTTGCAGTACCGGCTGATAGGCGGGATGGATCGCATCGTCACCCAGCCACACTTCGAATAAATCGCCCAGCACATACAGTGCTTGCGCCCGTGCCGCCCGTTCTTGGAGGAAGTCGAGCAGCAGCGCGGTGATGGCGGGCCGGTCGGCACTGAGGTGTAAATCGGAAATGAACAGGGTGGTACTCATGCGCTCATCTTTGCGTTCCCGGTGCGGGGAAGTTATTTTGAGTCCGATATACGCAACGCTCCGGCCCCGTTGTGTTGAAAACGGGGCCGGAGGCCGCGATCGGCGGCGCTTACTTGGCCGCGCCCAGCAGGGTGACTTTCTCGATGACCACATTTTGCCGTGGCGCATCGGAGGGGAAGGGGCCGGCGGAACCGGTAGCGACTTTGGCGATCTTGTCCGCGACGTCCATGCCTTCCACCACGGTGCCGAACACCGTGTAGCCCCAGCCGCGGGGATTGGGCGCGGTGAAATTGAGGAAGTCATTGTCCACCACGTTGATGAAAAATTGCGCGGTGGCGGAGTGTGGGTCGTTGGTGCGGGCCATGGCGATGGTGCCGCGTTTGTTGACCAGACCGTTGTTGGCTTCGTTTTCTATGGGCTGATGGGTGGACTTCTGGGTGAAGTCGGCGTTGTAGCCGCCGCCTTGCACCATGAAGTTGGGAATCACGCGGTGAAAAATGGTGCCGTCGTAATGGCCTTCAGTGACGTAACGGAGAAAGTTCTCCACCGACTTGGGCGCCTTGGCGCGGTCCAGTTCGATGACGATGTCGCCCATATTGGTTTGCATGCGCACCCGCGGCTGGTCGGCGGCGGCGCCCGCGTCTTGCGGCACGACATTGAACATGGCGCAGAGACCCAGCGCGGCGAAGAGGGGGGTTTTCTTCATGGGACGGTCCTTCTTTGAAATGAAAGATATGAAAGCGGATAAGAGCAGCGGCCAATGATAGACGTTTTGGACCCGTTAAGAAAGTTGGCGGGCCACACCGCCTTTGAGCTGCGGCCCGGTTTCCGCTACCATGCGCGCCATGAATCAGCCCACCGTAAAAACCCGTTTCGCCCCCAGCCCCACCGGTCTGCTCCACCTGGGCAATGTGCGCACCGCGCTGTTCAACGCCCTTTACGCCCGCCATACCCGGGGGGTGTTTTTGCTGCGCATCGAGGACACCGATCTGGAGCGCAGCCGCGGCGAACACATTCTCGCCCTGATGGAGGATCTGCACTGGTTGGGTCTGGATTGGCAGGAAGGCCCCGAGGCCGACGACAGCCACGGTCCTTATGCGCAATCCCAGCGCGGCGAGATCTATCAGCGTTACTTCGCCGAACTGGAACAACACGGCCTGGCTTATCCTTGTTTCTGTTCGCCGCGGGAACTGGAGTTGTCACGCAAGACCCAGCTGGCCTCCGGCCGGCCGCCGCGTTATGCCGGCACCTGCGCGCGCTTGAACGCGGAGGAACGACAAAAACGTGTGGAGAAAGGGTTGCAGCCCAATCTGCGGTTCCGGGTGCTGGACGGCGACGTGGTCCGCTTCGACGATCTGGTGCGCGGACCGCAGGCCTACACCACCGACGACATCGGCGACTTCGTGATCCGCCGCGCCGACGGCAACGCCGCCTTCTTTTTCAGCAACGCCATCGATGACGCATTGATGGAAGTGACACATGTGTTGCGCGGCGAGGATCACCTCACCAACACTCCGCGACAGATCTTGCTGCAACAGGCTTTGAATCTGCATACGCCACATTACGGCCACATCAGCATGATCGTCGGCGCCGACGGCGCGCCGCTGTCCAAACGCACCGGCAGCCGCAGCGTGCGCGAGCTACGCGAAGCCGGTTACCTGCCGTTGGCGGTGGTGAATTATCTGGCTCGGCTCGGCCACCATTACGAAAACAACGCCTACCTGGATTTGGGCGGGCTGGCCCGCGAGTTTGAACTCAGCAAGCTCGGCCGCTCGCCGGCGCGTTACGACCCGACCCAGCTCGATTATTATCAGCGCCAAGCGGTGCAACACGCCGACGCCGATAGTTTGTGGCAGTGGATGGGTGAGGCGGTGCACGCCCTGGTGCCGGCCGCGCGGCGTGAAGAGTTTATCACCACGGTGCGCGGCAATATCGTGTTGCCCAAGGAGGCCGTGCACTGGGCCTGCATCATTTTCGCGGAGACGCTGGAATTACACGGCGAAGCAGAGGCGCTGGTGACGCAGGCCGGTCCTCAATTTTTCGCGGCGGCGGTCGCAGCCCTTGAGGCGCATCCCGTCGATTACGCGGCGATGGTCGAACAACTCAAACGTGCCAGCGGCGCCAAGGGCAAGGGCCTGTTCAAACCGTTGCGCGCGGCGCTCACCGGCGAAGTCGACGGGCCGGAGCTGGCACCGTTGTTGGCATTGATCACGGCCGAGCAGGCCAAGGCGCGGTTGGCGCGCTGGGCGTAATAAATGTAGGGTGGGTCAGCGCAGCGTAACCCACCAAGCCGTCGCCGGAGGCGACATCCTAAATGCGATGAGTCACCTGTGGTGACACTGTTGGTGGGTTACGGCCACGGCCTAACCCACCTTACATGGATAAACAATGACCTTATGCTGAAAATCCATAACAGCCTCACCAAACAAAAAGAAGTGTTCACGCCGCGGATGCCCGGCAAGGTCGGTATGTATGTCTGCGGCATGACGGTGTACGACTACTGTCACGTCGGCCATGCGCGAGTGATGGTGGTGTTCGATGTGGTGACGCGTTATCTCCGCGCCAGCGGTTATGACGTGACCTATGTGCGCAACATCACCGACATCGACGATAAGATCATCAAGCGCGCCGCGGAGAACGGCGAGACCATGGCCGCGCTCACCGAGCGATTCATCACCGCCATGCACGAAGACGGCGCCGCGCTCGGCGTGCTGCCGCCCGATCACGAACCACGCGCGACGACGTCGATAGACGAGATCATCGCCATGATTCGCCGTCTGGTGGAACGCGGCTACGCCTATCACGCGAAGAACGGCGATGTCTATTACGACGTCAGCCGTTTCGAAAATTACGGTGCCTTGTCGGGTAAGCGCGTCGAAGATTTACGGGTCGGCGAACGGGTGGCGGTGGACGAGGCCAAGGACGATCCGCTCGACTTCGTGTTGTGGAAGAGCGCCAAACCCGGCGAACCGAGTTGGGATTCACCGTGGGGGGCGGGCCGGCCCGGCTGGCATATCGAATGTTCCGCGATGTCCACCCAGTGCCTCGGTGATCACTTCGACATCCACGGCGGCGGCATGGACCTCATGTTCCCTCATCACGAGAACGAGATCGCCCAGAGCGAAGCCGCCACCGGTTGTCACTTCGTCAATTACTGGATGCACAACGGCTTCGTGCAGATCAACGAAGAGAAGATGTCGAAGTCGCTGGGTAATTTTTTTACGGTGCGGGAGGTGCTGAAACATTATCCACCCGAGGTGGTGCGTTATTTTATCTTGAGCAGCCACTATCGCAGCCCGCTCAATTATTCCGAACAGAATCTCGACAGCGCGAAGGCCGCGCTCGATCGGTTTTATACGGCGTTGCGTGATATGCCGATGGGCGGCGCGGCGGTGGATGTCAGTCGTAGCGATTACGCGGCACGCTTCAATATGGCGATGGATGATGATTTCAACACACCGGATGCGCTGGCAGTGTTATTCGAAGTGGCGCGAGAACTCAATCGCGCCAAGACGGAAGCTAAAGCTGATAATGCAGCGCGTTTTGCCTCAGTGTTGCGTCAGCTCGGAAGCACGCTTGGATTGCTGCAAAATGATGCTGAGACTTACTTAAAGTTTCGCATTCACCAGTTACAAGTAGAAGACATGGCGGCCCATGCAGCCATGGAGTCAGTCGCAATCAGTCAAGGCATATCGGATTCCAATATACAGATACTGATTAGTGAACGCCTCGCTGCCCGCAATATTAAAAACTGGGCCGAGTCCGACCGCATACGTGACGAGCTGAAGAAACAGGGAATTATTCTTGAAGACCGCCCCGACGGCACTACCGACTGGCGGCGTGTTTGATCGCATTGGGTGATGCTCGACCGAGCAGGGGTTCCCGTACAATTGGCGGAAAAAGTCGCGTTTTGGCCATGGCCGAACCGAGCAAGGCTTATTAACCACCCTCAGGCCATAGGCCAGAAGATGGTCGGCCTAAGGCACGATCGGATGGGCTTACCCGGTATTGCTGGAGATCGGGCGGCACTGCTAAATTTGAAAAGGATAGCTGAGATGCGTGTCTGCACTATTTAGTTCGGCCACATAAACTGCAAAAAGACAAGGAGCAACGTCATGCCTAAAAAAGAAATCATCGCAGTAATGGGCGCAACCGGCGCACAAGGGGGAGGACTGGTTCGCGCGATTCTTGCCGATCGCGAAAGTCCGTTCGCCGTGAGGGCAATCACCCGCAAACCCGATTCTGAAAAAGCGCAGGTGCTTGCCAAACTTGGCGTGGAAATCGTGGCGGGCGATGCCGATAATCCCGCCAGCTTGGAGCGGGCTTTTGCCGGTGCGCACGGCGTGTTCTGCGTCACCAACTTCTGGGAGCACTTCTCGGCGGATCGCGAGGGTGCGCAAGCAACGGCGATGGCCAGAGCAACCAAGCAGGCCGGTGTCCGGCACGTCATTTGGTCGACGCTCGAAGATACGCGCACGCGCGTGCCGCTCGATGATGCCCGTTTGCCGACGTTACAGGGCAAATACAAAGTGCCACATTTCGATTCCAAGGGGGCGGTGGACCATGTTTTTGCCGAAGAGGCCGCGCCGACCACTTACCTTCTTGCCGCATTTTATTGGGAGAATTTTATTTACTTCGGCATGGGGCCGCGTAAAGGTGCGGATGGCGAATTCGTGCTTTCGCTGCCGCTTGGGGGCGCCAAGCTTCCGGGTATTGCTGCCGAGGATATCGGCGGTTGCGCCTATGGTTTGTTCCGTCGCGGCATGAGCACGGTCGGGCAGCGGGTCGGCATCGCCGGTGAAGTGCTGGACGGTTCCGAGATGGCGGCGAAAATGACCAACTCGCTCGGCCGTAAAATCAGCTTCAATGATGTCCCGTTCGATGTTTACCGTGGATTAGGTTTCCCCGGCGCGGAAGATCTCGGCAACATGTTCCAGTACCAGGCCATTCTCGGCGATGAGTTTTCCCGCAGCCGCGACCTCGTGGTTTCCCGCTCACTTAATCCGGGACTGCTTTCATTCGATGCATGGCTCGCCAGAAACAAGGGACGCATCCCGCTCGAATAATAAGGGGGAACCGATAAATTCGTATCTTAAGGAAGCTCTGAATCATCCCGTCTTGGAATTTCAGTGCAAGGAAAGCGAAAAATGTGATTTTCGCTTTCCTTCATTTCGCGCTTCCCCGTGCCGCAGGAACCTCTGAATAAATCAGATGTTCCCAGAACCTATCTCAAAATCACACTGACCAAAATTGCATAGAATTCGTCGCATGCCACGGCTGAGCGACCAGCACTGGCAACGTATCCGGGGAACACTTTCCGCAGGAAAACATGCTTGCGGGTCGCGCAGATCGCAAGCCGATTTCATTCCGCCATATTCTCGAAGTCGTTTCTGGATTCTCAAGAGCGACGCGCGGTGGCCTAGGCTGCCCTCATGCTCTCCAAACGACAAAACGGTGCATCGCCGCTTTCAGAACCTAAGGAGCCTCTGAACAATTCCTATGTTATGAGATAATACGCGCAGGCAATGAAACAGGACAAGCACATGCGGCAAAGGACCTTCAGCAGCGGTTTTGAGAAGCACAGCAAGCGGACGCG